>DASVPS010000061.1:0-47571 GCA_036389555.1 Pyrinomonadaceae bacterium
CCGTGTAAATGAACGCCCGCCAGAAGGCCGAGATCGTCGCCGTGCCCGGCGTCTCGGCCTGCGCCCAGCCCCCTGTGTTGAGGCTCATCACGGAAGTATTGCTGCTCGACCAGATGGCCGAGACGTGGAAGGGTTCGAGCAGCGTGCCGTAGCAATCCTCGTTCTGCTGCACCATGTCTCATAGTGATTGGGTAGACGCGATTAATGCCGCAAGCGACGTTACCCTATTCCAAGATGTTTAATTAACTGCTCAATAGCCGGCGGCTTACTATCCGGTTGAATCCAAGTCTCGAATAGCTTTTCAAATGTGCCCGCAGAGTTCTGCGTTAAATTACAGGCGAAGACGAGTTCATCTATCAGACCCGGTTCGGAGTGCTCATCACCAGACACACTCATCCACGCTGCCATCTCCCACTTCGTGTGTACCTTCGGATCATCTTGAATGATACGGACACCCTTTGACTCTTGCGAATTTACAAGCGCATAGATCGGATTACCATCAAGCAGAAAGGAATCATCATCCAATTTCACCTCATGGAATCCAAGCCGCCATACATCAGACTGGTGATGTTTAGCCAGAACTTGTCCGCATAGAGCCTTCCAAAACGCTTGAGCCTTTCTATACTCTTGGATATCGTTTAAGAAGTTTGGGAATAAGTGTTGCATAGGCACGATTCTAAAGTGTACAAGCCACGCACATGAACGGCATGAGGTCTTTGTCAGAATGGCCCCTCGAAAGCGCGTCCTGTAATTATCTCGATGTCTATTCTTGCATCGGGGTCTCTTCGCGACGGGTCTCTGAAAGAGCGGCTGATTTTAAATGGGTATGCTTCATATCCATCTTGTGGAGCATTCAGGATAAATCGCCTAGCATCTTCGTATGCTCGCTGCCGGTCTCGTTGTTGCGATGATGTTAATTTGTTCCACACACCGTCAAGCCAATTCAGTGCAGTCGCTTTTGAGGGCACGTCCTCTTGCGACCACGGTATTGATACTTCCACGCGAGGATTGCTGCCTTGCGCCTGAATCCTGCCCCGGTTAGCTTGCAATGGCAAAATCTCACAGAGAGTCTCAACCGACGGGTGGAGCAATCCGCTCTCACAACCCGAAGACCCGCCGTCCGTGTAGATGAAGGCGCGCCAGAAGGCCGAGACCGTCGCCGTGCCCGGAGCCTCGGCCTGCGCCCAGCCCCCCGGATTGAGGCTCATGACGCTCGTGTCGCTGCTCGACCAGATGGCCGAGACGTGGAAGGGTTCGAGCAGTGTGCCGTAGCAATCCTCGTTCTGTTGCATGGCTTCGCACAAGGACTCGTCGCCGGGGAAGCCGGTGAAGGAATCGTGGCGGGTGAAGCCGCGCAGGAAACTGTCGGGGCAGCAGTTCTGGCACGCATAGCTGCTACTGATGCCGCCCACGGCGTCTACCTGCTCCGCTCTCCCGATCAAAGTGAGATTCCCGCCGCCTTGCAGCGACCAGTGGACTTGCCCGCTCGTGGCGTCTCGCGGAATCGTGCGCCCCTGTTGGTCGGGCACTTGCTCGTCGCGCAGGGCGCGAATGTCTATGGCCTCGGTTTGGTGCGCCGCAATCGTTCGCAAACCAAGCGAGTACGTGCCGCCCGCATGGCGCAACTGCCATGTGTATTCCTGCGCCCGGTCAGTGACGTTCTTGATGTAGATGATGGTCGAAGCGTCGCCTTCCGCTTTCCAGGGGTAGCCGCCCGTGCTGCTGCGCTGCGCCACGATGTCCCACAGCGGCACTTGAAAGACTTGTGTGCGGCTTGGGCTGATGCTTTGGGCGGACATGATCACGCTGCCCGGCGTGCCCGTGTACTCAAACTCCAAACCGGCGGTCGCCACGTCGCGCTCGATATGTTCGCGCGCCAGCGCCCCGGTCACGTTAACTGTTCCGGCTTCGCCCGGAGCGAGGCGCAGGTCTGGAATTGCGAACGCGCCCGTGCTGCCATCGTCGAGCGTGTAGGGAATGCGCCCGCTGATCGTGGTCTCCGTCGAACCGACGTTGCGTGCGACGACGACGGGCGTGAGCCGCTCGCCGCCGACTGTGCCCAGACGCAAGCCCGCGCCCTGATACTTAGAGGATTTCCCCTTCGACGGATCGGTAAAGCGCGCCCAGGAGGAATATCCCCTCTCCGCCTCACGGATCAGCAACCGCGCGAGCAGCGCGCCGCCCGCGCCGGAATGCCGCAGAGAGACTCCGCCAACCTGTGCCAGCCTTCCGCCCCGATCTCCCACGAGGTCGCGCAAAATATCCACCACCCGCGTTTCATGCGGAGCCAGCATCAATGTCGCCGGATCATGTTGCGGCGGCGCGCTGCCTTCCACGCTCGCCGTCACAGAGAGCGAAGCGTCCGTCGTGTTCGACAACACCAGACGCATCTCGCCGCCGTGCGAAGGCAGCCACCACACGCCCTCTAAACGGGAAGAGGAAAACTGTTCGGCCAGTTCCGCGAGTTTTTCCTCAAAGACGAGACTGCGCGCCACGTCCGTCAGGTACACTTGCGCGCCGAGCGCGAGATCATGGCCGCGATAGAAGACTTGCAGGCTGCCCTCTGCAAACTCCGCGCGCCCGCCGGTCATTTCCCGCAGGTCAATTTCACGAAACGAATTACCTCCCACCGTGACGGCAGGAACGTCCAGCCGCACGCCGCTCAAATTGAAAAGCGCCGGTTGCACTTCGAGCGCGTGCGGACTCTTGTTGTTGAGCAGAAGCCTCGCCCGCAGATCATCTTTCAAACTGTAATAGGTGGCGGCCAACAGGTGCGGGGCGTCGTCTCCTTCATCCTCTTCGATCTCGACGCTCGCGGGTTTAGTGAAGCTCGGACTTTTGCGCACGACCGTCCCGCGCATGTGTGTCTCGGCGTTGACGGGCGGCTGAGAGATGGGAAAGAGGGTTGCGATTAACAGCAACAGCGACGCGAGCGAGAGACAGATGCGCAAGCTGATTACCCGTCCGGGCATGGGCAGTCTGAGGATACGTGTGTTCATGTGAGATTCTCCGCGTGGTGGGCTGAGGACGTGAAACGAGGTAGGCACGGTGCGGGAAGCAAAGCTGTAACTGATCAGTTAAGAGGGAAGCAGGCCGCCGCAGATGAAGTTGAGAGTGCATGACGGGTTCCATTTCCGCCCCTTCGCCGTGAGGTTGCAAGAGGTGTTGACGGCCGCGGTGTGAGTTAACTACCACATCCTAGTGCCGGCACTCTATCCTGTCAACAATAGTCCGGCAACCGATGGCGCTCCGCCCCGCTCGTCAGCCGGCGGCAAACTATTTGTCCCTTGAATTATCGCGCCCGGCGGCAGGCGCGTCTCCCGGAAAGGAAAGAGCGCGGCGCTATGCTATACTGTCCGGTCAAAAGCAATTCGACAAACTTGTGCTGGAAAGCATGTGCGTTGGGCATATCGGAGAATAAGAAATAATAGTGAGTAAAGTAATAGAACTAATCCCGCTCGGCGGCGTCGGCGAGTTCGGGATGAATTGTATGGCGGTGCGCTACGGCGATGAGATGATCATCGTTGACGCGGGGATGGGCTTTCCCGAAGAGAGCGCCTACGGCGTTGACGTGTGCGTGCCTGATTTCGATTTTCTGGACGAGTACCGCGAACACATCACGGCCATCGTCCTCACGCACGGGCACGAAGACCACCTCGGCGCGTTGCCCTACATCCTCAAAAAATTCAACGTTCCCGTCTATGCCTCGCATTACACGGTGGGTCTGGCGGAGAGCAAACTCGAAGAGCACCACCTGCTGAACGACGTGCTGATTCACCGCGTCGAACCGCGCGACGTGGTTAACATCGGCGTCTTCAAGGTCGAATTCATACGCGCCTCGCACTCGCTCATAGACTGTTTCTCGCTCGCCATCACGACGCCCGTCGGCACGATCATCCACACGGGCGATTACAAGGTTGACGAGACGCCCGTCATCGGCGAGCCGATTGACCTGAGGACGCTGCGCCGCTACGGGCAGGAAGGCGTGCTCGCGCTTCTGTCGGATTCGACCAACGCCACGGTGCCGGGGCGCACGCCTTCGGAGCGCGCCGTGATCCCCGCCTTCGAGGAGATTTTCGAGGAAGCAGAGGGGCGCATCATCGTCGCCGCCTTCGCCTCAAGCATCCACCGCTTGCAGATCGTCTTCGACGTGGCGCAGCAGTTCGACCGCAAAGTGTGCGTGCTCGGCCGCTCGATGTTGAAGAACGTGGAGATCGCCGAACGGCTCGGCTATCTGGACGTTCACGAAAACGAGATGGTTTCGCTGAACGAAGCGCGCAAGATGCCCGACGAAGAGATCGTCTATCTCATCACGGGTTCGCAGGGCGAGCCGCGCGCCGTGCTGGCGCAACTGGCTTCGCAGTCCTACAAGGGTTTGAGCATCGAAGAGGGCGACACCGTGGTGCTCTCGGCGCGCATCATCCCCGGCAACGAGCGCGCCATCTCGCGCCTCATCGGCGACATCTACAAACGCGGCGGCAACATCATCGACGAGAAGCGGCGGCTCATCCACGTCAGCGGCCACGCCTCGCAGGAAGACATACGCATTATGACCGAGGCCGTCAGGCCGAAGTTCGTCGTGCCGATTCACGGCGAGTATCGCATGCTCTACCGCCACAAAGAGTTCGTCAAAAATCATCTCGGCTACGCGGACGAAAACGTCATCATGATCGAGAACGGCGACGTGCTCGAACTCACGGCCGACACCGCCACCGTCATCGAGAAGCGCGACGTGGGGCGCACCTTCATAGACGATTCGGGCTTCGAGGAGATCGGGCGCGAGACCGTGCGCGAGCGCAAGCAGATGGCTTACGACGGCGTGCTCACCCCGATCCTGACGCTCAACGAAGAGACGGGCGAACTGGAACTTCCGCCGGAGATCATGGCGCGCGGCGTCGTCGGCGCGGGCGGCTCGAACGGCTTCATCAAGAATTTGCAGCGTATCGCGACGGAGGCCGTCGAGAAAGCCCCGGCCACGGAGCGCCGCGACCTGACGCTTTTGAAAGAGCGCGTCCGCGTCGATCTCAAACGCTACATCCAGAAACAGACGGGCGCGCGCCCCGTCATCGTCCCCATCGTCGTACAGGTGTGAGACTTGCCCGGCGGGCGCATGCACCGGCACACGACAAAGTTCACAACACGATCAACCGCTCAACTCCTTTGCGACTTTGCGCCTTTGCAAGAAATTAAACTCACGCAAAGGCGCAAAGTCGCAAAGAAAGACGAAAGCGTTATTACTAATCCGGCATCGTTGATGATTGACGCAGGGCACAAGGAGACGGCGGCCGAGTTGCTCAGCCGGACGAAGGTGGAGGTCGCGCCCGCGACGTTCGTCCTCGTCGGCATGCGCCACGAGGATTGGTCGCGCCTGCTCGAACAGCCCGAACTCAGCCCGCGCGCGACCGTGCCCTTCATGCTCCTGCGCGACACGAACGAAGTGACGCTCCTTCTCGAAGAAGAGGACTGGCTCGTGATGCGCCACGCCGTGCGCGAGGCGCGCGTCGAGACCGGCTGGCGGCTCGTCACGCTCGACATCGAACTCGGCTGGAACGTGACGGGCTATCTCGCGCGCGTCACGGAACTGCTGGCCGCCGCCGGCATCCCCCTCGGCGCGCTCACGGCCTTCTCGCGCGATCACCTGCTCATCAAACAGGACGATCTCGGGCTTGCCCTGCGCGTGCTCGGCGAACACGTCGCGGAACTTTGCTGAGGGTGCTTTACTTATCTTGAACTGGGCGGGAAAGACAGTCTTGATCACGGGCGCGTCGAGCGGCATCGGCGAGGCTCTGGCCGTGGAGTTCGGGCGGCGCGGGGCATCGGTCGGGTTGCTGGCGCGGCGCGTGGAAGCCTTGCGCGAGGTGGCGGAGAAAGTCGAAGCCACGGGCGCGAGCGCGCTGGCCGTCGCGGTTGATGTGCGCGATGCGGGGGCGGTGAAGTCTGCGGTGGGGCAAGTCGCGGCGCGTTTCGGGCGCATAGACGTGCTCGTCGCCAACGCGGGGAAGGGCGATCTCACCCTGGCGCGCGAGTTCGACCTGGAGGTCGCGACCGAGGTGCTCTCGGTGAATTTGCTCGGCGCGATGAACTCTGTGGCGGCCGTGCTGCCGGAGATGATTGCGCGCGGAGAGGGGCAAATCGTCGGCATCTCAAGTCTCGCCGCCTATCGTGGCTTTCCCGGTTCGGGCGCATACTGCGCGAGCAAGGCCGCGCTCTCGACCTTCTTCGAGAGCCTGCGCGTCGAACTGCGACCGGGCAATATCTATGTGACGACGATTCATCCCGGCTTCATCGACACGCCCATGACGCGCGGGCGCAACCAGAAGATGCCGTTTCTACAGGACACGGGACGTGCGGCGCAATTGATGCTCGGCGCCATCGAAACGAGACGGCGCACTTACGCCTTCCCGTGGCAACTCGCCACTATCGCGCGCGTCGGCCGCTGGCTGCCCGCCGCGCTCTACGACCGCATGCTCGCCCGTGCCACGCTCCGCGAATAACGAATCATGAACATTCTACAGGCCATCATCATCGGTATCGTACAGGGGTTGACCGAGTTCATTCCCATCAGTTCGACGGCCCACCTGATCTTCGCCGCACGCGCGCTCGGCCTCTACGAGGGCGTCGAGCCGACCCTGCGCGCCGAACAGACGACGGCCACCATCGCCGTCATCCAACTCGGCACGCTGCTCGCCGTGCTCATCTATTTCGCGCCCGACATCTGGGCGATCACGGTCGCCTTCATGCGCGATCATTTCGCGTTGCTCAGGGGCGGCGCACGCCCGCAGGAGACGCGCGCGGCCGACGGCGAGATCAGGCAACGCCGTTCGCGTCTGTCTGACGACGCGCGGCTCGGCTGGCTGGTCATCATCGGCTCGCTGCCCGTCGCCGTCGTCGGGCTGCTGTTCAAAAAACAGATCGAGGGGAGTTTTACGAAAAACCTGTGGGTCATCGCGACGATGATGATCGCGGTCGCGCTGCTGCTGGCGTTGGCGGAGCGCGTAGGGAAACGTCGGCGCGAGATGAAAGAACTGGGGATCGGCGACGCGCTCGCGGTGGGCGGCGCGCAGGTGCTGGCGTTGATCCCGGGCGCGAGCCGTTCCGGTTCGACCATCATGGGCGGGCTGTTCGCGGGCGAGACGCGCGAGACGGCCGCGCGCTTCTCGTTCCTGCTCTCCATACCGGCCATCGCCGCGAGCGGCCTGCTCGAACTCCGCGAGGCCGTCGAGAAACTTCCCGAAGGGAGCGCTGTGCCGCTCGTCGTGGCGACCATCGTCTCGGCGCTCGTCGGCTACGCCTCGATCTGGTTTCTGCTGCGATTCCTGCGCACACATTCCACGGGCATCTTCATCGGCTACCGCCTCGTCGTCGGCGCGGCCATCCTCCTGCTGCTCATGGGCGGTTTCATTCAACCCGCGTGATTTACCTTCGCCGCCGCACTATTCGGCGCGTCGCTTCCATCTCGCGCCGGTGAGATAACTTTTCATTAACAAAGCGCAACGGCCGGAGATAGTTATCTTCGGCCGTTGCGCTTCAGCGTGCGGGTTGAATTTAATTAAGGGGCTTTGACGAGGAACACGTCCCACGCCCAGCGGTTGACCCGCGCGCCTTTCGCATCATCCACCTGCGCCCGGTAGCGGAACTCGTTGCCGTACTCATCGGTGCGTTTCGATTCCTGATACTTCAGGCCAATCTCCGTCACGCCGAGCGACGGCAGCGTGTGCAACTCCCACGCTTCCGAGACGCCGTTGTGATTCGTGTCCTGCCACAAACGCAGCAGCGCGAAGAAGCCGTCGCGCGAGTCGATCACACCGTCGGCGTTGCCGCCGTTCCGGGTCTGGTCGTATTGAGCGAGCGCGATAAAGCCGTTACCTGTAGCCGATGCCGGTTGCAGGGTCAGGTTGCCGAACAGTTCCCGCCCGCTGTCGATCATACCGTTGCGGTTGCGGTCTAAGGCGAGCCACGCATCGTCGGACTCTGGCGCAGTCCACGATACCTGTTCGGTCAGGTGGTCTGGATTGCCGTCGAGGTCGAAGCGCACGCCCTGTGCCGTGCTGGTGAGGCGGAAGCCGTCGCCCGCAACATCGATGAGGATGGGCGAGTAGCAGGAGCCGTAGCCGTAGATGGTGTAAGGGCAATTCGTCATCGGCAGAATTGTGCCGCACTGGTAAGATTCGGGCGGGTCGGGACACAGGTCACCTTCGCCGCTGGCGAGGCCAGTGCAGCACATCCCGAAGTCATCGGGATATGTGCCGGGCGGGCAAGTGCCGTCAAAGCCCGGCGTCGTGCAAAGTGCGCCACCTTCACCTACATCATTATCTCCACACTCAAAGTGCATTCTATTGGGCGAAAGCATACACCCTTCCCCATAGCCAAACTGAAGCCTACAGGTGTCGATAAATTCAACTAGTGCTGTATCAAATGTTTCTCCTAAGTAGCCTGGACGTATCCATGCCTCTCTCTTGTAGCATTGTGTTTGGGTGGGACAGCAATTGGCGCAACAGCGCCTAGTGTAAAATCCATCGTAAACACCACATGGACCGACCGCCCCATGCGGCGGCTCACTTTGAACTGTGCAGACTTCCTGCAAACCGGACTTAATAAAAAAAAAAGGACTGGAAAAAATATTAGATTTTATGAGGCTATTACTTTGAAGTGTAGGTAGCATCTGAGCCACCTTGCTGATTGGTGGTTGCTCTCTAATATTGCTCCTGCGTTCCTGCGGGTAACGATCAAGCCAACTTCCACCCGCCCAGCCTGTGCCGTCACTGAAGTAAACTTCCATCAGGTAAAACTTGATTGATTTAACGCTTTGGGAATATTCAAGCCGTTTCAGATTAGTCTTTATTTCTTCGTAATCAGCGTTTGTCAGTGTAACTGTAAAGCTTTCGCCCGGCTTCAGGGCTATAGGCTGAGAATTGGTGAGTGCTTGTCCCGGCGCGCCCGGGTGATGCCCATAAGAGAGAGATTTGTAGAGCGGGAGAGATTTCCCGGTTTCTCTATTTTGTCCGGGGAACAGAAACCCGGCTCCAATATATATAACGGTTTTATTTGAAATGTTCTCCACAACAACTGACAGTCCATTGAACCAATCATCTTCATCAATAAGCTTCTGCCCTAATAAGAACTCTCCCTTCTTCGTCTTTATGTTCTTTACTTTAAATGGCGTCGGCCTTCTCCACACTTTCTCTACGACTCGCTCTTTGCCATTCTTACTTTGCCCTTTAACTTGTTGCGCAATTCCTACGCAGATGAGAACTAATGGCAACGCAACGATAAATACTTTCTTCATTGTGGAACTCCTGATTACTGATAATGTTTATGTCAGGTTGACGGAATCAAATTGCGTCGTTACTGCTCTCTGCCGGGTTCTTTCAACTGTCGCCCTCTTTCTAGTTTCTCGCGCCGGAATTCCTGCATGCGACGCACATCTTTCGGTGAGCCTTTAGCCTCCTCTCCTTCAAAGGTCGCTGCGCTCAGGATGAGCGGCGTATCATCCTTGATGTTGTCAGTAGGTATTCGGCTTACATGCCGCCCGTCCGGCAGGATCAAGCTTGTGCCCGGGTCGGCGTCCGATGTCAGGGTGAAGTCGGCGGCACGGACGACCACCGACAGCACTGCTTTATCCGTGTTGTTGAAGATGTCGTACACAGTCATCTCATCGCCGTGCTCAAATCTGACATTCGCGATGACTAGTCCCTCGACCTCACTCTTTACCGCCAGCGGCAAGACGCGATGGCCTTTGCGATTCGTTAATTTCTTTTGCCCGGCGATGCCGGGTCTTACCACAAGCATATAGCCGGTGGCGGCGAGCGCAGCCAACACTGCTATCGCTAAAAGGAATCGCTTATAAGGCATTTTGTTTCTCCTCAATTGAAGGAAGAATGTGAGGTTGGCGGAACCGATGAGCGATTAGTCAACAGAAATGTGATACGGAACAAGACGGTCTATACGCTTCTGGTGTCCGGCTGTCAAGGAAACATCAAATGCCACTCATCGGGATCGCTTTGATCACGACGGAACAAACTCCCGGCCATCCATTTCGTATTATCTTTGAAGATAACTTGATGAATGATTAACTCTACGTCCTTGATGCTTTCGGGATAATTAGTTTGATTCAGAAAGGTTCGCAGACGCCTGTATTCATCATCTGCTAATACGACATCCACAGTTTCATTCGGGGGGATAATTACTCCGTCCTCAAACGACGCCGACCCCGGCGGTGGCACTTTCCCATACATTACAGGGTAGCCACTAATGACCTCTCCGACAGATTTCTCCGGGCCGTTAAAGTGAAGTTCCAGTTCCACGAATGCGATAGACTTCCCTGAAGTGTTTTTCACCGTGACTGTCAGACCTCTCAGCCAGTCGTCATCGGCAAATGTGTTACCCCCTATATTAATGAGACCACTTTTGCTCTGCACTTTGACCACCTTGATAGGGTCTTCACGAGCAGCCTGATGCTTGATGATTCTGTTTTGTTTAGGAGGGGGTTTTTTTTGTGAGGAGGATATATGAACTAGAGCAAAGCAAGAAACTAGTAAAGCTAACGCTATGATGAATACTTTGTTTCTCATAGTGAGGACTCCCATTCCCGGTAACGATTATGTGAGATTGACGGAATCGGTGAGGATTTCGCCAACGGGATGCGAGGCGACGCAGGCAAGCTATACGCCTGTCACGTATGGTTGTCAATAAAACTTCCGGCCGGTTGAATAGTAATAATAAAGGGCGCACCGGCCGAACATGAACTATCTACGGATGGTGGCTTTAACATCTGGTTTGAATTTGATCAAGGGGCTTTGACGAGGAACACGTCCCACGCCCGGCGATTGACCCGCGCGCCTTTCTCGTCGTCCACCTGCGCCCGGTAGCGGAACTCGTTGCCGTACTCATCGGTGCGTTTCGATTCCTGATACTTCAGGCCAATCTCCGTCACGCCGAGCGACGGCAGCGTGTGCAATTCCTCCGCTTCCGACACGCCGTTGTGATTCCTGTCCTGCCACAAACGCAACAGCGGGAAGAACCCGTCGCGCACATTGATCACGCCGTCCGCGTTCCCGCCGTTCTGTGCTTTGTCGTATTGAGCGAGCGCGATAAAGCCGTTGCCCTCAGACGACGCCGGTTGTATGGTCAGGTTGCCGAACAGTTCCCGCCCGCTGTCTATCTTGCCGTTGCGGTTGCGGTCTAAGGCGAGCCACGCATCGTCCGAGTTGGCCGCAGTCCACGAGACCTGTTCGGTCAGGTGATCGGGGTTGCCGTCGAGGTCGAAGCGCACGCCGCGCCGGGCATCGGTGAGGCGGAAGCCGTCGCCCGCGACATCAATGAGGATGGGCGAGTAGCAGGAGCCGAAACCGTAGATGGTGTAGGGGCAACTCGTCTCCGGCAGGATCGTGCCGCACTGGTAAGACTCCGGCGGGTCGGGGCAGATTTCACCCAGACTACCATCGATGGGTGACTCACAGTAATTTGAAGTGAAGTTCCAAATCCATCCCCCATCCTCGCAATCCGTTTGCGATATATCTGCTATTTGACCACAGAACCATTCACATGAAGATTTAAGCCATAGGCAGTCATGTCTCCCATCGGGCGGTTGAGATGTCGGGATGGCGCAGGGTGTTGGAGTTGGTCTTGTGCAACCAAAACAACTTATCGAGTCACTTACATTTGTATCATCTGGTAGATCATAGGAAGTTGCCCATCCATTGTTTGGTGCTGGAGTGCAAGTACATTTGCAATTGCTTTGTCCTTGAACGCCATTGGTACACTGTGGCCGGGCACTATGGCTGCGCCCATCGCAGTCTTTATAGTCGAATGAAATTTTGCAGCCTGTATTTCCATACGCATCTACAGTATTTGTTGCCGTACATTTTTGCTTTATACAATTAGAACCGGTTTGAGAAGATACTGAGACGAAAATATGATGACGCAGATTAGTGCTGGGAATATTTTCAGCTTCATAGGTGCTCTCCATTTCCCGTAGCAAGAAATGCACTAATGGCGTTGATCTACTTCCGCCTTTGAACCTGCCTCTGAATTTGTTCTCGCAAGGCAATTTCACCCTTGCTGCGATGGATGTCGCGCATCCACTCTCGGTAAGTTGATGCCCCTATCTCAACCCAGCTATTTTCTAATTCTTTATCATTCGGAAGTTCATCGCTGGACAGAGTTCTTATAACTTTGGCGAGGTTTCGAGGGTCATCCCCATAGTCACTCTCTATCCATTGTTTATAAATTTCGGCTCCTTTCCTCTTGGAGAGAATCTGTTCGTACATATCAGACTTCTCTATGCCGATGCCGCTCGAATCTTCAAACTCGACAAAAGAGATTTCCACTCTCACGCTTTCAATCTTTTGTCCTTCGTCAAGTGATTGGTTAGTTAAGCGTGGAATAACTTTTTCCTCGTAAGGAGCAAAAGGTCTGATCCCTTTAGCCTCCACCATGTCTTTATGAAGTCTGTAATCTCCGATTTGCGTTAACAGGCATTGGTTCGTGTCCGTGAATGTTACCGTCCAGATGATTCCGAACGCAGTAATGTTTCGATTGCTGAGATTCCTTAATCGAACAGATGAGCTATCTATGCCATTTTCTGTCGTCCGATATGAAGCCTCAACGACTTCTATAATTTTCTCGCCGGTTTTCGATACCAAATCTTGTTTCAGGGCTGGGTGCGTCTCAGTCAATTGGTTGGTTTGTTCAAGGCTTTTGTTATTTCGTGAGGAACTTGGGAGCGCAAAGATTAATATCGAAAAAAACATGGAAGAGCCGACAAGGAGAATTAACGTCGCTTTTTTGTATTCCATGGCTTGTGACCTCACCGCAGAGCTGCCTTGATTGTGGGAGCCGCCTGAGCGTGGGTTTCAGGTTGCAGGGCATTGATGTTGACGACAACTCGTGAGCAATTCGTCAACAGGATACGAGGCGACGCAGGCCAGCTATACGCCTATTAGATAAGCCTGTCAAGAAAATGGCTGGCCGGGTGAATAGTAATAATAAAGGGCGCACGGCCCGTTACATTCGCCGTTATCTCTCGTTTCGGGTACACTCTCTCTCGCCCCTGTTCCGCACAGTTGCCGTGCAGTTTTCTGATCAGATTCAGAAAGGGGTTTAGAGACATTCGATGAACGATGAAACTAAAAGTGAGATAGAAAACTCGCCTTCGCAACGCCCGCGCAGCCCGCGCGTTCCCGTCAACTTTCCCGTCGAACTCGAAGGCCGCTCGCCTGCGGGCGCGCCTTTCAAGGAGAGCGGCGAGGCCGTGCGCGTCTCGCGCGGCGGCGCGACCCTGATCGCCGAAGCCTCCGTCGAACTGGGCGCCATACTGCGCCTCACGCCGCCCTTCGGCCACCCGCTCGACGCCGAAGTCAACGGCGTCTGGAAGGACGAGGAAGACGGCCGCCAGCGCATCGGCGTCAAACTCCTCGACCCTAACGGTTGGTTCGCCGAGTAGAGATGCAAATCGCCATCCCCAAACTGTGGAGCGTGCGCGGCTACGACCCGGCGCACGCCGAAGCCCTCGCCGCACGCCTCGGCGTCTCGCCAATCGTCGCGGGGCTGCTCGCGGCGCGCGGCGTCGCGTCGGAAGAGGACGCGCGCAAGTTACTGCATCCATCCTTAGATCAACTGCACGATCCTTCGCTGATGCTCGGCATGACGGATGCGGCGGCGCGCGTGCTCCGCGCGGTTGACGCGGGCGAGCGGATTTTGATCTACGGCGATTACGACGTTGACGGCACGACCGGCACGGTCGTCCTGCGCCGCGTGCTGCAACTCCTCGGCACCGAGACGCGCTTCCACGTCCCGCACCGCTTCACCGAAGGCTATGGCATCCGTCAGGACGTGCTCGAACGCGCCCGCGCCGAAGGCTGCACGCTCGTCATCAGCGTTGACTGCGGCATTCGCGCGCACGAGCCTCTGGAATGGGCGCGCGCGAACGGCCTCGACGTGATCGTGACGGATCATCACCTGCCCGACGCCGCAGAGGGCGCGCCGCCCGCCTTCGCCGTACTCAATCCCAACCAGCGCAATTGCAGCTATCCAGACAAGCATCTCGCGGGCGTCGGCGTCGCTTTTAAACTCGCGCACGAAGTTCTGCGCCGGCGCGGGCGCGAGGGTCTGGTCAAAGGATTTCTGAAGGTGGTCGCCATCGGCACGGTCGCGGACGTTGCGCCGCTCATCGGCGAGAACCGCGCCATCGTCGCGCTCGGTCTGGCCGACATCGTGAACGCGACGAACCCCGGCTTGCGCGCGCTGTTGGAAGTGGCGGGCTGCGGCGACGGGCGCGACATGCGTTGCAGCGACCTCGGCTTCCGTCTGGGGCCGCGCATCAATGCGGCCGGGCGAATGGATGCCGCGCGCGCCGTCGTCGAACTGTTCGAGACGGACGACCCGGCCGAGGCGCGGCGTCTGGCCGAACATCTGGATGCGCGCAACCGCGAGCGACAGGTGATGCAGCGCGCGATCACCGAGCGCGCGGTGGCCGAGTACGAACGCAGCGGCGATTGTGGCGCGGTCGCAGTCATCGCGGGCGACGGCTGGCATCGCGGCGTGATCGGACTCGCCGCCTCGCGCATCGCGGAAAAACTCGCGCGCCCCTGCGTCGTCATCTCGCTCGAAGGCGACCTCGGCCACGGCTCCGCGCGCAGCGTCGAAGGCTACCACCTGCTCGACGGGCTGACCGCCTGCGCCGACCTCTTCGAGAGCTTCGGCGGCCACGCGCAAGCCGCCGGTCTCACCATCCGCCGCGAACACATCGCCGAACTCAGACGCCGCCTCGACGAACATGCGCGTCCGTTTTTGACGGACGCCGCGGAGTGCGCGCCCGTCGTCAAGGTTGACGCCGAGTTGCCCTCGCGCGCGCTCACGCTCGCGCTCGCAGACGAACTCGAACGCCTCGAACCCTTCGGCGCACAGTGGCCGCGCCCCGTCTTTCTATCGAGCGATTTGCGGGTGATCAGAGAGGCGCGTGTACTCAAGGAGCGCCACCTGAAATTTGAAGTGGCCGCGGGTGATAATGGGCGTCCGGTCGAAGCCCTGTGGTGGGGCGGCGCGGAAGAGGCGACAGCAACGCCGCGCACCGGCGACCGCATCGAACTGGCTTATGCCGTCGAGACCAACATCTGGCGCGGCGAAAAACGTTTGCAGTTGATTGTGGAAGATATGAAAGCGAGTAAATCGTGAATCGTAAATCGTAAATAGAAAAAACCGGATTGAATCTATTTACGATTTACGATTCACGATTTACGAACACCTGATGCAGGAAGTCAGACGAAGAAGAGCACCGACGTTGATCGGGTTGCGCGCGCGCGCACCTTTGATTTTGCGCGTGCTGGCGTCGCTTGCGCTCGTCGGCAGTCTGATTTATGTGGGCGTCGCGTATTATCGCGGGCGCAACAATCGGCCGTTTCGTTTGATTCCGGGGAAGGCCGAACTCTCTACCACGGTCGAGCGGCGGATCGAGAATTACGAGCGGCGCGTGTCGGAGGGCAATCGCCTGACGATGCTCGTGCGCGCTTCGGTCGCCACGTCTTATTCCGACGGGCATCACGAACTCGAAAACGCGCACATCGAATATTTCGCGGCCGGGCACGAACTGCCCGACAAGATCGACGCACGGCAGGCGATCTATTTCGTCGAGACGGAAAGCGCCGTCTTCAACGGCAACGTGCAGATCGAGACGCGCGACCGGCTCATCGCCAAGTCCGAGACGATCACTTACGACGTGCGGAACGAGCGCGCCGAAGTGCCCGTGGCCTTGACGTTCGTGCGCGACAACGTCGAGGGGCGTGCCGATGCTGCTTCGGTTGATGCGAAGAACAAGAATTTACAGTTGCGCGGCAATGTCGAGATCAACGTCAAACCCGACGCCGCCAACGGGTCGCAGACATCGCAGTCCACTAAGCGCGACCGCCCCGTCAAGATTCGCGCGCCGCGCGGCGATTTCGATCAGGGGCGGATGGAACTCGTCTTCAGCGGCGGCGCGACCGCCGAGCAGGACGCGGACATCATGAGCGGCGAGAGGCTGGCCGGTTTTCTCAACCAGCAGCGCCGCCTCCAGCGCATAGAGGCGCGCGGCAACGCTTATCTGCGCACGATGGACGCGGGGCGCGCGGCCGAAGTCAACGCCGTCAACATGAACTTCAACTTCGACTCGAACCAGCAATTGCAGGATGCACTGGCGACCGAAAACGTGCGCGCGCGCACGCTCGACGCCGATGCGGAAATGCAACTCGACGCACCGAATTCTCTACACGTCCTCTTCGCGGCCTCTGGCGAGCAGAGTTTGCTCAAAGAGATGCAGGCGGGCGGTCGTTCCGTCATCACGCTCGCCGCGCCGCGCTCGCGCGCAAACGATCCGCAGGCGGCGAATAAAAAGTTAACCGCCAACTCGGTCAAATTATTCTGGCGCGCGACGGGCAAAGACCTCGAACGCGCGGAGGCCGTCGGCGATGCCGAACTCGTCGTCGAACCCGTGCAGCAGACCGCGCTCGCCGACCGCAAGACGCTGAACGCCGCGCGCTTCGATTGCACCTTCTTCGAGGCCGGAAACCTCGCACGCGAGTTCAACGCCACGGGCGGCGCGAAAGCCGTCTTGACGCCCGTGCAGCAGGGCACGCCGCGCGCCGTGCGCACCGTCACGTCGCAGCGGATGATCGCCGCCTTCGCGCGCGACACGCAGGACGTGGAACGGCTCGACGCAGAGGGCGAGGCGCAGTTCAACGCCGCCGACCAGAACGGGCAGGCCGAGACGGTGACTTACACGGCCGCAGACGAAGTGGTGCGCCTGCGCGGCGGCGCGCCCGTCGTGTGGGACTCGCGCGCGCGTCTCAAAGCGACGGAGATCGATTCGGACACGCGCCGGAAAATTTCCTACGCGCGCGGCAAGGCGCAGACCACCTATTACAGCCAGGAACAGACGAACGGTGCGACGCCCTTCTCGAAAGTTAAAAGTCCGGTCTTCCTCACGTCGAACTCGGTCGAGTTTCAACACGATGCGGGCGTCGGCATCTACACGGGAGCGGCGCGCGCGTGGCAGGACGATAATTTCGTGAGCGCCGACAAGATCACTTTGCGCCGCGACAACCGGCGCATGGAGGCCGACGGCCGCGTGCAGAGCGCGCTCTATCAGGCGCGGCGCAAAGAGGCAAACGGCTCGCGCACGGTCGTGCCCGTCTTCGCCACGTCCGAGCGCATGTTTTACTCGGACACGGATCGGCTGTTGCGCTACGAGGGCAACGTGGACATCAAGCAGGGCACGGAGCGCATCACGTCCGAGGTGGCCGACGTTTACCTGTTGAAGGGGACGGGCGCGGGCGAGGTCGAGCGCATGGTGGCGCAAAGGGGCGTCGTCGTCACGCAGCCGGGCAAGCGCGCGACGGGCAACTGGGCGCAGTACAATGCCGCCGACGAGACCGTGATGCTGACGGGCGAACCGGCGCGCGTAGAGGACGCGCAGCAGGGCAACAGCGAGAGCCGCCGCCTGACGGTTTACCTGCGCGAGAACCGCGTCGTCTCCGATAACCCCGGCGGCGCAAACGCGACGGGGCGCGTGCGCTCTTCACATAAGATTAAAAAACAGTAAATCGTGAATCGTAAATCGTAAATAGAAAAGAACTGTCTTATTCTATTCACGATTTACGATTCACGATTCACGGCTTTTCCGAGGAGGCGCGCTTTTGCAGACGGAAGAGATGGTTGCGGTGGCGGAGAAGGAGGCGCGTGCGGACATGAGCGTCCGCGCGTCGGCTTTGCCTTCGCAGCAGGCGCTGGCGGCGAGCGGTCTGGTGAAGTCTTACGGCCGGCGGCGCGTGGTGGACGGCGTGGCGCTGCACGTCGAGCCGGGCGAGGTGGTGGGTCTGCTCGGCGCGAACGGCGCGGGGAAGACCACTACCTTCTACATGATCATCGGGCTGGAGCGCCCCGACGGCGGCCGCATCCGCCTCGGCGAACGCGACATCACGAAACTCCCGATGTACCTGCGCGCGCGCCTCGGCGTCGGCTACCTGCCGCAGGAGCCTTCGGTCTTTCGCAAGATGACCGTGGCCGAAAACGTCCTCGCCATTCTGGAGACGATGGGACTCAGACGGCGCGAGCGTTTCAAGCGGCTGGAAGAATTGCTGGAGGAGTTCGGCATCGCGCACGTGCGCAACACGCGCGGCGAGGCGCTCTCCGGCGGCGAGCGGCGGCGCACAGAGATCGCGCGGGCGCTGGCGACCGAGCCGCAGTTCATCCTCCTCGATGAGCCGTTCGCCGGGATCGACCCGAAGGCGGTGGACGAAATCCAGAAGATGATCCTGTACCTGCGCGGGCGCGGCATCGGGATTTTGATCACGGATCATAACGTGCGCGAGACGCTCGGCGTCACCGACCGCGCCTACATTATGGCCGAAGGGCACATCTTCCGTTCGGGCGCGCCGCTCGCGCTGACGGAAGACGCGGAAGTGCGGCGTCTCTACCTCGGCGAAAAATTCCGCCTGTGAAGTCGCTGCACGGAGCGCGCGTTTAGGTTATAATCTCCCCGTCACGCTGCCAACGGCGTTTCAAGTTCAACAACCCGGCGGGATTTTCAATTTAGCTTTCATTCAGTACAGGTATGTCCGTAAAGCTCACAACCAGTCTTTCGCAACGACTCGTGCTGACGCCGCAACTGCGCCAGCGGATCGAGATGTTGCAGATGACGACCATCGAACTGGGCGAACTGATCCAGCAGCAGTTGCTCGAAAATCCGGTGCTCGAAGAAGTGGTCGCGCAGGAAGAGAAGCGCGAGATCGAAGAGCACATCATCGATCAACTCGCGGGCGGCAACACCGATCTCGCTAACGACATGGCCGCACGCGAGCCGGCCGAGATCGAACTGAACGGCAACTTGAACGGCGCGGGCGATCTGTCGGCCGTCGAATCCATGCTCGGCGCGACCGACGCCGCGGCGGCAACGCCCGAAGGTGCGGCCGCAACCGGAGAAGAGTTCGAGGGCGACGCGCCCGAACGCGAAACGGACGCCTTCGAGGAGATCGATTTCGGGCGCGAGTTTCAGGAATATCTCGACCCCGGTTACAAGACGCAGGAGTTCGAGTACAAGGAAGACGGGCCGACCTTCGAGCAGTTTTTGACGCGCCCCGAATCGCTCTCCGAACACTTGATGTGGCAGCTCAGCATGAGCCACGTTGACGAGCACGTGCTGCCCGTCGCCGAAGCCATCATCGGCAACCTAGACCCCGACGGGCGGCTCAATGCGACCAATGAAGAACTCGCCGAGTTCGGCAACTGGACGGGAGAGGCGGTCGAAGAAGCGCGCCAGATCGTGCTCGGTCTAGACCCGGTCGGCTGCGGCGCGCGCGACGTGCGCGAATGCCTCCTCGTCCAACTCGAAGCGATGGGCGCAGGCCAGCGTCTCGCCGCGCAACTCATACGCGAACACCCGCTCGCCGATTTGCAGCAGCACAAGCTCCACAATCTTTCCAAGCAGATCGGCGTGAGCGTCGAGACGCTCCTCGAAGAACTGGCCTTCATCCGCGCGCTCAACCCGCATCCCGGCCGCCAGTATTCTTCGGAAGAGCCGGTCTTGATCGTGCCGGAAGTCTTCATCGAGAAGGTTGACGACGAGTACGAGATTTATTTCGCCGACGACGGCAGCCCGCGCCTGCGCCTCTCGAACAGCTACCAGCAGATGCTCGGCCAGCCCGACACCTCTAAGGAGACGCGCGACTTCATCAAAGACAAGATGCGTTCGGCCGTTGACCTATTGCGCAACATCGAGCACCGTCGGCAGACGATCTACCGCGTCGTCGAATGCATCGTCCATCGCCAGCGCGAATTCCTGGACAAGGGCGTGCAGTTCATCAAGCCGATGATGCTCAAGGACGTGGCCGAACAGACGGGCATGCACCTGTCGACCATCTCGCGCGTCGTCAATCGCAAATGGGCGCACACGCCGCAGGGCGTCATCGAACTGCGCCGCTTCTTCACCGAGGGCATGACGAACGAGGACGGCGAGGAAGTTTCGACGCGCATCATCAAGTTGAAGATCAAGAAACTGATCGAGGAAGAAGACTCGCACAACCCGATCACGGACGATCAGGTGGTGAAGATTTTGATGAGGGATGGCATGAAGTTGTCGCGTCGCACGGTGGCGAAGTATCGCGACCAGATGCAGATTCCCGGCTCGCGCGAACGCAAAGCTCCTGTCTAAAGTGACGCTTCGAACGCGCGCGGTTTAAAGTTTAGCTATACAACAATCAAGAGAGCCGGCCGGAACGCGGGGCGCGCACAAGCATCGCGCGTCTCCCATTCTTTTGCCGGCGCAGGTGGGGAGGGTCTCTTTCATGAAATTCGAGTACACGGGGCGGCACGTCGAGGTCACACCGGCCATCCGGCGGCACGTCGAGGAGCACTTCAGCAAACTCGACCAGATTTTCGACGACACGACGGCGAGCGCGCACATCATCATCGAGGTGGAGAAGAACCGGCACATGGGCGAAGTCCTCCTCCACTGGCGCGAGCACACTCTGACGGCGCGCGACGTGAACGCAGACATGTATCAGGCGTTGTCGCGTGCGATCTCGAAGATCGAGAAGCAGGCCGTCAAGCTCAAGAAGAAAATTATTGATCGCAAGCAAAGCGCGCAGCCGCTCTCGTCGCTCGCGCCGGACAACGGCAGCATGGAGGCAGACACCACTGCGCCCGCCACCGGGCGCATCATCAGCGCGCGCCGCTACGCCGTCAAGCCGATGACGCCGGAAGAGGCCGTGATGCGCCTCGGCGAGGACTCGAACCAGTTCATCCTCTTCCGCGACGCCGACACGAATCGCCTGAGCGTCCTCTACAAACGCAAAGACGGAAACTTCGGCCTCATCCAGCCGTAAACTAAATCACACTGCGAACCGCCAGGGGACGCGGCGAGGTGTTTATCTACCGTGACAGGTGGATTTATAATCGCCGCGTCTTTTTGCGATTGCGAAACGACGGAAATATTACCTCTTTCGGAAGGACACATCATGAACAGAAAACATCTGCCCGCAGCTTTCCTCGCCCTGCTCCTCGCCTTCATTCCCGTCAACAGCGCGGTGACGAAGTACGCCGCCGACGCGGCGCATTCCAACGTCGGCTTCTCGATCCCGATCCTCGGCGGGCTGTCGAGCGTGGCGGGGAAGTTCACCGACTTCACCGTCGAGATCGTCTATGACGACCGGGATGTGACGAAGTCCACGGTTAAAGCCGTCATCAAAGCCGCGAGCATTGACACCGGCATCGAGCGGCGCGACGCGCACCTGCGCAACGCGGACTTCTTCGACGTGGAGAAGTTTCCCGAAATCACTTTCCAGAGCAGTCGCATCGAAAAGAAGGGGAAGGATTTCGTCGCCCACGGGACGTTCACCATGCACGGCGTCGCCAAAGAGATCGCGCTGCCGTTTACGATCAACGGCGTCCGCAAAGATGAGAAGACCGGCAAGACGACGCTCGGCGCGACGGCGCGCACGACGCTCAACCGGAAGGACTTCGGCATCAACTTCAGCCGTCCCGACAACCCGACCTTCCTCGGCGACATGGTGGAGATCGAACTGAACATCATCACGCGCGCGGCCAGCCCGGAGGGCGCAACGCCTGCCCCCGCCGCCGCCACGTCTCCCGTGAAATGAGCGACGCGAGCGCACAGCCCTCGATCACCGTCGGCGACTTCGTCGCCAACGCCCCCGCGCGCCTTGAGTTGCGCGTGCTGGCGGGGGCGTCGGGGCTGGCCTCGCGCCGCATCACTTCCGAGCGCATACAGAAACTCGGCCTCGCGCTCTCCGGCTTCACGCACTACATACACGCCGGGCGCGTGCAGATCATCGGCCAGAGCGAAGTCCTGTTTCTCGGCCAACTCACGCCCGAGGGCAGGCGCGAGGCCATTGACAACCTCTCTCTCGGCGAGATCAGTTGCATCCTCGTGACGAAGGAACAGACGCCGCCCGTGGAATTCGTCGAGGCGGCCGAACGCGCGGGGCTGCCCCTGTTGCAGACCACGCTCGTCAGTTCGGTTGCCATCGGCGTCGTCACGGATTACCTGCGCGAGACGCTCGCGCCGCGCGAGTTGCGGCACGGCGTACTGCTCGACGCTTACGGCCTCGGCGTGCTCCTCGAAGGCGAATCGGGGATCGGCAAGTCGGAGTGCGCGCTCGACCTCATCGTGCGCGGCCATCGTCTCGTTGCGGACGATCTGGTCGAAGTGCGACGCCTCGGCGCGGATTATCTGCTGGGCAGCGCGCCGGAACTCCTGCGCGAGCACATGGAGATACGCGGCCTCGGCATCATCAACATACGCGAACTCTACGGCGTGGCCGCCGTCAGCGGCCCGAAGCAGGTGGGGCTGACGATCCGGCTCGAACGCTGGAACAACGCGCGCGAGGTCGAGCGTCTGGGAATTGACGGGCGCACCGTGGAGATTCTGGGCGTCGGCGTGCCGCACGTCCTCCTACCCGTCAGCCCCGGCCGCAATCTCTCGACGCTGGTGGAGACCGCGCTGCGCGTTCACTTGTTACGCCTGCGCGGGTACAATGCGGCTGAGAACTTCGTCGCGCGCCACACGCGCCTGCTCGGCGCACAAGACGGCGGCGCGCCCGATGATGCTTCGAGACCAGATGCCACAGACCCGAATGACAGCAGGGCGGCAGGCGGAACTCACAACCGATGAGCCGGAAAAAAAGAGCAGCTAAACCCACGACGAGCGGCGCGCCCGACATCGTCGTCATCACGGGCTTGAGCGGGTCTGGGATGTCGTCGGCGACGAACGCTTTTGAAGACCTCGGCTATTTCTGCGTGGACAATCTGCCGCTCACGCTCCTGCCCACCTTCGCACGCCTCGTGCAGCCCGAAGACGAAGAGGAAGAGGACGGCGAGGCACGCATCAAACGCGCCGCGCTCGTCATCAACATCCGCGAAGGCCACTTCCTGAGCGAGTTCGAGACCCAGTTGGAAAAACTCCGGCGCGCGAGCGGCCTCGCCGTCTATGTTCTCTTCTTCGAGGCGTCCGACGAAGTTCTGCAACGTCGCTTCAGCGAGACGCGCCGCCCGCACCCGGCCGATGCGGGCGACGGACTGCTGGCCTCCATCCGCCTCGAACGCGACGCTCTCGCCCACATACGCGCGCACGCAGACCTCATCATTGACACCTCCGAGCATAACGTCCACACTCTGCGCCGTTACCTCATCGAGCGTTTCAGCCCCGATCAGGCGGGGACGCCGATGCGCGTGCAGGTCTTGAGCTTCGGCCACAAGTACGGCGGGCCGCGCGATCTCGATCTGCTCTTCGACGTGCGTCATCTGCCTAATCCGCACTTCGTCGAAGAGTTGCGCGCCTACTCCGGCAACGACCGCCGCGTCGTCGATTTCTTGCGCGGGCAGGCCGAGACGACCGAAACGCTCGAACGCTTCGGCGGCCTGCTCGATTATCTGCTGCCGCTCTACCAGCGCGAGGGCAAGTCTTACGTCACGGTCGGGATCGG
Source organism: Pyrinomonadaceae bacterium (assembly GCA_036389555.1). Taxonomy (GTDB): domain Bacteria; phylum Acidobacteriota; class Blastocatellia; order Pyrinomonadales; family Pyrinomonadaceae; genus JAIVJZ01. The sequence continues at coordinate 23,475 of DASVPS010000061.1, forward strand.
CTGCACGGGCGGGCGACATCGCTCCGTGATGATTGCCAACGCGCTCGCGCATCGCCTCCGGCGCGAAGGCTTCGACGCCACGGCCGTCCACCGCGATGTGAGCAAGACGCGCCCGCGCCGCGCCGCCCGAAAAGGCACAGGTCGCGCCGCCTCCTCCGGTTGATTCGTTCCGGTCAGGCTAATGCACAGGGAGAAACAGGCATGAGCGAAAATGAAGACTGCATCCGCTGCCGCCGTGATTACAGGCTCGAAGATGTCTCCATCGAGCACGATTTCTTGATCTGCGGCGATTGCACGGAGAACCTCAACCCTTCGCGCGAGATGGTGCGCGTGTGCCCGATTGACGGGCGCGCGATGAAGAAACTGATCATCTACGATCTGGTGTTGATCGATAAGTGCGAAACGTGCGGCGGCATCTGGCTCGACCAGAACGAACTGAAACTCATCGCGCGCATTGTCGGCGTCAACGCGGCCGTTGGCGGCTACCTGATGGGCAACATCGCCAACGACATCTGATCGACACGATTCGCGTGAGCGCGTCCGGCCGGTCGATAGCCGCCGGGCGGTTGAGAAAAAATTGTCGGAGACGAGCGTGATATGGATGAAGGCGGAAAAGTTGAAACGCCGCAGCGCGTGGCGGGCGTGATCGTAACGCACGGGCAACTGGCGACCGAACTGCTCGCGGCGGCCGAGATGATCATCGGCCCCGTCGCGCACATCGCGGCCATCTCAATCGGCTGGCACGACGACGTGGACGCGGCGCGCGCAGAGATCGAGCGCGCCATCGCGCGCGTCTCGGAAGGTCGCGGCGTGCTCATCCTGACAGACATGTTCGGCGGCACGCCCACCAACATCGCCTCGATGTTCTTCGTCGAGGGCGAGGTCGAAGTGGTGACGGGCGTGAATCTGCCGATGGTGATCAAACTGGCGAGCCAGACCGATGCCGAAACGCTCGCCGTCGTCGCCGGGCGCGTCCGCGATCAGGGACAGCAGGCCATTCATCTCGCGGGCGAACTGCTCGCCGCGCCGAAGAAGAAATAGGCCGCGGGCGCGCACCGGGAAGAGGACGGATGCTGGAGAAGCGAATCGTGATCGTCAATCGCCTTGGGTTGCATGCGCGCGCCGCCGCCAGATTGGTGCGCACGGCGAGCGTCTACCAGAGCAGCGTGCGGCTCGAACGCACGGACGGCGGCGCGGTGGCCGATGCCAAGTCTATTTTGAGCGTGCTGCTGCTGGCGGCGTCGCGCGGGACGGAGTTGCGTTTGACGGTCGAGGGCGCGGACGAAGCGCAGGCGATGAGCGCGGTGTCCGACTTGATCGAGAACGGGTTTGGAGAAGAACAGGAAGCATGAGCAGGCGTGCGAAGAGTGAGAAGCGCGAGATGCGCTGGCGTGGCGTGGCGGTCTCGGAGGGCGTGACGGCCGGGCGCGCTCTGCGCATCCACACGGGCGGGCGCGGCAACATCTATCGCGCCACGCTCGCGCCCGAAGACCTCAAGCGCGAGGTGCGTCGCTTTCAGGCGGCGGTGCGTCTGTCGCGTCGCCAGTTGCTCGCCATCAAACGCCGCGCCGAAGTCGCGCTCGGCGCGGAGCACGCCTACATCTTCGACGCGCAACTCCTGATGCTCGAAGACCGCAAATTGCTCGATGAGGTGGAAGACTACATCCGGCAGGAACGCGCCAACGCCGAGTGGGCGGTTAAAGTCGCTTCCGACAAACTGCTCGCCGTCTACGCCGAGATCAAGGACGACTACCTGCGCGAGCGCAGTTCCGACATCGAAGACGTGACGCGCCGCCTGCTCGTCGCACTGAGCGGCGAAGCGCAGTCGCGCCGCCTCACCGAAGACGCCATCGTCGTAGCCGAGGAGTTGCTGCCGTCGTCGGCGGCGGAACTCGACTTCTCGCACGTTCGCGCCATCGCCTCCGACGCGGGCGGCTGGACTTCGCACACGGCCATCATCGCGCGCGGTCTCGGCATCCCGGCCATCGTCGGCCTGCGCGACCTCTATCGCCACGCGCGCACGGGCGACGAGATCGTGATCGATGCCGGGCGCGGCGAGGTGGTGCTGCACCCTTCGGGCGCGACCATCAAGCATTTCACGGAGGAGCGCAAACTCGTCCACACGAGCGCGGGCGTGGCGGACGACGGGAGCGCGCCGCTCTTGACGACCGACGGCGTCGAGATCGTTTTGCGCGCGAACGTCGAGTTGCCGCCGGAGTATGAGGGCGTGCGTCGCTACGGCGCGCGCGGCATCGGCCTGTTCCGCTCGGAGTTTCTCTTCTCGCAGCGCAATGGTGCGCCGACGGAGGACGAACAATGTGCGGCCTACGCCGAGATCGCCGCGCTCGGAGGCGCTGACGGCGCGAAGGTGCGCCTCTTCGATCTGGGCGGCGACAAGCCGCATAACGCCGGGGAGTATGAGACGGAGCGCAACCCCGCGCTCGGCCTGCGCGCCATCCGCTACTCGTTTCAACACGAAGGCATGCTGCGCACGCAGGTGCGCGCACTGCTGCGCGCGGCGGCGACGGGTCGGCTCGATGTGGTGCTGCCCATGATCTCCGACGTGTCGGAGGTCAGGCGCGCGCGCGGCATCATCGACGATGAACGCGCGCGTCTCGGCGCGGAAGGGCGCGAGACGGGCGAACTCAAAATCGGCGCGATGATCGAAGTGCCCGCCGCCGTCATGGTGGCCGATCAACTCGCGCGCGAAGTGGATTTCTTCAGTCTCGGCACGAACGACCTCGTACAGTATTTGCTCGCCGTAGATCGCGGCAACGACGAAGTGGCCGGTTGGTTTCGCACGCTGCACCCGGCCGTGCTGCAAAGCATCAAGCGCACCATCGAGGCGGCGGGCGGCGCAGGTATCCCGGCCATCGTCTGCGGCGAGATGGCCGCCACGCCCGCTTACGCCCTTGTGCTCGTCGGCCTCGGCGCGCGCGTGCTGAGCATGGCGGCGTCGGCGATGCCGCGCGTGCGCCGCACGCTGGCGCAGGTGGACGCAGCGAGCGCCTCCGAGATCGCCGCCGTGTGCCTTGCGTCGGCCACGGCTGACGACGCTGAGGAGACCGTGCGCGCCCAACTCAGCGGGCGCTGGCCGCACCTGTTTTCGCCGGAAAACTTGCCAGCCGCGAAAAACGGAGAGTAGAATCTATGTTGCGCGCAGTGCGGCGCGTGGCCGCTCCGACAAGCTTCCGACGCGCCCGCCCCGCGCCTCATGTGCTCGCCCATCAGCCACTTCAATTTACGCGATTCGCCAAAACGCGACCCGGCGCGCCTGCCTTTCCGGTAAACTTTGGAATCGACAGGAAAAATTGACAATTTGAACTTTGCGAAAAGGGGCGTTTTCGTCGTTTAATCTAAACGACGGGCGGATTTAAACGCGACCTCGAACGGACGCGCCGATGGGTAAGGCCGGCATGAGGCGCACCGCCCCGCTGAATCAAGACTTCGACGCGGCTATTTTAGCGGCCACTGCCCCGGTCGCGCAGACGCGCTTCGGAAGCGTAGGGAAGTAGAGTGCATTATGAGTAAAGCCCTGTTTGCGTTGGTGTTTGCGCTGGCGGTTTGCGTGCCGTTTGCGGCTGAGGCGAGCGCGCAGTCGCGCCTCGGCCCGGCGGAGGACGACTTGCCCGCCGTCAGTTCGAGCGCGGCCAAGAGCGAGACGAAAAAGGACGCCGCCAAGAGCGAGACGAAGAAGGACGACGCGAAAGGCACGACGCCCGCCAAGTCTGTCCCGAAGAGCGACTTCAAAGTTGATGAGCCGAAGGGAGACGCCGCGAAATCAGAAGCGCAAAAAGCTCCGACCGTGCTGACCTCCGCCGCAGCCCCCAACATCAACACCTCTGCGACCAACAACTCCACGAGCGACGGCGCGCCGAAAACGACGGCCGCGCCGCTCCCTGTCTTCGGCAGCCCTTCGGCGATCAGCATCCCCGCGCCGCCGAAGTACGAGCCGCCCGCGCCGGTCAAAACTTCCGGGACGGCGAACGCGACTCCGGCCGCCGCTCCAGCCCCTTCTGCTAACACTTCGACGACGACGCCTGCGGCCGTGCCGCCGACCGCGCTCTACCGCCTCGGCGTCGGCGACATTCTGGACATACGCCTCGCCGGCGGCATGTCGAAGGATTCCACCCTCTACACGATCATGTCCACAGGCATGCTCGACTACCCGCTCGCGGGCGAACCCTTCAACGCCGTCGGCATGACGACCGACGAGATCGGCGCGCGCCTCTCGGCCGAATTGAGGCGTCGCGGAGTCTACGACCGCGCGCAGTTTCGCATCGTCGTGCGCGAGTATGCGAGCCACACGGCGATGGTGAGCGGGCTGGTCGATCAACCGGGCGCGAAGGTGCTGCGCCGCGAAGCCGTGCCGCTCTACGTCGTGCTGGCGGAAGCCAACCCGCGCGCGGAGGCCGGTCGCGCCGTGATCATCTCGCGCGCGACGGGGCAGAGCAAAACCGTCGACCTGTCCGATTCCGCCGCGCTCAACGAACTCATCTCGCACGGCGACATCATCAACATCACCGCGCGCCCGCAGGAGTTCTTCTACATCGGCGGGCAGATCAACGCGCCGGGGCAAAAAGACTTTCATCCCGGCATGACGCTCACGCAGGCCATTCTCGCCTCGGGCGGCGTGGCGCGCGACGCGGCCAGCAAAGTGCGAGTCACAGTTTCGCGGCAGGGCGCGGACGGGCGTCTGGTGGCGACCGAGTTCCTTTTAAACGACATCGAGACCGGGCAAGTGCCCGACCCGCGTTTGCAGGCGGGCGACCGCGTGGAAGTCGGCCGCCGACGTTAAGGGCGGCCGGGCGCGCGGGCGGTGCGCTGAAAGTTTCGGTTCTTGTCCGGTGCGGTTGAAGGTTGTATAGTGGCGCGCGCCGGAAAATGGTATTCAAACAGGCTCACACACCCGTCCGCACAGTGATCGCCGGGCGGGCTTTACAATTACAATTGGAACAATCGAAAAACTTCTCGTACCTTCCTGCCGGAGGATTACAGGTTTCATGATGCAGCATAAACTCAGCGCGCTCGCGCTCGTCGGCGCGCTTCTGTGCGCGCCTTTCACGTCCGCCCTGGCCTTTGCCCCCTCGGCTCCCTCGGCGACGCTCGCGGCCGCCGCCGTCCAGCAGGACGACACGCCCCCCGATGTCGAGCAAGCCATGTTCACCAAGGGGCAGAACTTTTATAATCAGGGGCGCTTCGAGCAGGCCGCCACGGTCTTTCGCGATTTTCTCAAGACCTACCCCAACAGCATCATCACAGACCTGACGCTGCTCTGGCTCGGCCGCACTTACATCGCGCAAGGCCGCCTGACGGACGCCGAAGGAGTCGTGACACGCCTGCGCACGATCAGGGATACGCCTTTCGTCGAAATCTACGAGGGCGAACTGCAAGCCGCGCGCACAGAACTCGCCGCGCGCGGCGCGACCGCGCAGCCGACCACCACGCCCGTCCAGACGGCGCGCGCGCAAGCGACGCCGACGCCGCGCCCGGCCATCGTGAGAGCGACGCCGACACCCGCGCCGACCCCGCGCCTGATCGCGAGGTCAACCCCGACACCGCCGCGCACGCGCGCCACACCGCTCCCGACGCCCCTGCCGACGCCGACGCCGCAAGTGGCGCGCGTCACCTCGCCGGTGCGTACGCCGACGCTGACCATTGAGAACCCGCCCGCCGATAGTCAAGCTGCCGCGCCCTCGCGTCGCAGTCGCCGCAGCCGTTTCCCCACGCGCCGCAACACGCCGCAGCGAACGGACACAGACACGCAGGTCGCCGCCAACACGCCGCCGGTCGTGACGCCGACGCCGCGCCCGACGCCCACACCCGCGCGCCCGCGCCCGACGCCCACGCGCCCGACGCCCACGCCGACGCCCGTCCTCGTCGCACGCGCCGAGCCGAACGAGAGCGTGACGACCGCGCCGCCCATCGTCAACAGCGCGCCCGCCGGTCAGGAAGGTTTCGTGCTGACGGTCAAGCAGGTGCCGAACCTCAACCTCGCGTTGCGCAACGCCACGCTCGCCGCATCGCCCGGTCAGGCCGTGCAACTGCCGCTCACCGTGACCAATTCCGGCAACAAGGAAGACCAGTTCCGTCTGGAAACCGATCTGCCCGCCGAGTATCAACCCACGTTCAGCCTCGCTTCGGGTGGGCAGGACACAGGGCTCCCGATCCTTGTCACGCCGCAACTGGCGCGCGGCCAGAACCTCGAAGTGCTGCTCAACATACGCATCCCGGAGACGGCGGGCGACGGCCAGCAGCGCGCCTTCATCGTGCGCGCCGCCTCGCAGTCCGATTATCAAATTCAGCGCGTGTCGAACGCCGCGATCACTGTGGTCGCCGCGGCGCTCGCCGGTTCGTCCGGCGTGACGCGCGAGAGCGTCCAGCCCGGCGAGACTTTCACGCAGACCATCTCCGTGCGCAACACGGGCAGCGCGCCCGCGCGCAGTTCGCGCACCGATTTCGTCTTCAGCACAGACTTTGAACTCGTCAGCGCAAGCCCGCTGCCGCTCTATTACGACAACCCCTCGCGCACGGCCATCTGGAGCCTCGGCGATCTCGACTCGCGCGCCGCGCGCGAAATCACCGTCACGCTGCGCGCCGTGCCGAACGCACTGGCCGCCAGCGGCCCCATCGGACGCGGCATGCTGCGCACGGCCTCTCTGCCCACAGCGTCGAACTACGACGGGCCGAGCATCGCCATCGGGCGCGTCCCGCGTGCGCGCATCGACCCGGTCTCGCCCGGCCTGACCGTGACGCCCGGCGACGTGATCTTCATCCCGTTCGTCGTGCGCAATCCGGGCAACTACGCCGAATCCTATGGCCTGCGCATCACCGCGCCGGGCGCGCCCGGTGGGGTGCTCTATGCCGACTCGAACGGCGACGGCCAGCATCAGGACACCGAGCCGAGCGTGACGCAGACGACGCAGATCGATCCGCGCGGCGGGCAGTATCCGCTGCTCATGCGCGTGGAGATTCCGCGCTCGACCGCCGACCGCCAGCAGTATGCTTACAACGTCGTGGCGACTTCCGTGAGCACCAACCGCGCCGCCAGCGAGGCGAGCACGGTGCTGACCGTGGCCGCGCCGCGCGTCAGAGTGCGCACCGAGCAGGTGACGGACTTGACCGCGCCGGGCGACATGATCTTCTACCGCCTCGTGCTCATCAACGAGGGCGCGGGGCTGGCGAAGAACATCATCGTCTCCGAAGTCTTCCCGGATGCATTGCAGTTCGTCTCCTCGAACCCGACGCTGAACACGCAGGACGCGCCCGGCGATTCGCGCCGCATCACCTGGCGCGTCAACGAACTCGCGCCTAACGACACGTCTGTGTTGCTCATCACCGTCCGTCTGCGCCCAGACCTTGCGGCCGACCGGACTTTGACCACCAACCACACGTGGGTCTATCAGGACACGAACGGCAACACGTACCAGAACCAGTAACGCCCCGCCGCGCGACGTTCGCGTGAGCGTCGTCAAGGCAGGGAATCGGTTAAGAGCGAATCGGCGGTCGTGAATCGTGAATAGGACGAAGCATCCCTTGAGAGGCTATTCACCATTTACGAACGCCGATTCGCTCTCGACGTTTGCCGGCGATGCATCTCCCTCTCCCGCCGCGCCGACGCCCGCGCGTCTCTCGCGCCTGTCGCACGCGCTCATCGCCAAGTCGCTCATCGAAGCGTTGTTCGTCGTCGCGCTCCTCGTCTACTTCTCTTACACGGGTTTCAATCCTTATTTTCGCGGGTCGGTTGACACGGCCGACGAGCGCGCCGTCGCGGGTTGGGTGGTCAACGCGGCCTCGCCCGGAGAGCGCGTCGAAGTGTATCTCTACATCGACGGGCATTTCGTGAGTCGCCGTCTGGCCGACGCGCCGCGCCCGGACGTGTACGAGGCCGGCCGGAGTGCCGACGCCTATCACGGCTTCGTCTTCAATCTCCCGCCGCTTCCGCCGAACCGCACCTACGAGGCGCGCGTCTACGCCATGCACGCGGGCGGCGGCGACGCCACACGCCGCACGCTGCAAGAGTTCGGCGGGGCAAAGCAGTTCGGCGTGACGGCGGCGGCGGACGGCGTGAACTCGTCTGTGCCCGATGCGTGGTGGGAAAGCGAGGGGCGACGTTGAGCGGGGCTGAAGTGTTGGAAGACAGGGCGATGCCGGAAGAGGAAGACGCGGTTGGCGCGCGCCGCTCCGGCCGCGCGGGCGCGGAGGTGCGCGCCGATGCGCCGCCTTCTCAGGTCACGCCGGAGTCGCGTGCGCTGGCCGCATGGGAGATCGCGTCCGTTGCCTCTTCAACCGTCATCGGCGAGTGGGCGGTGCTCGCGGCGGTCGGGCAGCACAAGTCTCTGCTGCTCGTGCCCGTCGCGTGCGCCTTCGCCCTGATGTTCTACTCGCATCGCCTGCGGGGCGAGACGCTTCGCGAACTCGGCTGGCGCACGGACAATTTCGTGCGCGCCTTGCGGCTGCTGTTGCTCCCGATGATCTTGGGCACGCTCGTGCTCGTGCTGGTCGGGTGGTTGTGGTTCGGCGGGAGTTTTAGTTTCGGCAAGCGGCGCGCGGGCTGGTCGATTTCGGGTTTCCCCGTCTGGGGTCTGGCGTGGGGACTCTTGCAGCAGTACGTGCTGCAAGCGTTCATCAACCGCCGCGCCCAACTCGTCTTCGGACGCGGCGCGAAGAGCATCTTCCTCGTCGCAGCGGTCTTCGCCCTGCTACATCTACCGAACCCCTGGCTCATGGGCGCGACCTTCCTCGGCGGTCTCATCTGGGCGGCCGTCTATCAACGCGCGCCCAACCTCTATGCCCTCGCGCTCTCCCACGCCTTCCTGACGTGGGCGCTCATCTCCACGCTCCCCACAGACGCCCTGCGCAGCCTCCGCGTCGGCTACAAATTTTTCGGCTGACCCACGCCGCGTGTCGTACATCAGCAACGCTTGTTGTCCCGCAGGGACAATTGATAATAGCCCAGCCATTTATGGCTGGGGATGATGGACATGTCTTTTTATATAAAGTCCCGTAGGGACGATTGAATCGTGATGAACATTCAATCGTCCCTACGGGACTAACACATTATTCTGCAACTGATCTCCCAGCACTAAAGTGCTGGGCTATTAACAATCATCCCTGTCGGGACTCTTCAAACAGTTCGTTAAAGCTTTTATTTCAACGCTTTTTCCAACCTGCGGACGAACTTCTCAAAAGTAATACCGAGGGCGAGGCATATTTCACGAATCTCAAGAATATCCACACGCCGCTCATCATTCTCAAATCTGGAGATGACGTTTTGCGGCCTGCCAATACGTTTAGCCAACTCTGTTTGAGTCAGGCCGGATTCCATCCTCATTTCACGCAAGAGAGTTGTTAATCGCCTACGCTGCTCGGTATAAATACTCTTTTTCACTCATCATGTTATATGAGTATATTGTCCAATACACAAAATATGTATATTGTGTTAGTGTATGTGTAATAAGCAACATGAAACACTCAAGCGAAAATCTACTCACCGACGATACGACATGGACTGCCATCCTTGAGCCTGCCCTCTGCCAAGACCCGGCCGCCGTCGAATGCCTCGCGCGTCTGCTCCTCACGATTAAGAAGGCGATAGACAGCGGCGCGGAAGGAGTCATACAGGCGAGCCAAACGCTCTCGCACGGCATCGAGTTAATCTACCCTTACACCCGCGCCCACAAAGCCGCGCTCGAACTCTACGTGCTCTCGCTGGAAGGGGAATTAAGACCCGAAGACGAACCGCTCCAACTCGTCAACGCGGCGATTGAAAGGGGAAAGGCGCGGACACACTAGCGTGGCTCTAGGCGGCGACTTCTACGTAAGACGAATAACTGCTCGGCTCCGGCACGTCGAATCCTTCCAGCCGCAGCCCTTCCAGGTGAAATTCAAGCGCTTCCTGAATATTACGCTCGACTTCCTCTCTGGTTTTGCCGGTAGAGCCACAGCCCGGCACGTCTGGAGAATAAGCGGAATAGCCCGTCTCCGTCTGTTCAATGATGATGAGATATTTCTTCACGGCTTTAAACCTGCCTGTTTGAGAATATTATTTAACGTACCCGTCGCCATATCGTCGCCCGGATTGCCTGGTACAGTGACTAAGCCGGGCTTCGTCGGATGTTTATATTGATGGTGGCTACCTTTTGTCCTCACCCAGTACCATCCATCCTTTTCAATCAGCCTGATGATGTCTCGTACCTTCACGCGGTAACGATAAATCTTCTGTTCAAATCAAGCAACGTTTGCCACACCCGTTGCTCGTATGCAGAGGCTGACTCGTGTCCCGAACAATCAACATGCTACCCGTTCCATATTCCTGCTGTACGTGTTCAACGATGCTTTGCTATAATTTACGCGCCGTGCAGGAGAACAGGTCGGGCGGTCGCCGCCGCGTGGCTCGAAAGGGCTTCTTGCGGGGGAGGAAAGTCCGAACACTACAGGGCAGCGAGCCAGCTAACGGCTGGGCGTGTGGGTTGCACAGGCGGCTTTCAGTAGCCGCCGCGTGACCGGCGCGACGACAAGTGCAACAGAAAAGAGACCAGCCGGCGCGCACGCCCTTTGCGGGGCGTTGTGACGGGTGATGGGTGAAATGGTGCGGCCTTCGGGCTTAATGTAAGAGCGCACCGGCGCGCGTGGTAACATGCGCGGCCAGGCAAACTCCTCGCAGTGCAAGACCAAATAGGGAGGCGTCAAATAGGGCTGCCCGCCCGAAGTCGCGCTCGCTTCTACGGAAGCTCAGCGCGCTACGACCTCCGGGTAGGTCGCTCGATCCAACCGGCGACGGTTGGGCTAGATGAATGGTCGCCGCTTCTGCGCCTTTAAACAGCGCGGGAGTACAGAATTCGGCTTACAGACCTGTTCTCAATCTGCATGGTCGTGCTTTTGACTCACCCGAAGCACGGTCTCACTAACATAGCTTTACGAACCCGATTTCAATCAGGAGCGTTAAAAGAGCATGGTGAACCGCAAGGGAGTCTTCATTGGAGCGTATGTCCCGAACGATCTGAAAGAAACTTTGCGCCGCCGCGCCGCCGCAGAGCATCGCACGCTCTCGCAGGAAATCACGCGCATCCTGACCGAGGCGGTACACGGCAAGACGCTCCCGCCCGGCGCGATTGATCGACGCAACCCGATTGCGTCGCAGCCGCGCCGCCGCGACACCGACCCGCCCGAACGCCGACGCCGCGACGACGTGCCCTATAAAGGAACGCCGCCCGCCGAAGGCGGCGGCTCGACGAACGGCGATTAGTTCAAAATTCAAGACCTTCACCTCAGCATCCGCCCGTGCGCGTCCGAGCCGCGCTGCCGGAGCGCGTCGTCGCCTTTCGACGTGCGTTCTGATAAACTCGCGCCCAGTTTCGACAGTTTCAAATCCCGTTTCCCTGAAATACGCTTCGCTGTGAACACGCACAAGATTCTTTACGCGCTCGCCGGACTCGTCGCGGGTTGCGTCATCGGGTTTCTCTTCGCCACTTCGGTGGATCGTAAGGAACTGGAGGCGTTGCGCGGGGAAGTGGCGCGCACGCGCGGTAACGCCGGGCAGAAAACGGGCGAGGCTCCGAAGACGGCCGCAAACGACCCTTCGGCCAGCATGCCGACCGACGCAGAGCTGCGCGATCTCATCGCGAAGGCCGACGCCAACCAGCAAGACGCCGAATATCAACGCAAGGTGGGACAGGGCGTTTACATGTACGCCCTCAGCACGGGCAAGCCCGCGCTCCTGCCCGAAGCCGTCCGGCTGTTGAAACGCGCGCACGAAGCCGACCCCCGAAATTACGAAACGATTGTGCTCGTCGGCAACTCGCTCTTCGCGCTCGGACAGACGGCCGATGCGTCGAAGTATGGCGAGGCGCGCGTCTATTACAACAAGGCGCTCGCGGTCAAACCGGAGGACACGAACGTCCACACGCTGCTCGGCCTGACCTATTACTTCGGCCAGCCTTCCGACCCGGAGCGCGCCATTAAGGAGTATCGCAAAACGCTCGCCTCCGAGCCGCGGCACGAGATGGCTTTGCAAAGTCTGGCATCGGCCTTGATCGCGACGGGCGCGATTGACGAAGCGCAGAAGCGCATCGAGGAACTGCAAACGGTCAACGGCGCGAACGCCGCGCTCTCGAATCTGCGCGCCCAACTCGCGCAGGCCAAAAACGCCGCGAAGGAGAATTAATTGAAATACCTGATCGTCGCTCTCATCCTCGGCGCGTTCTTCACCGTCATCTACCTGCGGCTGCGCCCTTACATCGGCTTCGCGCGAAAAGTGTTCGGCGTCATACGCGAAGCGCGCGGCATGAGCGCCGGCGGAAGCGTGCCGGCGAGCGCGGCCGCGCGGCCGAAGCCGTCGGGCGACGAGCGTCTGGTGCGTTGCGCCACCTGCGGCACGTGGCTTCCCGCCTCGCGCGCCCTGACGCTTCGCGCCACTTCCTCCAACTTCTGTTCACACGCCTGCATGGAACGCTCCGCCGGAGAACCCGGCACGCGGCGCGCGGCGGGCGGCCAACACTGAAAACAGGGATGAGGGCGGAGGGATGAGGGATGAAGTAGAAGACAGAAAACAGAAAACAGAAGTCAGAATTCGGGAGTCAGAAGACAGGAGTCAGGAGCAAGGCGGGCGCGGCTTATTCTGACTCCTGTTTTCTGACTCCTGACTCCTGTTTTCTGTCTTCTACTCCCGCTGCCCGACCTCTTCTGGCAGCGCGTTGCCCGCTTCGTGAATGGCTCTGTCGGTGTCGGTGATTGAGAGGATGATGAGGCCGACGACGAAGAAGACGATCAGAGAGAGGATCGCCTGCCGGTAAGAGTTCGTTGCGCCGACGACCGCGCCGAAGACGAGCGGCCCCAGCCAAGACGTGCCACGCTCCGAGATTTCGTAGAGTCCGAAAAATGAGGCCTCGCGCCCCGCCGGGATCATGCGCGAAAAGAGCGAGCGCGAGAGTGCCTGCGAACCGCCGAGCACAATCGCGATCATCGCCGCCATCGCCCACGCCTGCCCCGTCGTCTGTAAAAATCCGTAACCGTAGATCACTATGCCCGCCCAGATGACGAGCGATAACATGATCGCGCGCTTCGTGCCGACCGCGTTCGCGATGCGCTCGAACAAAAGCGCGCCGCCCACGGCGAGGAACTGCACCAGAAGGAAAATCCCGATCAAAAACGACTCGCTCCCCTCCCGGCCGCGCGAGACGAACAACTCCTGCGCGAGGAAGACCCCCGCCATGCTGATCACGGTCTGGATGCCGTCGTTGTAGAACAGGTAGCCGACGAGGTAGCGGAGCGTCTGGCGCAGGCGCTTGAGTTCGCGGAAGGTCGAGCCGAGTTCGCTGAAGCCGATGTTGAAGTACGTTTTGCCCGCGGGCAGGGAACGCTCCGCGGCGCGCGATTTCACACGCGCGAACGTGATCAGGGCGAAACCGCCCCACCAGATTCCGGCCGAGAGCAGCGAGAGGCGCACGGCCATGCCCGTCGAGATGCCGAGCGCGGGCGCGGCCTGCACAAGCAGGAGGTTGAGCGCGAGCAGGAGACCGCCGCCGAGGTAGCCGAGCGCGAAGCCGCGGCTCGAAACTTTATCCCGCTCATCCTCCGTAGTGATCTCAGGCAGGAACGCATTGTAGAAGACAAGCGCAGCGCCGAAGCTCAGGTTGGCGACGATGAAGAGCACGCCGCCCGCGACGTACAAGTTTCCCGTCACCGTGAACATCAGGGATGTCGCCGCGACGCCGAGATAACAGAAGAGCGCGAGCAGACGCTTTTTCAAGTTTGAATAATCGGAGATCGCGCCGAGTATGGGGAGGAGGAAAACTTGCAGTAAGACCGAGATGGAGATGCAGAAGGGGAAGAACGATTTGGCCGTGACCGCGCCGAGCGAGCCGAAACTGATGAGCGTGCCGTTCTCGCCGAGCTCGGCCTGCGCGAGCCGCGTCACGTACTGGCCGAGCATGACGCCGGCGACGGTGGTCGAGAAGGCGGAGTTTGCCCAGTCGTACATCATCCAGCCGAACACTTCGCGCCGGTCGTTTTTGCCGCCCTGTCGCGGATGAGATGTTTGATGTGCGTTGCGTGCGGGGGAGTCTCGCTCTGTTTCGCTCATGCGTGGGTGGCCTCTCCGGCGGTCAGGGTTGCGATGATGGCGGGCGTGATGTCGGCGAGCGTGCGCACGCGGCGTTGCACCTCTCTGCGGCGCGCGCCCCACGCGAGCGTGGGCACGAGGTTGCGCGTATGGTTGCGTATGCTCAGGTCTTCCACGTTGCCGTGGTCGCTCGTGATGATGACGGTCGTCTCGGACAAGTCCACGCAATCGAGCACGCCGCGGACGAACGCGGCGAGGTTCGAGATGACGCGAAGCGCGCCCTCCAAGTCCTGCGCGTGGCCGACTCTGTCCGTGATGAAATATTCGTAGAGCGTGAAGCGGTGAGCGGCGGCCAGCGCGGCCAACGCTTCGGCAGCCTCGGCAGGCGTGCGCGGCCGAACGTCGAAGCCCGCCTCGATGACGAGTTCGTTTGTGAAATCCTGATAGACCGCCTCGCCGCGCTGCAAATCTTCGAGGCGGCGAAACGGCATGCCCGCCGCTTCGACTGCGACCGTGGTGGCAGACACCCAGCGCGGGCGCGTCTGGAAGAAGCGCGGCGTATAGGCATTGGCGAAAGTGTTGGGTGTGATACCGGCGCGTTGGAGTTGCAGGAATATTGAATGCTCGCGGATGATCTCGCGCAGGCGCGCGTTGGGGAAACCCTGCTTGTGATAGCCGAGCAGGGCGGGCGCATTGACGCCCGTCAGGATCGTCGTCTGCCCCGAAGCGCTCTGCGGTCGCCCCTCTATGCCGAGGCAGGCATCCGTCGGCGCGAGCAGCCCCTGGTGCGGCAGTTGCGGCTCTTCGTCTGTGAAAATGGCGAGCGGTGAAGCGGCGGAGCCGAGCCGGTCGAGCGGGTTGTGCGCCCCGCGCGTGCCGATGCCGAGGCCGTCCACGAAGATTAGTAGCGTGCGCATCGCGGGAGATATTAGCACGCCTGCGAATTCTCGCGCCGCGCCTGATCGCTCCCGCTTTCTGTTGACGGTATAAGATATGCGAGGTAGGATTCTTTTGTTCCCAAACATACTCTGCTGGTGAAGACCCCGCTTCGCTGGCCTCACATTCACTAAGTAATTGCCGTTATGCCGCAAACAATCAGTGGGGGGCATCAATATCTAAATGAGCACGGTGTAAGCGTCAATAAGATTAGGCGAGCAGTGCTACGTTTAATCGGTGCGCCGGGCACACCGACGTTAAGGTTAATCAACAATATCGGTATTGTAACCGGCGCGTGCATAGGAGAATGTCCCCCGAGAAGGAGTTGGAGGTTTTAATCAAGGCGGAGTCAGACGCCCCCAATGTGAATGAACCTACAGCGCAAAGGAGAATCGGACATGAAGAATCAATCGGGAAGACTGCTTATCAAGCTAACCATCTTGGCAATTATGGTGATGGCTATTTACCTGGGCTTCACTCCACTGAACCAAGCCAATGCGGAGGCGTCGGCGTCGCCGTGTACGTGCTATAACGCGGATCATGATCGCATGGGAATTATGCGCAGTGGTTATTGTGATCCGGTCTGCTGATAGGGCAGGATGAGACTCGGCATTGTGCGGAGTTCTCTATTTATCATTACAAGTCCGTCTTCAGATACTATTTAGCTCGCGTTCTTTCTCGCTCCATGTTTTTGAGACAACTGGCAGCGGGCTGAGGAGTACCTTACTACCTACGAGCGGCTCTCCGTCTTGCAGTAGGTGACGCAGACCTTTAGCATCACCTCGCGCCTCAAGCTAAGGCTGTGGAGAGCCTCTCTGCCGAAGGCATCCTCAAAGAGACGGAGCAGAGCGTGGGACCCGCTGAGGTAGGCTTGATAAATGCCAGTGCATGGACGCGGGCAACTTTGGCGACATCGCTTACCTACTGAGAGCAAAATCCGCTGGCATCGAGAAATGACCGGCAGTATGCTCCAGCCACGACATCCTCATCTCGCCATCCTCACCTTTGTTTGCCCGCCTTTAAGCGATAGCTGAATAGACATCGTCAATTAGGTTTATTTTCAGCATTTTTCATTTTCAGCATTTTTAGCCCCACTGCCGGAGGATCGAATGACATTGTCGAGAAAACTGTGCGCTCTCGCGCTCTCGCTGTTCGCCGCGCTCAATGCCGTGCCCGCGACGGTGCGCGCACAGGAAGAAAAAGCGGTGACGAAGACCGCCCCGCCGCGCGCGGCCGCCCCGGTCGCCCCGCAGCCCGTCCCGTATTTCACAGAACCGAGCCTCGCGCCCGACCGCTCCGAGATCGCTTTCGTTTCCGGCGGCGACATCTGGACAGTCCCGCTTGCGGGCGGCGAAGCGCGCCTCCTCGTCTCGCACGCCGCCAACGAGTCGCGCCCCGTCTATGCGCCGGACGGACGCCGCCTCGCCTTCACTTCAAACCGCACGGGCGGCGGCGACATCTACGTGCTCAACTTCGACACGGGCGAACTGCGTCGCGTGACGTTTGACGACTCGAACGATCAACTCGATGCGTGGTCGCGCGACGGCCGCTGGCTCTACTTCTCCTCGATTAGCCGCGACATCTCAGGCATGAACGACATCTTCCGGGTCAGCCCCGAAGGCGGCACGCCGATGCAGGTGAGCGCGGATCGCTACACGAATGAATTCTTCTCCGCGCCGTCGCCCGATTCCTCAGCCGTGGCGTTCACGGCGCGCGGCATCGCTTCCGGCCAGTGGTGGCGCAAGGGGCGCAGCCACATTGACGAGTCGGAAATCTGGGTGCTGCGCGGCGTCAACGATGCGACGAACGCGCCCGCATCCGCATCGCCTGCCTACGAGCAGATCACCATGCGCGGTGCGAAAGAGATGTGGCCGATGTGGGACGCAGACGGGCGCAGCCTCTTCTACGTTTCCGACCGTGGCGGCGCGCAGAACATCTGGTGGAAGGGAATCGGGCAGGCGCGCGCCGGCACAGCGCAACCCATCACGAAGTTTACGGACGGGCGCGTGCTCTGGCCGAGCATCTCCACGGACGGGCGCTTCATCGTCTTCGAGCGCAACTTCCGCATCTGGAAACTGGACACGACAAACAGACAGGCGAGCGAGGTCGCCATCACGCGGCGCGGCGCGACGGCCGAGCCGGTTGTCGAGCACCTGCGCCTGACGGATCGCATAGACGAGTTTGTGCTCGCGCCCGACGGCAAGAAGGTCGCATTCGTCGTGCGCGGCGAGGTGTTCGCAGCATCGAGCGCGGAGGGCGGCGATGCGGCGCGCATCACCGTCAGTTCGGCCGACGAATCGCAGGTTACCTGGTCGCCCGACAGTCGTCGCCTCGTCTACGTCTCCGACCGCGACGGCACGCCGCACCTCTTCAGCTACGACTTCGGGACGAACGCCGAGACGCAGTTGACCTACGCCGCCGGAGCGGACGCGACGCCGCGCTTCTCGCCCGACGGGAGACTGCTCGCCTTCGAGCGCGCGGGCAGGGAATTGCGTGTCTTGAATGTTGAGACGAAAGCGGAGAGCGTGGTGGCGACGGGCACTTTCGAGCGGCCGCCGCTCAACCCCGACCGCCCGTTCGTCTGGTCGCCCGACAGCCGTTGGATCGCTTACATGCCGGTGGCGGCCAAGTTGTTCCGCAACGTGCAGGTCGTGCGCGTGGACGGCAACGCGGGCGCAGTCCTGCCCGTCGCGCAGCCCGTCAGTTTCCTGGCGAACGTCTTCAGCAACACCGTCTCGTGGAGCCCGGACGGCACGTACATGCTCTTCGACACGGGGCAGCGCACGGAGAGTTTTCAGGTGGCGCGCGTCGATCTCATCCCGCGCACGCCGCGCTTTCGCGAAGACCAGTTTCGCGACCTCTTCCGCGAAGAGACGCCGCGCAATTTGACGACGCCGCCGCAGCGCGACGCGCCGCCCACCCCGACGCCTTCGCCCTCCGCATCAGTCACGCCTTCGCCCACGCCTTCGCCTGCGCCTGCGGGCGGCGCGGCGGAAGAGAAGAAGAAGCCGGCTGATAAGAAGGTTGAGATCACGTTTGAAGGCATACGCCAGCGGCTCAGCCTGCTGCCCGTCGGCATAGACGTGGGCTATCAGTCGATCAGTCCCGACGGCAAATGGGTCGTGCTCATTGCGAGCGCGGCCGGGCAGCAGAACCTCTATGCCTATTCGCTCGACGAACTCGCGCGCGAACCGGCCGTGCCGAAGCAGTTGACTTCCACGCCGGGCTTCAAAGGGCTGGCGCAATTTTCGCCCGACAGCAAAGAGATTTTCTATCTCGAACAGGGGCGCATCAACGTTGTCACGCTCGAAGGCAAGACGCGCCCGCTCGCCGTTGCGGCGGAGATGGATGTGGATTTCGCGCGCGAGAAGATGGAGGTCTTTCGACAGGTCTGGTCATACCTGCACGAACATTTTTACGACCCGAATTTTCACGGCGTGAACTGGCAGGGCATGCGCGCCGCCTACGAGCCGCGCATCGCGGGCGCACGCACGCCCGACGAAATGCGTCGCCTGTTGCAACTCATGGTCGGCGAGTTGAACGCCTCGCATTCCGGCGTCAGCGCGCCCTTCACCGGCTCGACGGCGGCGACGGGTCGGCTCGGCCTGCGTTTTGATCGGCGCGAGTATGAAGCTACGGGGCGTTTGCGCGTGACCGAGATCATCCCGCTCAGCCCCGCCGCGCTTGCGCGCGAGGTCAAACCGGGCGACTACCTCGTCGCCGTTGACGGCAGGGAAACGGGGGCGCGCACGAACCTCGACGAGTTGTTGAATTACAAGATCAACCGCCGCGTGAGTCTGACGTTTGCCTCCGGGGCGGACGGTGCGAACAAGCGCGAACTGGCGGTGCGCCCCGTGAACGCCGCGACGGAGAAGGCTCTGCTCTATCGCAAGTGGGTCGAGGACAATCGCGCATACGTCGCGCGCATCAGCAACGGGCGGCTCGGCTACGTACACATGTTCGACATGGGTTCGGCCTCGCTCGCGCAACTCCACGTTGACCTCGACGTCGAGAACCACGCGCGCGAGGGCGTCGTCGTTGACGTGCGCAACAACAACGGCGGCTTCGTCAACGTCTACGCCATCGACGTGCTCTCGCGCCGCGGTTATCTGACGATGACGCCGCGCGGCCAGACGGCCGCACCCGCGCGCACAGTGCTCGGCCAACGCTCGCTAGAATCGCCGACCATCCTCGTCACCAATCAACACTCGCTCTCCGACGCAGAAGATTTCACCGAAGGCTACCGCACGCTCAAACTCGGCAAGGTGGTGGGCGAGCCGACCTCCGGCTGGATCATCTACACCTGGAATCAAACGCTGATCGACGGCTCAAGCGTGCGCCTGCCGCGCATGAAGGTGCAGGCGGCCGACGGCACGAACATGGAGTTGAACCCGCGCCCGGTGGACGTGCCCGTCTCGCGTCCCATCGGCGAGACTTACACGGGAAGCGATTCGCAGCTTGAGACGGCCGTGCGCGAATTGATCAAGCAACTCGGCAGCCGCGCCGGGAAATGAGGAAGGGAGGAACGCGCCTAATGATGCCGCGCACCAACTGGTTTGAAAGAAAGTTTACGCTCGACTTGCCGCTCGCGATGTACCCGAATGTCCTGGAGCGCGTGCGCGGCACGCCCGCGCGGCTCGAAGACCGCCTCCTCAAACTGCCGCGCGAAATATTGACGCGGCGCGACGGCGATAACTGGTCAATGCAGGAACAGGCCGGCCACCTACTCGATCTGGGAACGCTCGACCTCGGCCGCCTCGATGATTACGCGGCCGGACTCGACACCCTGCGCCCCGCCGACCTCGGAAACCGCAAGACGCACGAGGCCAACCACAACGCCGACTCAATCGAAAACCTGCTCGCCTCGTTTCGCGCCGAGCGCGGCGAGTTCGTGCGCCGTCTCGAAGGCTTCGACGCCGAACTCATCGCGCGCACAGCCCTCCATCCCCGCCTGCAAATGCCGATGCGCGTGATAGACCTCGTCTACTTCATCGCCGAGCACGACGACCACCACCTCGCGCGCATCAGCGATTTGATACGCGCATTCGTTAAGTGAGTCTGTAGGATCACAATCCTTCGGTTCGCTTGCTGACGGGATCAAGCGGCGGCAGTTTGTTCTCCGGCGCGGCGAGGTAGAAATAGGTGCAACTCGAATAGTCGTCGTCGCGCTCAAACTTGCCGTCCTTCGATAAGTCCATCTCGACGAGGCCGGGGCCGGCGCGATAGAGCCGCCGCCCGGCTTTCACAATCGCCTCGCGGCTGTGCGGTGCGAGATAGCCGATCTGTTGGATCGTGACGCGAATGTCTTTGTGGAAGTAGATGGGATCGGGGATGTGATAACGATAGAAGCACCAGCGCAGGTTCTTCTCGTCGGCGACGGGGCTGCCCTGGTAATCGTGCGCGAACTGCCCCTGTCCCCAGGCCGTACCGATGTAATCCTCCGCGCCCGTGCCGCTCATGGTAGGAAACTCCCGGTCGCCGTCGAGGTAGATTTTCACTTCGCCCTCGCCCCACCAGGTGTTGAAGTAAGTCTTCTGATTGACGATGACGCCGATGTTCGTGCCGAGGTAGCGGCCGCGTCCTTCGATGCGGGGCAGCAACTCGTAGTCCTGCTGCAAGCGCGTCGGGTTCTCGCGGCGATAGTGTGCGTGGAAGTAGAGCATGTTCGCGCCGTGGCGGTCGCCGAGCGTGTAGTCCACGTCGTAGAAAAGCTCTTCGAGGTTCGCGCCCGATTCGTTCGTCAACACGATCCGCATGCCCGTCTTGAACGGCATCTGGACGACGCAATTGAAACTGCGCCCTTCCGGGTTCGAGAACAGCGCCGACTGAAAGACGGTCGTCTGACCCAACCCGATGCCGAAAAAGTCGCCGAGCGGCGCACTCACGGCCGGAGTCTTCGCCCCGTCCCAGTACATATCTATGCGTAGGCTCCGTAGCATCCGCGGGCTGCGATCCGGGAACGTCATCCAGATGCGCCGCACCGTCCCGCTCGTCCCCACCGCCTCTGCCAGCACACGACTCTCCCCCGCCTTAATCGGCACGGTCGGAGACCCTTTGCGCCCTCCATTCGCCTGCCCACCACGCCCCTTCGCCCCCGTCGGATTCTCCCCGCTCGCCCAACGCGACTCCACACCCTCCGGCATCTCATACACCGCCTGCGCCCGCGCCGCCTGCGCCGAAGTCATTAGCACCAACAACAATCCAAGACGATAAATAGACATGGCATCAAGATTCATATTTTTGCTCCTCGTTATTTGTTCGCT
This sequence comes from Pyrinomonadaceae bacterium, assembly GCA_036389555.1. Taxonomy (GTDB): domain Bacteria; phylum Acidobacteriota; class Blastocatellia; order Pyrinomonadales; family Pyrinomonadaceae; genus JAIVJZ01. The sequence goes on from DASVPS010000061.1 coordinate 44,736, forward strand.
ATTTCGATACTGCCTGAATTAGGCTGCTGAGAGCGAGCAGTATGCAAATTACATGGCAAGGAATAATTATGAGAAGAATACTATTGAGGGGTTGAATTCGTGTTAGTTATACCGGCTCAGCTAATCTAACGTCCTAACATGGCCTCAATTCGTTTTTTAAGAAGTTCTTTAAGTTCAGTAATGTTTTTATATTCTGGAACATTATGAACTGATAAATCGAAATGGAGCTTAGTTCCTTGCTTACGGTAAAGTATCGGCCGCTTATTGAGGGCATGGGCGTAGCCAACTTCATAATAAACATTCGGCCTTTCTCCTGTCAGATCGGCGATTAGAAACTCAGAGTTAGCGATATGGTATAAAACAATATCCGTAATCTTGTCTTGATGTTCTACATCATTGGCTCGCAATGCTCTTATTCCAAAACTGCCACAAACCTCCTTTATGGCATTGCATACATCATCAAGCTCATGATGTGCAGAGTCCATCCACATCATTATGAAAGCTGTATTTGGGGTATGGCCTACTAACTGATGTTGCTGTATTGGTTGGTTAGTGATTAATGTTGGCGGAAGTGTTTTGATTAGCGAAAAGGCTTGTTCCATGTATTTGCGAATTTCTAATTTTTGACTATCGAGATTCCCTAAATAATTTGGGTAAATAATATATGTCTGCACTCTGCCAAGAATATCAGTCAAGTAACTTTTGTCATGTATTGTATGAGGTAGCACTTGTATGTTCAATGAATTAAACCAACGTCTGAGATTGATTAGCTGATCTTCTATTTTATTTTTGTAATTGTCATCCAGCTTATCTAAATCCATCCGTAATTCGTTAATCTCATTTAACGGCCACTCAGTAAGAAGATTAAACATATCATCTGTGAGTTTCTGCCCATCGTTATATAATTCTTGAATGTGCTGAGGTAAGTTATTCATTTTTACCCTTCGTTAACTTGATTCTTCACCAAATCATTGTCAGTTAATCGTTAGCTTTGCGCGTGGCGTGAGCATTGGTCGTGCGTGCCTGTTCGGCGTCGGTGAGTTGGCCGCGGTCGCGGTAGAGGCGGAGTTTGTTGTGGAGGGTCTTGAGGCTGATCTGGAGGAGTTCGGCGGCGCGGGTTTTGTTGTTGTCGGTCTTTTGGAGGGTGCGGAGGATCATCTGGCGTTCCATCTCTTCGATGGGCGTGCCGACGGGGAGCGTGATGGTGTCTTCGACGCGGGCGCGGGCGCGCTGGTCGAGCGGGTAGGGCGCGATGTGGTGGCGTTCGATTGATTCGCCGGAGCAGATGATGACGGCGCGTTCGATGACGTTGCGCAGTTCGCGCACGTTGCCCGGCCAGTGGTGCGAGCGCAGCACTTCGAGCGCGGCCGTGCTGAGGTGGCGCGCAGGACGTTCGTGCCGCTCGGATAGTTGTGTGACGAGATGTTGTGTCAGGAGCGGTAAGTCTTCTTTGCGCTGGCGCAGAGGGGGGAGTTCGATGGTGATGACGTTCAGGCGGTAGAGCAGGTCTTCGCGAAACGCGCCGGTGCGGACGGCTTCGTGCGGCTCGCGGTTGGTGGCCGCCAGCACGCGCACGTCGATGGGTATCTCCTGCGAGCCGCCGAGCCGGCGGACGCTGCGCTCCTCCAGCACGCGCAGCAGCTTGGCTTGCAGGAGCGCGGGCATCTCCGCGATCTCATCGAGCAGGAGCGTGCCGCGGTGTGCGAGTTCAAAACAACCCTGACGGCGCGCGGCCGCGCCGGTGAATGCGCCGCGCTCGTGCCCGAACAGTTCCGACTCCATCAGTGTGTCTGGGATGGCGGAACAGTTGATGGCGACGAACTCGCCCTCGCGACGCGGGCTGAGGTCGTGAATCGTGCGCGCGACGAGTTCCTTGCCGGTGCCGGATTCGCCCGTGATGAGGACGGAGGCAGAAGAGGGCGCGACCTGTTCGATGAGCTTGTAGACGCGCTGCATGGGGAGGGATTTGCCGATCAACTTCCCGAACGCGCCGCGCCCCAGAAGTTCGTGTTGGAGGGCGACACTGTCGCGTTGCGCGCGGCCTTCTTCCATCGCGCGCCCGACGACGGCGCAGAGTTTTTCGTTGTCAATCGGCTTCTCGAAAAAGTGGTATGCGCCCTCTTCCTGTATGGCGCGCAGAGCCGTCTCGACCGAACCCTCTCCGGTCAACAAAATGACTGCGATCTCCGGGTGGCGCGTGCGCAACTCGCGCAGCAACTCGAACCCGTTCAGGCCGGGCATCTTCACGTCGGAGACGACGACCGCGGGACGAAACTGTGCGATGTGTTCGAGCGCGCGCGTCGAATCCATCTCGGCCGCCGCATCGAAGCCTCCCGCCTCCAACACCTCGCGCAAGGTGTCGAGCAAGAGCGGCTCGTCGTCTATGACCAACACCCGTCCCTTCGCCATAATCGCAGTTTAGCATACGGCGTCGGGTTTGAGTTTCAATAGAAAAGGAGTGGGGTTTTTATAGAGATATTGAGTGCGGGTGTGGTGAATGCTTCAGCTCTTTTGTGCGAAATAATCGGCGATGGCGCGGGCGAGTGCGGGGGTCGTAAATTCGGCGGGCTGAATGTCTGTCGAGAGGTTGTAGTCGGCGGCGGTGCGCGCGGTGATGTCACCGATGCAGGCCACACGTATGTCTCTCAGCAGTTCGCCGAGATCGCGCGTGTCGAAGAGTTGCGCGAAGTTCGTGACGGTCGAGGAACTCGTGAAGGTGATGCAGTCAACCGCGCCGCCGACGAGCAAGGCTTCGACGCGCGCGCGGTCGGTCGTCTGCGGCGGGACGGTGCGGTAGGCGGCGACCGTATCGGCGCGGGCGCCGGCCGCGTCGAGC
>DASVPS010000062.1:0-40374 GCA_036389555.1 Pyrinomonadaceae bacterium
CCTGTCTTCTCTATTCACGATTTACGATTCACGATTTACTCGTCTTTTACTCATCACTCATCACTCATCACTCATCACTTCCTTTCATCACTTTATCCGATGTGCTGCGGGATCGGCTGAGTCTCTTCGGCGTTACGTTCCCGCGCGGTCTCTAAAAAGATCATGTCAACTTTCGGCTCGGCTTTTTTGATCAACGCTTCCACTTCGTGAACCACGCGCTCGATGTCGCCCGTTGCCAGTTCGCTGCTAAAGTTCACGTGGGCGTTGATCAAAATCTGCTTGGGCGCGAGGTGCATGGTCAGCAGTTCGACGACCTCGCGGACGTGCTCGTGGCTGAGGATCGCCTGCCGGATGCGCTCCACAGACTTCGGGATCGCCGCCTCGCCGAGCAGCAGGCCGCGCGACGAACGCGCGAGCGAGAAGGCGACGATGGCGAGCACGACGCCGATGGTCATCGAAGCCAACCCGTCCCAGAACGCGCCGGGCGGCTGTCCTTCAAAAAGCGAGGGGCCGACCTGATGATCCGTCAGGTAAATGCCCACCCCGGCGATGATCATGCCGAGGAGCGCGGCGCTGTCTTCAAAGATCACGGTCTTGGCCGTAGGGTCTTTCGATTCGCGCAGGTACTGCGCGAACGTCAAGCCTTCGTGGTGCGCTTCTTTGACCTCCTGATAGAGAGCCAGGGCGATTGAGCCGGATTCGAGCACGAACGAGATGCCGAGCACCCAGTAAGCCCACGCGAGTTGTTCGGGCGGGTGCGGGTGCCAGAGCTTTTGAAAGCCCTCGTAGAGGGCGTAGCTCGCGCCGACGCCGAAGATGAAAATGGCCGCGATGAACGACCAGAAAAAACGCTCCTTGCCGTAACCGAACGGGTGTTTCTCCGAAGCCGGACGCTTGTAGAAGCGCAGGCCGAGCAGCAGAAAAACCTGGTTCGTCGTGTCGGCCAGCGAGTGCAAAGACTCGGCCATCATCCCCGACGAACCCGTGATCACGGCCGCAATAAACTTCAAAATTGTAATCAGCCCGTTCGCGATAAGCGCGCCCAGCACAGCCAGCATCTACAGTGTCTCCCACGCAGTTTGAGTTACACGCATCCGCGCCGATTATGTCGAAAAGCTCGACACAAAGCAACAACCTGTCTCGCACACACGCGCGCGGGCAGCGATACAGGGCGAAAAACGGGCGAATTATTTTGTTTCTTTGCGCCGCTTGAGGCGTGCGCGTTGGAGGAAGCCGACGAGTTCGCCGGCAGTGTTCAGGACGGCGAGTGCGCCCGCGCCGTTCTGTTTCATCAGGGCGTCGGCGCGCTCAAGCGGTGTGGCCGGGTCAACGAAGAGTTCGGGCGCGACGGGTCGCATCACGTCTGCGACGCGCGTCCGGTGGCGGCTTGCGTCCGGGAGTTTCCGTATGTCCGAGAGCGTCAGGATGCCGTGCAGGCTGCGCCCGCGCGCGACGGGAAAAGCCTCCTGCGGGTGCTCCGGCAAAAACAGGTCTATGAAATGGCTGACGAGCGTCTCTGGCTCGACCGCGACGGGCGCGCTCATCGCCTCGCCCACCGTCTGTAGACTTTTTTGTCCACGGCCGACGCTCGCCGCCGCGCTGTGCAAAAAGAGCGCGACCACCACCGACCACAAGGCCATGAAGAGGTCGCCCGTCTTGAAGTAGAGCAGAAGGGCGAAGACGAAGAGCGTCCAAGCGATGAGTTGGCCGCCGAGACTCGCGATGCGCGTCGCCTCTTCGAGTTTCCCGTTGCGGTGCCAGAGGAAGGCGCGCAGCACGCGCCCGCCGTCGAGCGGGTAGCCGGGGAGCAGGTTGAAGACGGCGAGCATGAGATTCCAGAAGCCGAGTATGAAAAAAACAGCGCCCACCAGCGTTTGCCCGAAGGCGGCGGCGACCATCATCGCGCCGAAGGCCGCGACGGAGAAGATGAAACTCGACGCCGGGCCGGCCACCGCGATGCGAAACTCCGCGCGTGCATTGTCCGGCTCGCGGTCGAGCCGCGCCATGCCGCCGAACGGGTGCAGCACGATCTCCTCTGTCTCGATGCCCTCGATGCGCCCGACGAGGGCGTGCGACAGTTCATGCCCGAAGATCGAGAGGAACAGGCCGAGCGTCGTCAACAGTCCGACGACCCACGCGGTCGAGGGCGTGACGTTGACATAGCGTACGAGCGGCGTGCCCTGATCGAAATTGCTCGCGATGAGCCAGGTGCTCAGGGCAAACACCATGAACCAACGGTAATCGATCCGCACGGGAATTCCGTAGACGCGCGCGACTTGCAGTTGGCGGTGGAGTATTCGAGCGAGAGACATAAAAGCAGTGGCGTGTGACAGGCGACGAGTGACGAGTTTTAAGACACGGAATGCGCCGCTTTTGTTCCCGGTAGAAAATGCAGTCGGTCGCCGGCCGTCAGTTGTCCGTGGTCAGGTATCAGTCGCCGGTTGGTCAATGCGATCTTTAGTAACTCCTGCGGCGACCATGAAACAACTGGCGACTGACCAACGGACGACCGGCGACTAACGGCTATTCATACGTTTCAAACGCGCCCGCGTCGGAGTCGAGCAGGAGCGAGGGTTCGTTGCGGGCGACGCGGCGCAGGAGCAGCGGGTCGTCGAATAGTTGGGAGAGTCCTTTAACGATGGCGTGGCGTGGGTCTTCGGCGAGGTGCGTGGAGAGGCGCGTCTCGCTTTGCAGAAAGGCCGGCATGCCGTCGAGCAGCGCGCCGCCGCCCGTCATCATCAGGCCGCGGTCGTAGATGTCTGCGGCCACTTCGGGCGACAACTCGGCCAGACCGCGCTGCACCACCCGCGCGATGCGCTGCGCGACGCCCTGCGCCGCGACGCACACCTCGTCGCTCGTCACTTCGGCCGCGCGCGGTGCGCCGCTTTGCACGTCGCGCCCCTTGACGGTCATCGTCCGCGTGGGGTCTTTCGGTTCGATGGCCGAGGCCAGTTCGATCTTCAAGCGTTCGGCGGTCGGCGCGCCGATGATCAGGCCGTGATGGCGTCGCAGTCGATCCATGATCGCCTCGTCCACGTCGGAACTCCCCACCCGCTCGGCCTGTGCATAGACGATCATACCGAGCGCGACGACGGCGACATTGGTCGTCGCGCCGCCGATGTCCACCACCGCCGAAGCCTTCTGCTCGTCCACCGAAACGCCCGCGCCGATGGCCGCCGCCAGCCCCTCTTCCACCATGTAGACGCGCCCGATGTGTGCCGCCTCCGCCGCCGCCATCAACGCGCGCTGCTCTACGTGCGTGACGCCCGACAGCACGCTCATCACGGCGCGGCGACTGAAGTGCGAGATGCCGCTGCGCGCCTTGCGCACGAAATGATCGAGCATGCGCTGCGAGCGTTCAAAGTCGGCGACGACGCCGTCCACCATCGGCATGATGAGCGTCACGTCGCGCGCCTCGCGCCCCTGCATCGTGTGCGCCTCGCGGCCGATGGCGACGATCTCGCCCGTCGTCTTGCTGACGGCGACGACGGACGGTTCATCAACGATGATGCCGCGACCGCGCACGGAGATGATCGTGCTGGCCGACCCTAAATCAATCGCCATCGAATCGGAAACCAGATCGCGCAGCGCGTCCAATCCCATCAACGACCGCGTCTTTCGCATGAAGGAGCCTGATCTCATAACATCCGAAACAGAGCCAACGCCGGAAAAATTTTGTACACAGGGGCGCGCACATCATAGCACAGGCGCGCGCCCGCGCGGCGGCATGACTCCCGATGCGAGACGCGGGCGGCGTACCCGTGTCAGACACCGCGTGCGCGTCCGAGCCGGACGCGGCGGGCGCGGACGGCCGCGCCACAAATTCCCGCGTTTGTAACATTCCGTTCAGGTCTTGTTAATCTGCGCCGCTTATACTTTTGCCCTTCGCAATCGACGGATCGACAGGTTCAGCCCGCGCATGTCAACGCCGTCTTCGGGGTTGGCGAGGTTAAGATTTCCGCCGCGCCGATTTATGATAAGGTCGCAATCGTCAATCTTCGCGGTTTATTCCTGGTCTGGGTGCGTCCGCACACGCGCGCATCAAAAGTATCAATCGCCACGCTCGCACGCTCTTTCTTTTTCGATTCAAGGAAGGTATTGGAACATGATAACTGCTGCCCTCTTGCGCGCTTTGCTCACGTGCGCCCTCTTCGTCACACTCGCCTGCTGTGCCTTCGCGCAAACACATGCGCCGGCCGCCCCCGCAGCCTCGGCCGCCGCGCCCGATGCGAACGCGCAGACGACGAACGCGCCACGCGCGCCGGACGCCGCCTCTCTAGAGGACGTGCGCCAGCAGTTGCGCGAACAGCAGGCCGAGATCGAACGCCTGCGCGTCACGCTCGCAGAACAATCGAGACTCCTGAACGAACTCCTCGCGCGCAGCAGTCGCCCCGACGCGAACGCCGCCGCCGCGGTCAAAGAGGCGGTCTATTCTGCGGGCGACGTGGCCGCGACCGACACGCTGCGGCGCGGCGGTTCGCCGGGGCAGGATGCGGCGACGAAGAACCCGCAGACCGAGGGCGTTGACGCGCGCGTGCGCGCCATCGAGGCGCAGGCGCAGAAGACGACCGAGACGCTCGCACGCCAACTCGGCTCGATCACCTTCAGCGGCGACGTGCGCGTCCGCTACGAGGGGACTTTCGGCCAGTTGAACGGCGGCGCGAACGCCGACAACCCGGCCATTCTCGGCAACGAGTTGAGCGCGCGCAACCGCCTGCGCCTGCGCGCGCGCCTTGCCCTGCGCGGGCAGATCGGCAAGCAGTTCGACTGGGGCTTGCGCTTCGCCACCGGCACGCCCGCAGACCTGACGGCCAGCAACCAGACGCTCACGGACTTCTTCGACCGCAAACAGTTTGCGCTCGATCAGGCTTACATCACCTACCGCCCCGCCGCCCTGCCCGGCCTGCGCCTGCAAGGCGGAAAGTTCGAGACGCCGTGGCTCTTCACCGAGTTGACCTTCGACGCAGACATCCAGCCCGAAGGCTTCAACGAAAGCTACACGCGCGATTTCAAACACGACGTCTTCAAAAACCTGACGCTCGTCGCGTGGCAGTTGCCGCTGCTCGAACGCCAGTCGGTCTTCGTCCTCGGCGCGGACGGGCGCGCGAGCGTCGATGCCTCGCGGCGCGCGGGGCGCGACCTTGCGCTCTACGGCGCACAAGCGCGCACGCGCTTCGCCCTCGGCGACAAAACTTCGCTCACGCTCTCGGTCGCCGATCTCTATTATTCCGGCACGCAGTTCATCAGCCCCGCGCAGTTCTTCGGCGGCCAACTGCAAGTGCCCGTCACCGTCACGCTTCCGGCGACAGGGACGACCCCGGCGCAGACCGTTGGGGGCTTCGCCGCCGTGCCGCGCGAACTGCTCGTTGCGGGCAGCAGCCTCGGCGTCTCCGCCGCCAACACCAACGCCGTCAACCGCGACGGGCGGCTCTCGTCCGGCTTCAACCTCGCAGACTTCATCGGCCGCCTTGAGTTCACACACAGCACGCGCTTCCCCGTCACAGTGATTTTCAACTTCGTCACCAACACGCAGGCGCACGACGTGGTGCTGGCGGGCGCGGGCGGCGCGAACCGCATCGTCAGGAACGACGAGAACCAAGGCTTCTGGGCGGAGATTCAGGCGGGCAAAACGCGCGCGCGCGGCGACCTGCTCTTCAACTATACCTTCATGCGCATCGAGAAGGACGCCGTGCTCACGCCCTTCAACTTCTCCGACATCGTGCAGCCTTCGGACGTGCGCGCGCACCGCGTGTTATTCACCTACACGGTTGACCCGCGCGTGCTGCTCAGCGTCACCGGCCTCGTCTCCGAGCGCCCGCACGGGCTGGCCGGGGCGTTCAGCCAGACGCCCGCAGGCTCGCTCAACCGCCCGACGACGCGCCTGCAATTCGACACGGTGTTTCGTTTCTGAGAGGACGACTGTGCTGCACACGGCAACTGTTCATCAACATTTAAGTCGCCGTTAATTTCGCTGTAGCGTGGCGGCGTTAGAGTGTGCCCGCCCCACCAAACATTGTCCCGCCTGCTTAATGCGGACAGGGGTCGCGTCGAGCTTCTCCCGGAAGCTCGGACGCGACCCCATTTTTATTCACCGGAACTGAACGCGAACCCGGCAGATAGACTTAAGCCACTTGCGAATAGCGTACGACTTTTTCCTGCGGGCGCGCGGAATTGACGAGCGGCTCGACCGTAGGCTCGACCGTGTAGGTGTCGCAGATCAAATTCTCCGCCGCCTTCGCACCGACGGGCTTAGAGAAGAAATAGCCCTGACCGTTTTCACAGCCCAGCTTTCTGAGCGCGGCGAGTTGTTCTTTCGTCTCCACGCCCTCTGCGATGACGTTCATGCCGAGGTTCTGCGCCAGGCTCACAATCGTTCGCACAATCTCCACGTTCTCGCTGTCCTCCGACATGTTGACGACGAAGGAGCGGTCAACCTTCAGAGTGTCAATCGGGAAACGATGCAGGTAACTCAAGCTGGAATAGCCCGTGCCGAAATCGTCTATGCTCAACTTGATGCCGAGCGCGCGCAGTTTCTTGAGCATCTCGGTCGCCGTCTCGACGTTGTCCATCACGGCGCTCTCAGTGATCTCCAGTTTCAGCCCCTCCGGGTTGATCTTCGTCTCCTCGATGATCTGCGTCACACGTTGAATCAAATCGCTCTGGATGAACTGTTTGCTCGACAAATTCACGCTGACGAACAGGGGCGGGTCGGACGGGAATATCTTCTGCCAGCGTTCCATCTGGCGGCACGCATCGCGCAACACCCACTCGCCGATGTCCACGATCAAGCCCGTCTCTTCGGCCAGCGGGATGAAGTTGGCGGGCGAGATAAAGCCTCGCTCCGGGTGATTCCAACGCACCAGCGCCTCGAAACCGGAAATCTTGAAAGTCTCCAGATCGACGATTGACTGGTAGTAAACGACCAACTCATTCCGTTCGACCGCCATGCGCAAGGCCGTCTCCATCTGCAAGAGATCGTTGACCTGCGCGTGCATCGCGGAATCGTAAATTTCGTGGCGGTTCTTGCCGAGCGATTTCGCGCGGTACATCGCGGCGTCCGCGTCTCTGATGAGTCCTTCGGCCTGATGATAGCTCGTCCAACTGGAAGCCACGCCGATGCTCACCGTGGTGAACACTTCGCGGCCATTCAAAGTGAACGGCGCGGCCAACTCGCTCTTGATGCGCTCGGCGACTTCAATCGCCTCGTTCTCTTCGTAGATGTCTTCGAGCAGGAGCACGAACTCGTCGCCGCCGAGGCGCGCCACCGTGTCGCCCGCCCGGACGCATTTCCAGAGCCGCACCGCCACCTCTTTGAGCAACTGGTCGCCGATGGCATGACCCAAACTGTCGTTGATGATCTTGAAGCGGTCGAGGTCAACGTAGAGTACGGCGAACTTGCGCGCCTCGTTGCGCTGCGCGCGGGCGATGGCGAGTTCGAGGTGGTCTATGAACATCGCGCGGTTGGGCAGCCCCGTCATCACGTCGTGCATCGCTTCGTGTTGCAGTTGCTCCTCGGCGCGTTTGCGATCCGTGATGTCCTGAATCTGGAAGACGAGCGGCGTGGACGCCGCGTGTGAACCGCCCGCGAGCGACGCGCTCCACAGTCCCCACACCTTATGCCCCGACTTGTGCTGGAAACGCACCTCGCACTGGTCGATGGTGCTGTTGCCTTTGCGCAGTCGTTTGATGGCTTCGACCGCCACGCTCAAGTCGTCCGGGTGAATCACCGTCAGAAAATCCGTGACGATCATCTCCCGCTCCGAGTAGCCCAGAATCTTACAGAGCGCACGGTTGACCTGTAGCCAGCGCCCTTCTGAAGAGACCAGCGCCATGCCGATGGCGGCGAAGTCGAATGCGTTACGGAAGCGGTCTTCGTCGTTGGCGGCGTTGTTCGGGTTAGCCACGGCCACCTGCGATTGCGTGGGCGCGCTGATGAAGTGATTCTCCCTGTAGGAGGTGTAAGCGAAATACGCGATGGCGACCGCTACGCCGACGAGTGTGACGAGGTTGAGACCGATGCCGTGAGTGGCGGCCGCCAGCAACCCGGCGACGCACCCGGCCGCCAGATAGATGGAGAGCGGCTTGAGATAACTTTTAACGAAAGCCTGCCAGCGTTTCTGCTGTGGGCTTGCGCTCCTGCCCGTCAGCAGGATCGCCGCGCTGAACACGGACTGAGCGACGATTAACGCGGCGAGCGCCGTAGCTATGGCGGGGAGGTCTTGCGCCTGTAAGAGTTGAGGGACGGAACCGAAGCCGAAGCGTAGAAGCAGTGCGGCGAGAAAGGTCGGAAGGATGGAGATCGCCGAGCGGGAGATGAGCGCCGTGACGCTCTTGCTCGAATGCAGCAACACGCAGGGCGTGATGATGCAGGCGAGCACGGCCGCCGCTTCGGCGTCGAAAACGAGCAGGGAGAGCAGTAGGAAGCTGTCCGTGAGGTAGAGGTGATTGCCGGCTCCGGCAATTTTCACCGGGAAGGTCGAACTGGCGCGAACGGCCAGCAGGGCGAACAGTAAAAGCGGAAGACCGATGTAAGCCACCGGCAAGCAGTAAACCGCCGCCAAAAACGTGATGGCGTATACCGACAGGATCACCTTCGTAGAGGTGCTGAAAGCTTCGTGTTCGCTCTGGCTCTTCATTTAGCTTCGACGGAATCCGGTTTTTTTCGCTCACCTGCGGCGAGCGTCTGACCGATACTGTCAAGCAATTGAAAGGCCACGTCGCCCCCCGCAAATAAGCGCGATAAATCCAACGAAATCACGAAAAGCCGGGCAGACTGAGAGCGCTTACTGACACAACTTCCATTCAAGTTGATGTGGCGCAAGTCAGTTTGAAAGAATTAACGTCACCCGATTCTGACCGCCTCCACGCCGATTTCCGATCTAAATACTCGACTCAATCCGTCACCGACCCGGATCGCAGACGGGTTTTTAAGTCGCCGACTTCCACATCAAATAGCGAGTGACGAGGAGATTTCTGCCAAGGCCGCAGACTGGCACGACAATCGCCTAGCATTCACCGAACTCTCCCAGAGTTGTAGGGCTTAAGTACGACATCTTAGGTGTCGCCGTCCGGCACCGTATGTTTTCACAAATATTGAAGGAGATCATCATGAGAACAAAGTTTTTCCAGGCGATTAAGGGAATGGCGTTGACGCTTGCGTGCGGCGCGCTTCTGGGGGTTCCGACCGAGGCGTTTCAGGGGAAAGGCAAAGGGCAGCAGAAGCGAACTGTGCCCGAAGTGATTCGGGTTGACTCGACGCCCGGCGTCCCGACCAGTGCCAGAGGGCGCGGCCGCAACACCTCGCCGGGTACGCGCAGAGGCCGCTACATCCGCTCGATTACGCGAACCAACACCAACATGCGTAACCCCAACCCCGGCACGCCCCGCCGCCGCAGGGTTCGCCGCGGTCACTCCAACCACTGAACACCTAATTATTTTTGAAGCTAAAGAGGGCGGCACACGCTTATGTGTGCCGCCCTCTTTCTCTATACGTCACTCCTCTTCTTCGACCCTCAACTCTCCACGCGCTCGCATCTCTCGACACGTTGATTGAAGAACGCTCGCCCGCCCATTTGCCCAACACGAAGTTAACAAACTTTTAAGGCGACATTCATTCCGGCTTAACCCGCGCACCCTACTCTTCAACTTCGCAACGACCACATACCTCGCGCCCTTTCAGACGGGCTGAAGCGCTTTTATCAACTGTCCATCGCTTTAATTTTTCGTCGCAATTTGTCGGATGCATGCGTCGCGCGCGCGCACCGTCCGTGCTTTCACCAGATTCGCTGTAGGAGAAACTTATGAGTTACATCACCGAAAGAAGTTTTATCTTGAACTGTAAAAAAGCGTCCGGCCTCTTGTCGCTATTCTTAATCGCCGGAGTCGTGTTGGCTCTCGCCCCTTCAATCAAAGCGCAGTCCAGCCCGACGGGGAGTTTGAGCGGCGTGGTCGAGGACATGCGCGGCGCACTCTTGCCCGGCGTCACGGTGAACGTGCGGAACATGGGAACGGGGCAGGAGCGCATCGCCACGACGAACGAGGAGGGGCGCTGGACAGTTCCCGTGCTCCCCGTCGGCGTGTACGAAGTCGCAATCGAGATGACGGGCTTCAAGAGGTTGGTGCGGCAGGGCGTCGAGGTTGAAGCCTCCGTCCCGCGCACGCTCGAAGACCGTCTCGAAATCGGAGAACTGTCGGGTGAAGTGATCACCATCACGTCGGGCGATGCGACGCTGCTGGCGACGGAGACGGCCACGACCGCGCGCCAGGTCTCCTCCGAGCAACTCGTCGCCATCCCGACCTCGACGCGCAGTTTCACACAACTGCTCTCGTCCGAAGCCGGCGTTAGCGCGGAACTTTCGCCCGTGCTCACAAACGGCAACGGCAATGTCTCGCCCTCCGTCAACGGCACGCGCACGACGAGCACCAGCCTCTTCTTCAACGGCGTTGACGCTACCAACATCACCAACAACGAAGGCTCTCTGAACGATAACATCGCCCCCGCGCCCGAAACGCTCTCCGAAGTGAAACTCCAGACCAGCCTCTACGACGCTTCGACGGGCAGAAGCGGCGGCGGCAACTTCCAACTCATCACCAGGTCGGGCACAAACGATTTTCACGGCACGGGTTATTACTTCATTCAAAACGAGCGTTTCAACGCCAACGATTTCTTCTACAACAAGGACGGCATCGAGCGTCCACGCGCACGCCGCCACGAGGGCGGCTTCACCATCGGCGGCCCCATCGTCAAAGAGCGTTTCTTCTTCTTCGGCGGCTACCAGCGCACGAGCGCGAGCACCGGGTTCGTTCCCACGGCCAGCAGCCAGACGGTGCTGCCCGCCGCGCTCCGGCTCATCAGCGGCGCACGAACGGCCGACAACGTCGTGGCGGCCTTCAGCGCGCTCAACCCCTGCGTGCGCAACAGCGCGGGCATACCCACCGCAGGCTTCTGCCTCAGCCCTGCGCAAATCTCGCCCATCGCCTTGAACCTGCTGAACGTCATCAACCCGATCACCGGCGACTTTCTCATCCCCGCGCCGCGCGCCGGGCTGCCGACGGTCTTTAACGATCAACCAATCGCCGGCACAAACGCCACGCTCTTCGGCGGCAACCCGCTCGTGCGTCAGCGCAACGTCTTTCCCGCGGAATTCGAACAGGATCAGTTCACCCTCAAACTCGACGGACAACTCAACGCGAACAACCGCTTCGGCGCCGCTTTCTTCTTCGCCAACTTCCCCGGCTTCGATCCCTTCAACGCTCCGAACAGTCAGGCGTCGCCCGCCGGTCTCGTGCGCAACGACCGCAACCGCACGCTTGCCCTCTCCGACGTGCACATCTTCAACCCGACGCTCATCAACGAAGTCCGCTTCGGCTACTTCTCCCTGAACAACTCGCGCACGCTCCGCGACGACTTCGCGGCGATCACGAGCGCGTCGGTCGGCATTGACAACCCCGCTCTCTTCTTCGACAACAGCGTCGGCACGCAGCGCCTCGGCCAGTTCATCGGCCGGAACAATCTCGCCAACTTCTCCTTCGGCGGCACAAACGATTCATTCAACCGCCGCAAGCAACAGACCACGAGCCTCGCCGACAACGTGACGCTCATTCGCGGCGCGCACACGTTGCGCCTCGGCGGCGAGTACAAGCGTTTCCAGTTCGACACCAACTTGCCTGAGGAGCAGGCGACGGAGTTCGAGAAGTTCGACAACTTCACGCAATTTCTCTCGGGGCGCGCCACGGAGGCCGACACGCAGTTCGGCATCACCGACAAAAGTTTCCGCTTCCGCGACATCTCCGGCTACGTCGCCAATGACTGGAAGGTCAACCGCAAACTGACCTTCAACCTCGGCCTGCGCTACGAATTCTTCGGCACGCCGGAGGAGCGCAGCGGCCAGTTCGGCAACTTCGACCCGGCGCTCCTGACCAGCACGGAGAACCCCTTGAGCGGCTTCATCGTTCCTTCTAACGCGCAAACGACCGGCTTCAGCGCGCTCGACTCCGCGCTCGCCGTCACGGCGCGCGCCGATAACAAATCGACCATCAATCCCGACCGCAACAACTTCGCGCCGCGCTTCGGCTTCGCCTATTCGCCCCTTGAGAGCAACCGCATGGTCATACGCGGCGGCTACGGCGTCTTCTTCGACCGCCCCTCCTCCGCCTTCATCAACACGGTGTTTAGCAACTACCCGTTCCTGCGCGAGATCGAAGTCACCGCGCCCACGCGACAGATCAACATCGGCACGGCCTTCTCGCAGCAGAACACCGGCCTCGGTCTCAACAACTTTCTCCCGAACCGCATCCAACTCGTCTCGACCGGCGGCGCGATCACCTACGTCATACGCGACAACACGGGCGTTCAGCGCGACGCCAACGGCGTGCTGAACGCCGTCGATCTGGCGACAGGTCAGCCCGCGCTCGGCAATATCGCCGAGACGTTCGAGTTTCGCGCTGTTGACCGCAACTTGCGCACGCCCTACGTCCAGCAATGGAATCTCGGCACGCAGTTTGAGTTGACGAAGAACCTGCTCATCGAAGCACGCTACGTCGGCACGAAGGGCACGAAGCTCTTGCAGGCCAAGGCGCTCAATCAGGTGTACGATTTGAACAACCCGAACACGCCGGACTACATCTTCGCCCGCTTCAATCAGGCTTATGAAGCGGCGCAGCGCGGCAACCCCGCTAGCCTGCGCGGCGCGCTCCGCACCGTCGGGTCGGAGCGCGAGCGCGGCCGTGGGATCGCCTTCGGTTTCAGGAACACGTTGACGGGCGTGCCCGTGGATTTCAACCTGAGCGACCCGAACGGCTCGATCATCGGCTTCGAGGCGCGCGGGCAACTGCTCGGCTTCAACATCCCCGAAGCGCTGCTCCTCCAATCCGACGGAAACTCCATCTACCACGGCGCGCAGTTCAACCTGACGCAACGACTCACACGCGGCCTCCAGTTCAACGCCTCGTACACCTTCTCGAAGTCCATCGACACGTCGAGCGCAGACCCCGGCTCAACCGCGGGCGGCGGCAAACCCGACGTGCCGAACACCGGCTTCATTTTGCAGAACAACTCCAACGACCCGCGCAGCAATCGCGCCCTCTCCGACTTCGACCGCACGCAGCGCTTCAGCCTGAGTTTCGTCTACGACATCCCGACCTTCGGTTTCACCTCCCGCTTCCTCGGCGGCTTTCAACTGTCGGGCTTCGCGCAAGCGCAGTCGGGTACGCCCTTCACCATCTTCACGGCCGAGCCTGAAGCCGGAAACGTCTCCGCACTGACGGCGCTGCGCACCGGGTCGGGCGGCCTCTTCCGCCCCGGCTTCGGCCGCCCCAATCTCTGCGGCACGCTCGACCAACTCCGCCAGCAGGCCGACGATCCGACCGAGGGCTACTTCAACCCGGCCGCGCTCTGCTCCTCGTTCGGGCAGTACGGCAATCTGGGGCGGAACGTCCTGCGCGGGGCGCGCCAGAAGCGTTTCGACCTCGGTCTGTCGAAGACGACGGCCATCACGGAGAAGGTCGGGTTGGAGTTGCGCTGGGATGTCTTCAATGTCTTCAACAACGTCAACTTCGCCAACCCGAACAACGACCTGCAAGACACCACCGACTTCGGCAAGATCACCAATACCGTCGGCGGCCCCCGCGTCATGCAGTTCGGCGCGAAACTGAAGTTCTAAAAGACGTGAATGGTTAATCGTAAATCGTGAATAGATAAAAACAGTCTTCTTCTATTCACGATTTACGATTCACGATTCATGGTTCTTCCTAAATTTATGAGCACCGACTTGACCTCTCCGACGCCTGTGCGAGGGCGAGAGCTTGACGCGGCCGTTTATGACGACGGGCGGCTGCGCGTCGAGCACGACAACTATTACGTCGTGTGCGGCGGGAGCGTGCTCCAACTCCCGCGCAAAGAATTTCTGATCCTCTCGCGCCTCGCCCAAAACGCGCAACGCATCGTCGCCTCACAAGACCTCTGGCGGCACGCCTGGCCGCCCCCGGCCGCCTTCAACGCCGAGAGCCTCCATGTTCACATCTACCGCCTGCGCCGCCGCCTCGCGCCCTTCCGCATCCACATCGAAACCATGATCAACGTCGGCTACCGGCTCGTGACAAATGTGGAATGCGGAATGCGGAATGCGGATTGAAAAGCATTGCCGTGTCTTGTCTTGTTTTCTAATCCGCATTCCGCATTCCGCAATTGAAGATTCCGCGTTTCGCAATTCCGTTCAGCCCGCGTTCACCTTGAAACTTCCATGCCAGTTCGTCTATAGTGCGGCTTCTTCTTTCAATTCCCACAACGGAGCCGATGAAAAGATGGCGCGTTTCAGTTTTCTGCCCCGCGAGGATCAATATTTCTCTTTCTTCTCGCAGATGACCTCTTACATCTACGACGCCTCGACGATTCTGGTCGAGATGATGGCCGACGGCAGCCGCGACTACAACGCCTATGCCCAGCGCATCAAAACCATCGAACACGCCTGCGACGAACTGACGCATACCATCTCCACCAGCCTCAACAAGTCTTTCATCACGCCCTTCGACCGCGAGGACATCTACGAGTTGTCGAGCGCGCTCGACGACGTGGTCGATCTCATAGACGACGCGGCGCGGGCGATGGTCATGTTCAACATTCAGGCCAGCACGCCGCACGCGCGCTCGTTCGCCGACGTCATCCAGCGCATGGCCGTCCAACTCCACGAGATCGTTTCGACGCTCGCGCGCCCCGTCGGCATCAACCAGCGCCTCGTCGAAATCCACCGGCTGGAGAACGTCGCCGACGACACCTACCACGCGGCCATCGGCGAACTGTTCCGAGAGGAACCAGACCCCCTCACCGTGCTCAAGTTCAAAGAAATTTACGAAAAACTCGAAGCCGCCGTTGACCGCTGCGAACAGGTCGCCAACATCATCGAAAGCGTGATCATTAAAAACGCATGACGGCAGAGGCCAGAGGTCAGAGGTCAGAGATCAGTTGAAATCAAAAACTGTCTTCTACTGACCTCTGACCTCTAACCTCTGACCTCTGTGAGTGCTTATGTCTGTCACCTTAGCCTTCGTCATCTTCATCATCTTCATCGCGCTCGTCTTCGACTACATCAACGGCTTTCACGATGCGGCGAACTCGATTGCGACGGTTGTGTCGACGCGCGTGCTCTCGCCCGGCATGGCGGTCGTGTGGGCGGCATTCTTCAACTTCATCGCCTTCGCCGTCCTCGGCACGCGCGTCGCCAAGACCATCGGCGGCGACCTCGTGGAGATCAATCTGATCCAGGAAGACCAGCGCCTCTACGTGCTTCTGGCCGCCCTGCTCGGCGCGGTCATCTGGAATTTGATCACGTGGTATCTGGCGCTCCCCACGTCGAGCTCGCACGCGCTCGTCGGCGGCTACGCGGGCGCGGCGATGGCCGCCTACGGCGGCTTCGAGGGGCTGTTGAAGCCCGAGGGTTGGATCAAGACGCTCATCTTCATCATCGCCTCGCCGCTCATCGGCATGACGCTCGGCCTCCTCCTGATGGTCGCGGTCTTCTGGATGTTCCGCCGCTCGACGCCGACGCGCGTGGACAAACTTTTCCGTCGCGGGCAACTGCTCTCGGCCGCCGCCTACTCGCTCGGCCACGGCGGCAACGATGCGCAGAAGACGATGGGCATCATCACCATCGTGCTCGTCACGAGCGGCATGCTCGAAGCGGGCGCGGGCGGCAAACTCCCCGAAATCCCGCTCTGGGTCGTACTCACCGCGCACGCCGCGATTGCCGCCGGCACGCTTTCGGGCGGCTGGCGCATCGTCCACACGATGGGGTCGAAGATCACGAAACTCAAACCCGTCGGCGGCTTCTGCGCCGAGACGGCCGGTGCGCTGACGCTCTTCGGCGCGACGCTCGCAGGCATCCCCGTCTCCACCACGCACACGATCACGGGCGCAATCGTCGGCGTCGGTGCGACGCGCCGCCTGTCGGCCGTTAAGTGGGGCGTCGCGGGTCGTATTGTCTGGGCATGGGTCTTGACGATCCCGCTTGCGGCCTTAATTGCTGCCCTCTCGTTCTTCATCATCCGTCTGCTTGACAGTCTCGGCTGACGGTCGCGCAACGGCCTCTCAGTTAACATAAATTTAAAGTCGCGTTCAGGTGCGTGTAACAGCGTCCCGGTATCCTCGGAGTCTTCTGTCGAGTCCTAAACTTCCGAGGAGACTGTCGATGTTACCTAAACTAAAGACGACGCGCCGCCGTAGCCGTGTCGCGTTTGCGGCCTTGCTCATAGTCACGCTGGCGATGCTGTCCGCGTGTAGCGGCGAACGCGCCGACAGCACTGTGCCGGGCGCGGGCGGCGCAACGATTCGCTTGCAGGGCGCGGGCGCGACTTTTCCGAACCCGCTCTATCAGAAGTGGCTGAGCGAATACGGCAAGGTCAACCCGCAGGCGAAGATTGATTACCAGTCCATCGGTTCGGGCGGCGGCATCCAGCAGATTCAATCGCAGACGGTTGACTTCGGCGCATCCGACGCCCCGATGAGCGACGAGGATTTGCGTAAAGCTCCGGGTGAACTTCTCCACATCCCCACGGTGCTCGGCGCGGTCGTCATCACCTACAACTTGCAGGAAGTTGCCGCCGCGCCCCTGCGTTTCTCGCCCGACGTGATCGCAGACATCTTCCTCGGTAAAATCAAACGCTGGGACGACGCGCGCATCAAGGCCGACAATCCCGGCATCGCGTTGCCCGCCACGAACATCTCCGTCGTACACCGTTCGGACGGTAGCGGCACGACCGCGGTCTTCACGGATTATCTGGCGAAGGTCAGCCCGGAGTGGAAGGCGTCGCCGGGCGCGGGCAAGTCTGTGGATTGGCCGGTCGGCATCGGCGGCAAGGGCAACGAGGGCGTGTCCGGGCAGGTCAAGCAGACGCCGAACACCATCGGCTACGTCGAACTCGCCTACGCCGTGCAGACGAAACTGCCCGTCGCGCTCATCAAGAACAAATCCGGCAACTTCGTCGAACCGTCGCTTGAAGCCGTGACGGCCGCGGCCGCCGAAAGCCTGCCGACGACGCCCGAAGACCTGCGCGTCTCGATCACCGACGCGGCGGGCGCAAACGCCTACCCGATTTCCAGCTACACATACATCCTCGTCTACAAAGAGCAGAAGGACGCGGCCAAAGGCAAAGCCCTCGTAGATTTCCTCTGGTGGAGCATCCACGACGGCGAACGCTTCGCCAAAGATTTACAATACTCGCCGCTTCCCCCACAGATCGTCGAGCGCGCTTCGGCCAAGCTCAACTCGATCACTTCGGGCGGCAAGACGCTCAGGAGCTAAAGGATGAGGGATGAAGAAAAGCCGTAAATGGTGAATCGTAAATCGTGAATAGAGAAAACCCCTCTTCTTCTATTTACGATTCACGATTTACGATTCACTTCTCTTCATTCATCCCTCATCCCTCATCCCTCATCCCTTGTTGTTATGCAGAACCAACCGCCGACCCTGCCGACACCCGCTTCCGCCTACGGCGCGCGCGCACGCGCGTGGAACTGGCGGCGCGCGCTGTCGCCGACCGGCAACACGGGCGACGCAGTGTTTCGCGCCGCGTTGTTCAGTTGCGCGCTTCTGGTGCTGCTGCTCGTCGGGGCGATGATCGCGGCGATGGCCTCGAACTCGCGCCTGTCGCTCCGTGAGTTCGGCTTCGGCTTTCTGACGAGCCGCGAGTGGAATCCGGTATCGGGGAGTTTCGGCGCGCTCCCCTTCATTTATGGCACGGTCGTCTCGTCGCTGCTCGCGCTGCTGATCAGCGTGCCCATCTCGCTCGGCGTCGCCGTCTTCCTCGTCGAACAAGCGCCGCGCCGCCTGTCGCGCCCCATCACTTTTCTCGTCGAACTTCTGGCCGCGATCCCTTCGGTGGTCTACGGGCTGTGGGGCATCTTCGTGCTCGCGCCGCTCCTGCGGCAATATGTCGAGCCGCCGCTGCAAAAATGGCTCGGCTGGATGCCATTCTTTCAAGGCACGATCACGGGCATCGGTTTGTTCACGGGCGGGATCATTCTCGCCATCATGATCACGCCGATCATCTCTGCGGTCGTGCGCGACGTGCTCGCCGCCGTCCCCGTCTCGCAACGCGAGGCCGCGCTCGCGCTCGGCGCGACGCGCTGGGAGACGACGCGCGTCGTCTTAGCCAACGGCGGCCCCGGCATCGCGGGCGCAATCATACTCGGCCTGGGGCGCGCCATCGGCGAAACGATGGCCGTCACGATGGTCATCGGCAACCGCGCCGAGATCAGCGCGTCGCTCTTTGAGCCGTCCTACACCATCGCCTCCGTCATCGCCAACGAATTTACGGAGGCCACGGAAGCGATCTACCTGAGCGCGCTCGTCGAACTCGGCCTGATTCTCTTCCTCGTCACTTTCATCATCAACGCCGCCGCGCGTCTTCTCGTCTGGAGCGTCACGCGCTCGACGAGCGGCACAGCGAGGGCTTAAAACTCAGTTTCAAGTTTCAGGTTTCAGGTTCAAGACAAAGAACCTCAAACCTCAGTCCTGAAACTTGACACTTGAAACCTGAAACCGATATGCCGACGATGCACGCCAGACGCTATGCGACCAACGCCGTGATGACGACGTTGACGGCGGCGTGCGCCTTCTTCGCCGTCGCCGTGCTCGTACTCATACTCGGCTACATCGCCTATCGCGGCATCGGCGCGATCAGCTTTCAATTCCTGATCGAGACGCCGAAGCCCGTCGGCGAAGGCGGCGGCATCGGCAACGCCATTCTCGGCACTTTGATCCTGCTGGCGATGGCCTGCGTCGTCGGCATGCCCTTCGGCATCGCCACGGGGATTTACCTCGCCGAGTACGGCGCGGGACGCTTCGCCTCGCTCGTGCGCTTCCTGACGGACACGCTGACGGGCATCCCCTCGATCCTCGTCGGCGTCTTCGTCTACACGATCATCGTCCTGCCGATGAAGCAATTTTCGGCGATGGCGGGCGGCGTCGCGCTCGCCGTGATCATGATCCCCATCGTTGCGCGCACGACCGAAGAGATGATCCGGCTCGTGCCCGCGAGTTTGCGCGAGGGCGCGCTCGCGCTCGGCGCGCCGCAGTGGCGTGTGACGACCGGGGTCGTCCTGCCCGCCGCCGCATCCGGCATCGTGACGGGCGCGATGCTGGCCGTCGCGCGCGTCTCCGGCGAGACCGCGCCCCTGCTGTTCACGGCCTTCGGCAGCCGCTTCTTCAACGTTTACCTCGACCAGCCGATGGCTTCTTTGACCGTCCAGATTTACAATTACGCCATCTCGCCCTACGACGAATGGCACGCGCAGGCTTGGGCGGCGACGCTTATTCTGATGACGCTCATTCTCGTCATCAACATCACCGTCCGCTTCTTTACGCGGCGGAAGATTTGAACTCGTGAATCGTAAATCGTGAATCGTAAATAGATTCAATCCGGCTTTGTCTATTCACGATTTACGATTCACGATTTACTAATGCTTATGTCAACGACCGCACCATCTTTGATGATCGAGCCGCGCGCGAGCGGGCAGACGGCGGAACCGGCGCACAACGGGGCGGCGCAGGCGAAAGTCAGCGTGCGCGATCTGAACTTTTTCTACGGCTCGACGCAAGCCCTCTTCAACATCTCGCTCCGTATCCCGGAGCGCATCGTGATGGCCTTCATCGGCCCTTCGGGCTGCGGCAAGTCAACCTTCCTGCGCACGCTCAATCGTATGAACGACACGATTCCCGGCACGCGCGCGACGGGCGAAGTCCTGATCGACGGCGAAGACATCTACGCGCCGGGCTTGAACGTCGTGGACCTGCGCCGCAGGGTCGGGATGGTCTTCCAGAAGTCGAACCCGTTCCCCAAATCCATCTTCGATAACGTCGCCTACGGACTCCGCATCAACCGGCTGACGACGAACAAGACGGAGTTGCAGGATCGCGTCCAACAGGCTTTGGAGGACGCGGCCATCTGGTCGGAGGTCAAGGATCGTCTGAAGACTTCCGCGCTCGGACTCTCCGGCGGGCAGCAGCAACGGCTCTGCATCGCGCGCGCGCTGGCCGTGCGACCCGAAGTGTTGTTGATGGACGAACCGGCCTCCGCCCTCGACCCCATCGCGACGCAGAAGATCGAAGAGTTGATCGTGGAACTCAAACGGCAATACACCATCGTCATCGTCACACACAACATGCAGCAGGCGGCGCGCGTCTCCGACACGACCGCCTTCTTCTGGCTCGGCAAACTCGTCGAGGTCAACGCGACCGAGCAGATGTTCACGAATCCGACCGAAAAGTTGACCGAGGATTACATCACGGGGAGGTTCGGCTAGGGGATGGGCGATTGCGGATTGCGGATTGCGGATTTTAACTCTGCGATCTCAGATGTGAGATGTGAAGGTTAAACCGTCAACCGCAATTGGAAATCGCACCCACCGAGATTTTTATCATGGAACGGCAAAGGCATCTCGACCACGATCTGGAAAACTTACGCAACCGCGTGCTGCTGCTTGGCGGTAAGACCGAAACCGCGCTTGCGCGCGCCATGTTCGCGCTCGTCGAGCGCGACACCGAGGCGGCGCAGGAAGTCTTGCGCGACGACGACCAGATCGACCAACTCGAACTGGAAATAGATCGTCTCTGCATAGACGTGCTGGCGCTGCGCCAGCCGGCCGCGCGCGATCTGCGTTTCGTCGTCTCGGTGGCGAAAGTGACGCCCATCCTCGAACGCATCGCCGACCACGCCTGCAACATCGCGCGCGCCGCCATTGATCTGAACGACGAGCCGCAACTCAAGCCCTTCGCCGAACTGCCGCGCATGGCCGCGCAAGCCTCGGCGATGCTCCGCGCCGCGCTCGACGCCTTCACCACGAACAACGCCGCCGAAGCGCGCGCCGTCATCCACGGCGACGACGAGATCGACGCGCTCTATGAGCACATGTTTCAAACCCTGATCAAGTTGATGACCTCCGACCCGGCCACCACGGGGCGCGGCGCGCGCCTGCTGCTCATCGCCAAACACCTCGAACGAGTCGGCGATTACGTCACGGACATCTGCGAACTCACGGTCTACATGGCCGAAGCGGCATTCATCAAACACAGTAACTAAGTGATGAGTGATGAGTGATGAGTGATGAGTAAATACAACTGCTTTTCACTCGTCACTCATCACTCATCACTCATCACTTAAAAATATGGTAAAGCCGATTCTCATCGTCGAAGACGACCCGGACATCGCAGAGGGTTTGCGTTACAACCTGGGGCGTGAGGGGTTGGAGGCGATCATCGCGCCGACGGGCGAGGAGGGACTGGCCGCCGCGCTCGATGCACGGCGCGCGCCCGCCCTCATCATCCTCGACTTGATGCTGCCGGGCATGAGCGGCACGGAATTGTGTCGTCGCCTGCGCCGCGAACCGGCCACGCGCCGCACGCCCATCATGATGCTCACGGCGCGCGCCGACGAAGCGGATCGCATCAGTGGTCTCGACCTCGGCGCGGACGACTACATCACGAAGCCCTTCTCCGTCAAAGAGGTGATGGCGCGCGTCCGCGCCATCCTCCGGCGCGCAGACGAAGGGAGCGCGCCCGGCTACGGCGACGAACGGCTCTCGATTGATTTCGCGGACATGCGCGTGACGTGCGACGGCGCGCCCGTCAAACTCACGCGCAAGGAGTTCGCCCTGCTCGAAACGCTCTCCAAAACCGGCAGCCGCGTCGCCACGCGCCAACACATCCTCGACAACGTGTGGGGCTACGAATACTACGGCGACACGCGCACGCTCGACGTACACATCCGCCGCCTGCGACAAAAACTGGGCGACTGCGGCAACTGCATCGAGACGGTGGTCGGCGTCGGCTATCGCTTCGTCGGATGCCCGAAGCCGGCAGGGACGAAACCGCAACAGTAGCAGTTGACCGAGCCGTCGTCGTGACCGAGAATCAATCTCGTGCGTCGCTTCAAACTTTATCTCCTCGTCGCGCTTGCAAGCGTTTTTCGCCGTTGCCCTCTCCCCACTATCGGCGAGGTGAGTCGCGTCGTGAACTCCAACTTTCCCGCGCGAGCAATCGGGCGGCAACCGCGCAAACGCTCTCTCTCAGTGGCGAGCGGCCATTAATTTCAGAGATGTCTCTCCGCCTATCCTTAGCCGTCACGCTCTCTGCCGCGCTCGTTATCTCTTTTTTCGCGCTCGTCTTCTGGCGTCCCACGGCGGCGCTCGCGGCGCTGGCCTTTGCGCTGGCGGGCGCAGGCATCGCGCATCTGCTGGCGCGCGGGGCAACCAACAGAACGCCCCTGCAACTCGTCTCCGGCGCGTCTTCGCCTGACGGCGAGAGGGGAACGCAGGCGACGCCAAGCGCGAAGGCGGCGGCGCGTGCGATGCGAGAGTTCATCCCGGCGGGCGAATTGGTCGAGGCCATGATGAACAGCATGCGCGAGGGGATGCTGGTGGTGGACGGCGATTTGCGCGTGGTGGCCGCGAACGCGGCGGTGCGCATCCTCTTCGGCTTTGAAGAGGGCGGCGCGGCCGGGGCGGCGCGAGGACGGCCGCGGCTCGGCGAGTTGACGCGCAACCCGGCCGTGCTCTCCGCCTATCTACAGGCGATTGAGCGGGGCGAGCGCGTGGAAGTCAAAGTCGAGATGATGGACGCGGAGCGGCGCGTCTTCGATCTGCGCGTCGCGCCTTTGGAGCGGGGCGCGTCGGGGGCGCACGGCGCATCACGCGGCGCGGTCGGCGTCTTCTTCGACATCACGCGGCTCGAACGTCTCGAATGCGTCCGGCAGGAATTTCTCTCCAACGTCTCGCACGAACTGCGCACGCCGCTGACGGCCATCCGCACCTTCGTCGAGACGCTCGAAGGCGGCGCGCTCGACGATGCGGACAACAATCGACGCTTCCTCTCCATCATCGACCGCAACGCCGCGCGCATGCACAGTCTCATTGACGACATCCTCGAACTCTCGGCCATCGAGAGCGGGACGGCGGCGGTCGAGGCGCGACCCGCACGCCTGCATGCGATGATCAATGAGGTGATAACTGCGCTTGCGGCGCGCGCGGCCGAGCGCGGCGTGACGCTGCGCAACGAGGTCGCCGAAGACGTGTTAGTCCACGCCGACGCACGCCGCCTCGAACAGATGCTCACGAACCTGTGCGACAACGCCATCAAGTTCAATGCGGAGGGCGGCGCGGTCTCCATCACGCACGAGCGCGCGGCGGGGCGCGACCGCATCAGCGTCACCGACACGGGCGAAGGCATCGCGCCCGCGCACATCAATCGTATCTTCGAGCGTTTCTACCGCGTTGACCGTGCCCGCTCACGCGCGCTCGGCGGCACGGGACTCGGTCTCGCCATCGTCAAACACCTCGCGCGCGCGCACGGCGGCGAGGCCACCGTCAGGTCAATCCCCGGCGAAGGCTCGACATTCACCATCGAACTGCCGCATACTCCAAACATGAACGATGAACGCGGAAGAATGAACGATGAATGAAAGGCCGACGCTTTGATTCATCGCTCATCCTTCCGCGTTCATCGTTTCTCTTGACGCTTCGCGAGCGCCGCTGTTACACTTTTGTGACGTTTTAAGCAGAGCCTTTGGCGCGTCCTGCGCCCCAAGAGCAAGAGGGTAAACCTACAAAACCCGGCCGCTGCTCACGCAGCGAAACTTTTCTCAGACAGTGTTAGGAGGTACGTGGTGGGCTTCAAAATCGGTCAGAAAGTCGTCTATCCCAATCATGGCATCGGAACTATCGAACAGGTTGAACAGAAACAGATAGGCGCAACATCCATCCCCTTTTACACCCTTCGCCTCGCAGCCACCAACTCAGTCGTCCTCGTCCCGGTCGCCAACGCCGGCGAAGTCGGCTTGCGCTCCCCGATCTCTTCCGCCGAGTGCGAGATGTTGTTGAAGAACCTCGGCGACGACTTCGCCGCCGCGCCGAACGACTGGAAGGATCGCTTCAAAGAATTCTCCGAAAAGATGCGCACGGGCGACATTTTTGAGGTCGCAGACGTGCTCAAGCACCTGACTTACCTGAGCCACATCAAGCCGCTCAGTTTCCGCGAACAGCGGATGCTGGAACGCGCGCACTATCTGGTGGTCTCCGAACTCGCCGCCGTCTGTCGCCAGCCGGAATGCAACGTCGAGCCGCGCGTCGAGCAGGCGCTCGGCCGCGCCTGCGCCAAGCACGAGCGTCGCCCGGCCGCAACGGGACGCACGCGCGCCGCCGGAATGGCCGCCGGACACTGATTAAAACTTTAGGGTAAAAGGTAAGGGGGAAAGGATAAAGGAGAAAGCGCCCGGCAGAGTGCTTTTCCTTTATCCCTTCCCCCTTACGCTTTTACCTTTACCCCTTTTCCTGTTCCACCGTGCGCCCTGCGAGGCTGGCGACGACGGCCGCGAGTTCCGCCGGTTCGACGGGCTTCGGCACGTGGAGTTGGAAGCCTGCGAGCAGTGCGCGCATGCGGTCTTCGGCGCGTGCATAGGCGGTGAGCGCCGCCGCCGGAATTTTGCCGCCGCGCTCCGGCGGCAGGCTGCGCACTTTGCGGATCAAGGTGTAGCCATCCTCGCCCGGCATCTCTATATCGCTGATCAACACGTCCGGCCGCCAGGATTCCAATTGCGAGAGCGCGTCGGCCGCGTTCGCCACGGCGCGCACCTCCGCGCGGCATTGCTTGAGCACGATGACGAGCATCTCGCGCGAGTCCGTTTCATCTTCCACCAACAGCACGCGCAAGCCCTGTAGTTCGGACGGGCATTCGAGCGCCACGCTTCCCCCGGCCGTCGGGTGCTCGGCCGCAACAACGACGGCGTGCTCCCCTCCTCCTGCGTTCGACGCAAACTCCGGCTGATGCACGATCATGAGCGGGAGCGACACTTTGAACGTCGTGCCCTGCCCCGCGCCTTCGCTCTCGGCCGTGACCGTCCCGCCGTGTAGTTCGACGAGGTGGCGCACGATTGCCAGGCCGAGACCGAGGCCGCCGTGTGTGCGCGTCGTCGAAGGGTCGGCTTGCCGGAAGCGGTCGAAGACGTAGGGCAAAAACTTCTTTTCGATGCCCTGTCCCGTGTCGCTCACGGTCAGTTCGAGGTGCGACCTGACGCGCGTGAGCAAGACCTGCACGCGCCCGTCCTTCGGCGTAAACTTGATGGCGTTCGACAAAAGATTCCAGACCACCTGCTGCAAGCGGTCGGGGTCGCCGGAGACCGGCCCCGCGCGCGGGTCGAGCACGACCTGCAAGCGGATGCCCTTGGCTTCGGCCGCCGGGCGCACGGAATCCACGGCCGCTTCGATGACGGGCGAGAGTTCGGCGGGGCGCACGTTCAGGCGCAGTTTGCCGCGGATGATGCGCGACACGTCGAGGATGTCGTCAATGAGTTGCACCTGCGACTGCGCGTTGCGCTCGATGGTTTCGAGGGCGCGCCGGTGCGTCGCCTCGTCCAGTTGACCCGTGGCGATCAGGCGCGTCCAGCCGAGCACGGCGGTCAGAGGCGTGCGCAGTTCGTGCGAGAGCGTGGCGAGGAATTCGTCCTTGAGGCGGTTGACCTCCTGCGCCTCGCGGTAGAGACGCGCGTTGTCCACGGCGAGCGCGGCGCGCTGCGCGAGGTCTTCGGCGAAAGCGAGATCGGCCGCAGTGAAACGCCGTCCAGACTCGGCGGCGATGAGCGTGATCGCGCCGAGCACGCGATTGTGCGCGATGAGCGGCACGATCATGCTGGACTTGAGGCCGAGTTGGCGCAGCATGTTCAGATGCACGGAGTCGCGTGCGACGAGCGCGAGCAGTTCGTCCGGGATGTTCGGGTAGAGTTCAGGCCGACCCGTGCGTATGACTTTGGAGACGCCTTCCATCTCGTAGAGGTCGTGCGGGTAGAGGCGATTCATCTCCCAGGCCGTTTCCACCTGTGCAGGGTCTTGGTGCGCGACGGCGAGCCGCTCGATGGTGCGGTCGTCGGTGAGCATGTCAACCGTACACCAGTCAGCGAGATGCGGCACGACGAGCCGCGCCAGCGCCGTGAGCGTAGCCTCATAATCGAGCGACGCGACGAGCACCGCGCTCGCCTCTGCGAGAAAGCGTTGCTGTTCTTCGGCGTGCTTGCGGTCGTCTATGTCCGTACAGGTGCCGAACCATTTGACGATCTTGCCGCTCTCGTCGCTGAGGGGCAGGGCGCGCCCTAAGTGCCAGCGATACTGGCCGTCGCTCGCGCGCCGGAAGCGATACTCGATCTCGTAAACCTCGCCCGTCTCGATTGATTGCTTCCAACGCCCGACGGAACGCTCGCGGTCGTCCGGGTGCAGGACGCCGTCCCAGCCCCAGCCCCCGGTCTGTTCGTAGGTCGTGCCTGTGTAGTCGTACCAGCGTTGATTGAAGTAGTCGAGGGAGCCATCGGGGCGCGCCGTCCAGATGATCTGCGGAATGGCCTCTGCGAGGAAACGGTAGTAACGCTCGTTGGCCTCTGCGTTGGCGCGTTCCTCCCGGGCGGCTTCAAAGAGGCGCGCGTTGTCCACGGCGATGGCGGACTGCGCGGCGAGTCCTTCGACGATGCGCGCGTCACTCTCCGTGAAGACGCCCGCCTCTTCATGGCCGAAGAACAACCCGCCGACCACTCCGCCCGAACGCGAGATGACGGGCACGGCCAGATAACTCACGACGGGCAGGTGGCCTTCGGGCATCCCGTAATAAGGCGAATTTTTGCCGTAGCGCGGGTCGAGTCGCACGTCGTCGAGGCGGATCGTGCCTTCGCCGCGAAAGGTCGGGCCGAAGAGGTCTGTGGCGCGCGGCATCGGGAAGTGTGCGAAGGCTTCGCGCGGCACGCCGGAGAGCGTGTAGAGCATGTAGGACGCGCCGGCTTCGTCGAGCACGTTGTAGAAGAAAGAGCCGAAGCGCGCGCCGGTCAGTTCCGTCGCCGCATCGGTCACGGCCTGCACGAGTTTGTGCAAGTCCAACTCGCCCGCGAGCATCTGCCCGACGCGGTTGACCGTCTCGACCGCCTCGGTCTGTTCGCGCAGGGCTTTCTCCGCCGCACGGCTCTCCGTCACGTCCTCGGCGATGCCGACGACGCGGAAGACTTGGCCTTGCTCGTCGCGTACGGGAAAGCCGCGGTCGCGTATCCAGCGCACCGTGCCGTCGCGCCGCATGATGCGGTACTCCTCTTCGGTGCGCGTGCCGGCGCGCTGCCGCCGGAGCGCGTCGGTCATGCGCTCGCGGTCGTCCGTATGAAGCATGGCGAAAAACGCGCTCTCGTCTTTGTAAAGATTCTCCAGCGTGTCGCCCCACAGCGTCTCGTAGGCCGGGTTCGCATAGACGACCCGCGCCTCGTTCAGGTCGTACACCCAGAAGACCTGATCGATGTTTTCGGCCAACTGGCGAAAGCGTCGCTCGGACACCGTCAGCTTGCTTTCGGCTCGCTTGCCCCGGTCAATCACGAACACGATCAACAGCGTCACCGCGACGAAGACGCTCAACTGGATGACCGCAGTAGCTCCAAGGGTGATTGAATTGTATGGGGTGAAAAAGAAGTAGCCGCTGGCGACAACGGCCAGAGCGATGGCGAGAAGGCCGGAGCGCAGACCACCGTAGATCGTGCTGATAACGACCGCCGCATAAAAGAAGGCGAGCCGCACGGGCTGGTTGAAAGGCCACAGCGCGAACGTGCTGAGCAACGACGCGCCGACCGATAAGACCGAGATGAGGTAACGCCCCCAAGTGGATCGTGTCAAATTAAACATCCGGGTTTATCCGTGAATTTTCAGCGCGGGCTGTAAGCTTCGGACGTAAATTAAAGGGGCACGGTGGGGGCGCGCACGTGCCGATTCTCGGCGCAACACCTTCTCTCGACCGACGCTCGCAAGGGGTTTTGGGCACCTCGGCATCATACTAAATTTACGCGCGGAGGTGAAAGATTAGTTGGCCGCGTCGCCTGCGTGTCGAACGAGTTGAATGATCGTCGCATCCATTTGCGGGGCGCGGGCGCGAGTTCGTGCGGCTCGAAACTTTCGGGCGGCGGGTGAAAAGTAGTAAGCTATCGGCCACCTGAGTTGTCTTCTTAAAATCCGAATTTAGCGAAAGGTGCTTGAACTAAATCATGGCACAGAATGTTCCCATCACGGTCGCGCACGGCGACGGCATCGGCCCGGAGATCATGGAAGCGACGCTCCACATTTTGAAAGAGGCGGGTGCGGCGTTGGACATCGAGACGATAGAGATCGGCGAGCGGGTTTATTTGCGCGGCGATACGGCGGGCATCCCGGCGAGCGCGTGGGACTCTCTGCGGCGCACGAAGGTTTTTTTGAAAGCGCCGATCACGACCCCGCAGGGCGGCGGCTACAAGAGCCTGAACGTGACGGTCAGGAAGACGCTCGGACTTTACGCGAACGTGCGGCCGTGCGTCTCGTATCATCCGTTCGTTGATACGAAGCACCAGAAGATGGACGTGGTCATCGTGCGCGAGAACGAGGAAGACCTCTATGCCGGGATCGAGCACCGGCAGACGGCGCAGGTCTATCAATGCCTGAAACTGATCTCGCGCCCCGGTTGCGAAAAGATCGTGCGCTACGCCTTCGAGTATGCGCGGCGCAACAACCGTAAGAAAGTGACGTGCTTCACGAAAGACAACATCATGAAGATGACCGACGGTCTCTTCCACAAAGTCTTCGACGAGATCGCGGCCGAGTATGCGGACATCGAAAACGAGCACTGGATCGTGGACATCGGCGCGGCCAAACTGGCCGACACGCCCGAAGCCTTCGACGTGGTGGTGATGCCCAACCTCTACGGCGACATCCTCTCGGACGTGGCCGCGCAGATCGCCGGTTCGGTCGGGCTTGCCGGTTCGGCCAACATAGGGACTTCCGGCGCGATGTTCGAGGCGATTCACGGCTCCGCGCCGCGCCGCGCCGGGCAGAACCTCGCCAACCCGTCGGGGCTGCTCCTTGGCGCGGTGATGATGCTCGTACACATCAACCAGCCGGACGTGGCCGAGCGCGTACACAATGCCTGGCTGCGCGCCGTGGAAGACGGCGTTCACACTTACGACATTTACGCGGAGGGCGTGAGCAAGCAGAAGGTGGGCACGCGCGAGTTTGCGGCGGCCGTGGTCGAGCGGCTGGGGCAGACGCCGCAGTCTTTGAAGGCCGTCAAGTACAACCCGGGCGGCGGCGACCAGACGAGCACGGCGGGCGCGGGCAGCGGGGTCGCGGAGAAGAAAGAGTTGGTCGGCGTTGACGTGTTCCTGAACTGGGAGAGCGGCACGGCCGAGGCGCTCGGCGAGACGTGCGACAAGCTGAGCGGCGACGGTCTGAAGTTGATGCTCATCGGCAATCGCGGCATCACGGTCTGGCCGCAGGGGCTGCCCGAAACTTTTCTCTCAGACCACTGGCGCTGCCGCTACCTCGCCGCCACAGAGGGCGCGACCATCTCGCATTCGCAGATCACCGCGCTCCTCCAACGCATCGCAGACAACGGGCTTGACTTCATCAAGACTGAGAACCTCTATAACTTCGACGGTAAGCCCGGCTACTCGCAGGGGTGAAGCCGCAGCCGGGCAAACGACCGGCCGACGAGAAACGTTTATGCCACTCACACGCATGAAGTCGCTCGCCTTCAATTTTCGTCTCGCGCTTCCCGCGTTGCTCTGCTGCGTCGCCCTGGCGCGAACAGCGAGCGCGCAGGAAGCCGCGCCCTCTTGGGTCAAAATCTCGCCGCCGAACGAGGCGTTCACAGTGTTGATGCCGGGACAGCCTTCGTCGGACTCGGAGCGGAGGTCATCAGGTACGTTCAAGGTGGCGGGGCAACGTTACCGCGTGCGCCGTGAGGAAGCAGAGTACACGGTCTGGTCGTTCGAGGCCGCGAGACCTCCCGAACCGCACGATGACAGGATGGCCTACCTTGACCAGTGCAGAGAGATCGCGCGGCACGTGATCGTCAAGCAGGGCTGGCTGAAGCCGAAACGCGGGTCGCTCACTGACGAACGGCCATTATCCTTCTACGGCCTTCCAAGCATGCGTTACCGCATCAACATGGGTAAACAATTTGGCATGGCTCACATCTACACCGTCGGCGCGCAAATATATATCGTCGCGGCGTGGGGCGCGGCTCATGAGTCGGCAAGCGTCGAAGAGTTCGTCAAATCATTCAGTCTGAATCTGCCCGTGCCGGAAGCACCTGTGCGTGCGCCCACGGGCGCGGGTGTCGATGCGGGCGCGGGTGTCGGGCCGGGCAGGGGCTGGGGGCCGGGCAGCGACAACGCTCGTGTTTACGGCGTCGGCAACGGCGATGTGAGAGAGCCCGGCGGCGGAGGCTACAGCCGGGTTTACACGGCGCGCGAGGTGACGCAGCAGGCACAGCTTCTCAAGCGGCCGGAACCGGCCTACACGGAAGGCGCGCGCGAGGAGCGCGTGACCGGCAAGGTGCGGGTGCGCCTCATCCTCTGGCCGTCCGGCAAGGTCAGCCACATCAGGGTCATCAGCAGGCTCCCGCACGGTTTGACGTGGGAGGCCATCGAAGCCGCCCGGCGCATCAAGTTCACGCCGGCCATGAAGGACGGGCGCGCCGTCGCGCAGTATGTCCGTGTCGATTACAACTTCAACATCTACTGATCCAAGTGAAAGAAGAGTCGAAACAGGAAACAGCCACTCGCGCACAAGACTCGTCGCGCCCGCCGCTCGTCTCGGTCGTCATGGGCAGCAAGTCCGACTGGGAGACGATGCGCGGGGCGGACGAGGTGTTGACCGAGTTCAATGTCGCGCATGAGTGCCGCGTCGTCTCCGCGCATCGCACGCCGCGTTTGATGGCGGAGTTTGCGAGCGGGGCGGAGGCGCGCGGCGTGAAAGTGATCATCGCGGGCGCGGGCGGCGCGGCGCACCTGCCCGGCATGGTCGCAGCGCAAACTTTGCTGCCGGTGCTCGGCGTCCCCGTCGAGAGCCGCGCGCTCAAAGGACTCGACTCGCTGCTCTCCATCGTGCAGATGCCCGCAGGGATTCCCGTCGGCACGCTCGCCATCGGGCAGGCGGGCGCACGCAACGCCGCGCTGCTTGCCGTCGCCATCCTCGCCAACGAAGACGGCGCTTTACGCGAACGCCTGCGCGCCTTCCGCGCTGAGCAGGAGCGGCAGGTGCGCGCGGCGGAGTTGGGCTAAGTTGATTGTTGTCTGTCGGGCGAGGCAATGCTTTCCGATTAAAGTAGCACTTCGTTAAAACCGTGAATCACGCGCACTCTTCCCGCTCAAGTACGCGAACGCTCCTGCCCGGCGCGACCATCGGCGTGCTCGGCAGCGGCCAACTCGGCCGCATGTTCGCGATGGCCGCGCGCCGCATGGGCTATCTCGTACACACCTTCTCGCCCGAAACCGACACGCCCACGGGTCAGGTGGCCGACGTGGAAGTCACCGCTTCATACGACGACCTCGACGCCGTGCGCGATTTCGCGAGCCGCGTCCAGGTCGTCACCTTTGAATTTGAGAACGTCCCGGCGGCGACCGTCGAAGCCTTGAGCGGCATCGTCCCCGTCAGGCCAAACGGCGCGGCGCTCTACACCACCCAGCACCGCCTGCGCGAAAAGACCTTTCTCCAAACGGCCGGCATCCCCGTCACGCCTTTCCGGCGCGTACGCACGCGCGCCGAACTCGACGCGGCTCTCGCCATGCTCGGCTGCCCCGCCGTCCTGAAGACCGCAGGGTTCGGCTACGACGGCAAAGGTCAACGCCTGATCAAGTCTGCGGCGGAGAGCGCCGCAGCGTTCGACTCGCTCGGCGGGCAGGAGGCCATCCTCGAAGCCTTCGTTGATTTCGAGCGCGAGGTGTCGGTCGTCTGCGCGCGCGGCGCGGACGGCGAGACGGCGCACTTCGGCGTCGTCGAAAACTCGCACGAGCGGCACATCCTCGATTGCACCGTCGCCCCGGCGCGCGTCTCTGCGGAAGTTGCGCGCCGTGCGACGGAGATCGCAGAGAGCCTCGTCGCGCGACTCGAACTCGTCGGCGTGCTCTGCGTCGAATTCTTCCACACGCGCGACGGCGAATTGTTCGTCAACGAACTCGCGCCGCGCCCGCACAACTCCGGCCACTTCACGATTGACGCCTGCCAGACGAGCCAGTTCGAGCAGCAGGTGCGCGCCGTCTGCGGACTTCCGCTCGGCGCGACCGGACAACTGCGCCCCGCCGCGATGGCGAATTTGCTCGGCGATCTGTGGCAGGACGGCGAGCCGGACTGGCGCGCGGCCTGCGCCATCCCGAACGTCAAGCTGCACCTCTACGGCAAACACGAGCCGCGCGCCGGGCGCAAGATGGGACACCTCACCGCGCTCGCCGCAACGACTGAAGAAGCCCTGCGTCTCGTGCGTGCGGCGCGCGCCGCTTTGACGGCGCGTGCCTGAGGTTACGGACTTTCAAACTTCACATCCCGCAGACGCGCAAAGGCCGGAGAGCTTTTAAAACTCTCCGGCCTCGACGCGGAACAGGGGAGGGGGAAACCTTCTGCTCCGAGGTTAGACGCCCACCAAACGCACGCTGCCGTTGATGCCGTTGACTTTGATTCCAGCGCCGCCCGTGCCGATGCGCGCGCGCAACTTGTCGCGTTTCTGCTCCTGCACTTCAACGTTCGGCGCTTCGAGCGTCATGCGGCCGTTCACGCCGTTGATGCTGAGGTCGGCGTTCACGTCGCTGCCGAGCCGTAGTTCGACGCCGCCGTTGACGCCATGCACCCTCAAGCCTCGCTCGTCGAGTTCCGTGATGATGAGGGTGACGCTGCCGTTGACGCCGGAGACCTCCGCGAAGCCGCGCGTCGCGCCCATCTCGACCGGCCCGTTAACGCCGGAGACCCGCACCGCCCCTTCCGTCTCGCCGATGGTGACGCGGCCGTTCGTGCCGCTCAACGCCAACTCGGCGCGGCGCGGTAATTTCAACAAGACGTTATGACGAGCCTCGCCGCCGCCGCGCAGCCACTTCCAGAAGCCCCAATTGTTACTACCCTTGCCGCGCACGGTGAGCCTCGCCCCTGTGTGCTGGATGATGATCTGGTTCGCATCGAGATCGCTCCGGTTGCGCGCCGTGCTCGTGACGTGGACTTCGGCGGTGTTGCCGTCAACCGTTTCGACCGTGACGGGGCCGTTGATGCCATGGACATCGACCTGTGCATCGTCTGCGAGTTCGTAAGATTCGTTGATGCGCCGCTCGCTCCCGCCGCTCGTCGTCGTCGCCGTCTCGCCCGGATGCGTCGTTTCGCCGCCGTGCCCGTTGCCCTGCGCTTCCTGTTGCACCGAACGGACGATGTGCTGCCCGCCGCTCTTGATGCTCCGCCCGGCGACCCACGCCAACACCACCGCCACGAGCACTATAAAGATTTTGAGTTTCATCGCCAGTTCTCTCTCCCCCGCCTTCCGGCGCGCTGTGCAGGAACGCTCGATGTTTACGGTATTCCACGTCCGAAGTTGAAACGCCCTTTGAAGTCCACGAAGAAAAACGTCTGAAAGCCACCCTCAGTTCAGTCTATTTTCGCGCCGGGGCACTTGAGACCGGGAACTGAAACCTCAAAACGAAGCGGGCTGCACGAGGTTTGCCCGCCTCACTTTCGTTTTCATCCCATTACTTTTACTTTCGAAACTTCCCCTCCGCACCCTTCTGCCCGCTCGTGGGGATGGGCTGCGTCAGGGCTTCGACGTTGACGAAGAAGCGGAACGCGCCCTCCTGCTGGACGCCGAGGACGAACTGCACGTCGATGCTCGCGTTCGGGATGAGCGCGCCGCCCGTGAGCGGCACGACGAGGGTCGAGTTCAAACCGCCGCCGAGATGTTGCGCGGGCGGCTGTTCGAGGATCGTGCCTTTGACCGTGAGCATCCCGCCGGCGGTCGTCTGCACCTGCGTGTCGGACGAACTCGTGGCGCGCAGGTCGGCCTGCGGGCTGGACTCCGCGGGCGTGCCGAGCGTGGTGATGCCGGTCAGGCGGAAGCGCAGTGCGAGCACCGTGCGCCCCGTCTTGTTGACGAAGCGGCGGCGGATGGTGAGCGTGCCGAACTGCCCGTTCGGGACGGGTGTGCCCGCGCGCACCCGGTTGGGCGGCGATGTGGCGGCGGCCTGCGGGTCTATGAGCGAGGCTTTGATCGTGGCGTTGTGCTGCGTGGGGCTGTTCAGGTTTTCCGCCCCCGGCGCGCCGAGTTCCGCCGCGAGGTTCGCGCCCACAGCCGCGCTCGGCAAGGGACTCTCGACGGCGACGAGCGTAAAGTCGTCCGCATTGTTGTCCGTGTCCTGCGGCACGCCCGCCGGTTGCTTGCGCACGAGGCTGTAGTTCGCGGCCGGACTCGCCGCCGTGCCGACGTTTCGGCAGAGACCCGACACGCGCCCCTCGCTCAGACGCGCGTCGGCGCACGCGCCGCCCACTGCGTCGAGCCGGTTCGCGTTCGTGTAGTTGTTCGCGTCCGCCGTGCGGAAGAGAGCGACGCCGCGGAACGGATGCTCTGCGTCGTCGCCGGAGAGATCGCCCTGACTCAACGCATCGCCGAGCGCGCGGTTGATGCCGCCGTAGCTTCCGAGCGAATAGCCGCTGCCCGCGACGAGATAGTGCGCGCGCGCAGGGATGACCGTGCCGTTCGGAATGACGTGATAAGTTTCGAGCGCGACGCCTGCGCCGCCCGCCGCGTCGCGCCCGGTAACTAAAGCCCAGCCCGCGGAGCCGTCCGACGTGCTCACCGTGATGGCCTCGTTCGTGTTGTTGTAGAGTTCGACGAACTCGTCGCGCAGGCCGCCGGGGCCGTCGAGCCGATACTCTGTAATCAACACCTCGCGCGCGCTTCCCGCTCTGGCGAAGACGGCCGTGTAAGTCGTGTTAGCGGCGGGCACGTTGATGTTGTGTGTGGCCGCGCCGCCGTCAGACCACGAGACGAAGTTGTAACTCACGCCGTTCAAGGTTTGCGGCGAAGGGACGCCGAGCGTGCGCTGTATGCCGACGACGTTCGGTTCCGCATAGCCGTCCGCTTTCGGCTGGCCGTCGAGCGTGACTTGCAGACCGGCGGGACTCGTCTGCAACGTGACAAGGGCGGTGCGCGGCGTCACGTCGCGGGAGACCGTGTGCGTCAGGCCGCCGGAATCCCTGACGGTGAGATGGATGCGATAGAAGACGTTGGCCGCCGTCTCGCCCGTCGTAGGGATCAGGAACGAGCCGCCGGTCGCGCCCGTCGTCGCGGGAAGGAACGGGTGCGTGTGCGTGTCGTGGTGGAAATCAACTTGCCAGGTGAATGCGCTCGCGGGGAGCGTGCCGTCATCTCTATCGGTGCCCGTGCCTGAATAGTTAATGGTGTCGCCCGCGTTGTAGAGCGTGCCGGCGGGGGGCGTGTCGATCTGCGCGACCGGCGCGGTGTTAGACCCGGTGACGATCAGTTTCGCGCTGTTGCTCGTCGCGCTGCCGAAGGCGTTGGTGACGACGCAGCGGAACTGCGCGCCGTCGTCGTCGAAGGTGGCCGGTTCGAGCGAGTAGCTCTCCGAGTTCGCGCCGGGGATATTCACGTTGTTGCGTTGCCACTGATACTGAAGCGGCGTGCTGCCCGTGGCGGAGACCGTGAAGGTAACGGGCTGACCGGCGGCGACGCTGCGGCTCTGCGGGTGCGTGACGATGGAGGGCGGCGTCTGCCCGGCCGGGTATTGGATGCGGCGGAGTTGGCCGTTTGCGCCGCGCTGCAAATAATAGAGGCTGCCGTCGGCCGAGACCTGGAGGTCAACGGGCGAAGACGCGCCGGAGAGAAAGTCGGTCGCCGTGCCGCTCGACGGGTCGAAGAGGCGAATCCAGTTGCTGCAAAAATCGGCGAAGAAATATTTCCCGGTGTAGCTCGCAGGAAACTGCGTGGTCGCCGGATTGTAGAACGCACCGCCGGTGATGGCGCAGCCGGTCGTCGCGGTGAAGCCGTGGCCGTACTGGAAGAGTGGATTGCGGAAATTGGGGTTGGCGCAAGCGCCTTCGCAGGTCGGCCAGCCGTAGTTCGACCCACTAATGCCGTCGTTGATCTCTTCGACGGCGTTCTGACCCACGTCGTTGATGAACATGCGACCCGTGCCGGGTTGGAAGGCGAACGTGTAAGGGTTGCGCAGGCCGAGCGCCCAGATGGCGCGGTTCTTGCCCGCCGCCGTGTTGAAGAAAGGATTGTCAGTGGGCAGCGAACCGTCGGCGTTGATGCGCAGCATCTTGCCGAGGAGGTTCGAGAGCGTCTGCGAATTCGAGGGCGTCGCGTTCTCGCCGACGGCGATATAGAGTTTGCCGTCGGGGCCGAAGTGCATCGCGCCGCCGTTGTGATTGGTGGCGGCGCTCAGGTTGTCCAGATCGAGGAGCACAAGTTCGCTCCCCGCCACGGCCACGTCGCCGTTTGCCGTGAAGCGGCTGACGCGGTTGTGTATGGCGGGCGTGGTGGCCGTGTAGTAGATGTAGACGAAGCCGTTCGTGTTGAAGTTCGGATCGAAGGCGACGCCGAGCAGGCCGCGCTCGCCCGACGCGCTGACCGTGACCGTGAGGAAAGGCGTCGCCAGTAGTGCGCCGTTTTTGACGACGCGCAGCGCGCCGCCTTGCTGGCAGACGAAGATGCGCCCATCCGGCGCAATCGCCATCGCCGTCGCGTTCGACAGGTCGCCCGCCACGAGCGTGTCGGTGAAACCTGCGGGCACGGTGGCCGCGCGCGTCTCGAACGCGGCACAGCAGCAGAGTATGAACGAAGCGAAGATGAAAGGAAGGGGCGACCGCCGCCGCCGCGTGCGGCTCGATGACAAATTCATAACATACACCCTTGATCTGAATTTCAACTTTGAGGACTTAAGGGGGAACTGCCGGCGTGGGCTGTGACTGTTGACGACGACGATTATCCGAGGCCGCGCTGCGGGCGTCAAGGAAAATCCGAGGGAGTGTCAAAAGACAAAGGGGAAAGGTGTAAGGGTAAAGCATGAAAGGCCGAAGCCGAGGCGCGAAGCAGGAGGACGATTCCCGATTCTTCGTTCTGACTTTTACCCTCTCACCTTTGCCCTTTTACCTTTCACCCTTTTCACCTCTCCGGCATCTCTTTACGGGCGAGGCATGGGTTAACGGCGCGCGCGGCATCTGTGATAAATTTCCGCGAGCCGGAGACTCTTCCCAACACATCGAAAATTTTCGAGGAGACTTTTATATGAAGCGTTCCACTGTTTCAGTCCTGGTCTTTGCGCTCGCGCTGTTGTCGACCGTCGCCGTCGAAGCGCAGACGGCGCGGCGTCCTTTGACCATTGACGATCTGTTGAAAGTGCGGCGCGTCGGCGACCCGCAACTGTCGCCTGACGGTCGCCTCGTCGCGTATCAGATCAGCGACCCGGACAAGGCCGCGAACCGCAGCCGCACGCAGATTTACCTGATCCCGGTGGCGGGCGGTCAACCCGTGCAACTGACGACGGGCGAGGCATCGGCCAGCACGCCGCGCTGGTCGCCCGACGGCAAGCGGATCGCGTTCGTGCGCGGCGGGCAGATTCACACGATGGATGCGACGGGCGGCGACGTGAAAACGATCACGAGCATCTCCACGGGCGCGGGCGATCCCCTCTGGTCGCCGGACGGGCGCTGGCTCGCCTTCGTCTCCGACATCTACCCTGACTGCGCCGACGACGCCTGCAACCAGAAACGCGACGCGGAGATGGAAGCGAGCAAGGTCAAGGCGAAGGTGATCGACCGCCTGCTCTACCGCCACTGGACAAGCTGGAAGGACGGCAAGCGCACGCACGTCTTCATCGTCTCCGCGAACGGCGGCGCGGCGCGCGACCTCACGCCCGGCGACTTCGACGCCCCGCCCTTCTCGCTCGGAGGGCAGACCGACTATGCCTTCTCGCCCGACTCGCGCGAACTCGCCTTCGCGCGCAACACAGAGAAGGTCGAGGCGACTTCGACCAACAACGACATCTTCATCGTGCCGGTCGCGGGCGGCGAACCGCAACGCATCACGGGCGACAATCGCGGCTCGGATCAGTCGCCGCTCTACTCGCCCGACGGCCGCTACCTCGCTTATCGCTCGCAGGCCACCGCCGGCTTCGAGAGCGCGCGCTGGCGTCTGATGCTCTACGACCGGCAGACGAAGAAGACGCGCGAGTTGCTGTCGAAGTTCGACGCCTACGTCGAAGGCTTCACCTTCACGCCCGACTCGAAGCGCATCTATTTCGTCTCCGGCGAGCGCGGCCGCCAGCCGCTCTACGTCGTGGGCGTTGCCGACGGCGGGTTGACGAAAGTCTTCGACGGTTTCAACGACGACGTGCGCGTCGCTCCGAACGGCGAGACGCTCGTCTTCACCCGTTCGAGTTCGCTCCAGCCCGCGGAGATTTATCGCTACGACCTCGAAGGCAATCACCGTGTCGTCGCGCAGGTGACGAAGACGAACGACGACTTCCTCTCCGGTTTCAACTTGCAGCCGGCCGAAGAGGTGGAATGGGCGGGCGCAGGCGGCACGAAGATTCACGGCTGGCTCTTTAAGCCCGCACGCCCGTCGAGCAACACGCGCCACCCGCTCGTCGTGCTCATCCACGGCGGGCCGCAGGGAGCCTGGAACGACAGTTGGAGCTATCGCTGGAATCCGCAAATCTTCGCCTCGGCCGGTTACATGGTCTTCATGCCGAACCCGCGCGGCTCGACCGGCTACGGCCAGCAGTTCACCGATGACATCTCCGGCGACTGGGCGGGCAAGGTCTACACAGACATCATGAACGGCGTGGCGCAGGTCGCCTCGCGACCCGACGTTGACCGCGAGCGCATCGGCGCGGCGGGCGGCTCATACGGCGGCTACATGGTCAACTGGATTCTCGGCCACAACGATGATCCGCGCGTCCGGTTCAAAGCCCTCGTCTCGCACGCGGGCGTCTTCAATCTGGTGAGCATGTACGGTGTGACGGAGGAACTCTGGTTTCCCGAATGGGAATTCAAGGGCACGCCGTGGGACAACCCCGAACTCTACACGCGCTGGTCGCCGCATCTGCACGCCAAGAACTTCAAGACGCCGACGCTCGTCACGCACGGCGAACTCGATTACCGCGTGCCCATCGGCGAGGGCTTCCAGTTGTTTACCTACCTGCAAAAGCAGAACGTGCCCTCGAAGCTGCTCTACTTCCCGGACGAAGGCCACTGGATTTTGAAGCCGCAAAACTCCGCGCTCTGGTACAACACGGTTCTGGGCTGGTTCGACCAGCACCTGAAGAACTCTTAAACACAACAAACGACGCCGCCCTCGCGCGGCGAGAGTCAGGTAAAGGGCGGGACGAACCGAGAGGTCTCGGTTCGTCCCGCCCTTTTTGTTTCCCGCGGCGGCGTCGTCGAGCCTTCGGAGATTCGACGTTGCATCGTCTTCGTCGGCGCGTCGTTTAAAAATTTCGCGGCGGCTGAATTTAGCTCTCCTATCAACTTTTCGGCCTGTGCTATAATCCGCCGGTCTACCCTGTTCCCAGCGCTGGTTCCAACAGAACAACCCAACCGATATATGCTTTTGTGAGGAGATCGTTATGAAGAAAAGCGCCCCTTTGCTGCTTGGTCTCGCCGTCGGCGTGTCGGCCGCGCACGTTCAATTCACCGCGGTCAACGCTCGCCCGCTCGTCGCCCCCGCACCTCTCTACCTCAATTCGATGCAAGGCAGAAGCACGCTCACCGTACGCATCTACAGCCCGGCTCGCACCCCCCTCAACGAAATCTACGTCGAGTTGCAAAACGACACCTATTCGACCGTCGGGCGTGCCAGATCGGACGCCGGGGGGCGCGTCACGTTCCCCGGACTCAGCGACGGCACTTATAGAGTGAGAGTGCTCGCTTATGGCACCGAATATCTGGAGCAGACGCAGGACGTGACGATTGCCAGCCTCGGCCAGTTGCCGCGCGATTTGGGCGGCGGCGGCGGCACCAACGAGCATATAGATATTTACCTCAAGGTGCGCGACGCCCTCGTCTCCGGCCCCTTCTCCGCCCCTC
Source organism: Pyrinomonadaceae bacterium (assembly GCA_036389555.1). GTDB lineage: Bacteria > Acidobacteriota > Blastocatellia > Pyrinomonadales > Pyrinomonadaceae > JAIVJZ01. The sequence goes on from DASVPS010000062.1 coordinate 39,884, forward strand.
CGGGCACAGTCTTCGCGCAGGCCGTGCCGGAAGCGGCCAAGAAGTTGTACGAGAAGGGCATCAGCGAGCTGCGCGAAAAAAAGGAGAAAGAGGGATTCGAGAATTTGAAAAGGGCGCTCGAACTGTTTCCCAATTATTACCTCGCGCTGGAGCGGCTCGGCACCGAGTACGTGATGCGCGGCCCGGCCTATCAGGAGGCGGCGCGCATCATCCTCTCGAAAGCCATCGAAGTTAATCCGAAAGGCTTCCCCAGCACCTTCGGCCTGGGGATGGCGCAGTATCAATTGAAGATGACGGAACAATCGGTCGAAACTCTCAAGCGCGCCACCACGCTGCACCCGAATTCCGTGAACGCCTACATGTGGCTCGGGATGGCGCTCAAACAGGCCAAGCGCGCGGACGAAGCCGAGACCGCCTTAAAGCGCGCCAACGCGATTGGCAACGGCAAGGGAGCGGAAGTGCTCTGGCAACTGGCGCGGCTCTACAGCGAG
>DASVPS010000063.1:0-6761 GCA_036389555.1 Pyrinomonadaceae bacterium
CGGCGCGCAATCACTTCAACATTGCGCTGGCAAGATTTAAGAAGATGCAAGAGCCAACCACGGAGCAATAGAAGCCTTCGCGTCCGCGCTCTGCTGAGCGGTCACGCCGTTGCAGACTTCTGGCCTTAGTATCAGCCCTGCTCTTGAACCCAATCGTTTGAGGGCGGGCTTTTCTATTTATGGCTGCTCTCAAACTCTCACCTTGGGAGAGCGCCAGGGACACGACAGAGATGCGAACGACGGTGCGGCGCGCGGGCTTACTTTTTTCGCGTGCGGCACGAAACTGCCGGAGTGATGTTAATCAACACTCGGTTCTATCCGGACATGAAAGCCAGATAGAAAAAGGGCGACGCTTTTGTCGGGCGTCGCCTCTTTTTTATGCTATTGGGATTCGGCTGCGAGCAGTTGTTATGTCGCCACAGGGGTAATCACAAACCAGACTTACGGTGAGAGAACTACTCGCTATGCTGGACGGGGTTGATGCCTTTGCTGGCCTGAGTCGCGGTGCGTTCGCTATGTTGGATGGGATTGATGCCTTTACTCGTCTCTGAACTAGCAGACGAAAGGGCGATTAACAGCGCGACCAATGTAACTATCGCAGACATAAGTTTTCCTTTCAGCTTGGGGACGTGAGGCTAATGGAATCATTAGCGCGGCCAAAATTTAGCGCGGCGAAGATATAGGGAAAAGTGTTGGGTGTCAATAGTTATCCGGCTTATGTCCCGATAGAAATTTATCCATACGGCGATGAGTTAAACGAACCTGAGTTCCTTACTTTCCCTTGTTTCCGCGATGTCCTTCAATGGCGCTGAGGATCAGGCGCGTGAGACGGCGCACGCCTTTCGTCTCGGAGGGCGGCGCGTAATCGCCGCGCACGTGCAACTCCAAACCCGGCTCGATCTCCACGCGCGCCCAGGTGGCCTGACCGGAGGGCGCGGATTGTTTCGCGGGCGTTAAATTCGGGGCGGGTCGCGCCATGTCGGCGGCGGGGCTGGCTGAGCGTTGATTTCGGGGAGAGGCGGCGGAGGGTGAGGTTGCGGTGGTCAGTAACTTGTCAAGATAACTGTGGGCTTCGTTCTTCGCGCCGGCTTTCGCGTCGAGGCCGAGCAAGCGTTCCAGCTCCCTCTCGGTTCGGCCGCCGACCAATTCTTTGATCTTGCGTATCGGCAAATGCTCCGATTGGAGTTTCTTGACGACGAGAAGTTGGAGCAGGTGTAGGTGGCCGAAGACGGAGGCCGTGCCCTGTTTTTCCCTTGCGGGCGAGATCAGACCCTCTGCGAGGTAATAACGCAGCGTGCGCTCGTCGGGCTTTTCGCTGACCGTGCCGCGATCCTGCGTGGTGCCGATCTCGGCCAGAATGCCGGCCGCCTGATTCGCCAGTTCGACGACCCCTATATATCTCTGGCCGCGTATCTTTTCCAGTTGTCCGCTCATGGCGGGAAACAATAAGCCAACCTGCGACGATTGGCAACAGCACTTACTGTCGCTAAACGCCTTTGCAATTCGGCAATTCAACTTCTTCCCCGCTGGTTTATGATGGGCGCGCGTTTAACTTCGGGTTTGTCGAGCGTTCGGGAGGTGAGACTCGTGAGCGGACGGGGCAAATACATACGCGCATCGGAGGTGGCTGAGTACGTCTATTGCGCGCGGGCATGGCGGCTGCGCGTGGACGGGCACGAACCGGCGTCCGGCCAGAGGCGACGCGCGGAGGGCGAGACGTGGCATCTGGCGCACGGCCGCGAGGTCTCCGGCGCGCGAAGGATGCGACTCATAGCGAAGTTCGCCTTCCTCTTCGCGCTCGTCACAGGACTCTTACTGCTGGTGTTGCAATGGCAATAACGCTGCTGTCTCTGGTCTTCGTCCTGCTGTTACTCACGGCCGCGGGCGCGTGGCTGGCCGCGCGTCGCGGTGCGCGGCGCGCGGGTTTGCCGGAGGGTCGAGTCATCTACAGCGACACGGGCGCGCCCGTCGGCCGCATCGCGCCTGTAACTTTGAACGAGCGCGGCGAACGACAGGAGAAGCCGCTGCTTTCGCACCGGCACGGACTCGTGGGGCGGCCGGATTATCTGGTGCAGACGGACGAGGGGGTCGTCCCCGTAGAGGCGAAGTCGGCGGCGTGTCCGCCGAACGGCGTGCCTTACGAGTCGCACCTGATCCAACTCGCCTGCTACTGCCTGCTGGTTGAAGAGACGACGGGCGCGCATGTGCCGTTCGGGGTGATTCGCTACCGCGACCGGCAGTTGCGCGTGGACTACACGGACGAGTTGCGCGAGGCGTTGCTGGCGCTGCTGGCGGAGATGCGCGAGGCGCGACGCGCTTCGGACGTGCATCGCAGCCACGAAGAGACGCCGCGTTGCGCCGCCTGTAGCTACCGCGCAATCTGCGACGAGTCGCTGGCGGATTGAAAACAGAGCAGGCACATCGGATTTACAGGGCTTTGCCTCATAACCCTTAGTGCGAAGCCCTTTTATTTTTTATCAAGCAATCGCGCGACCGTCTCAACAATCTTGCCTATGCCCTCCGGCTTCCTGATGAAAGCATCCGCGCCCGCACGCCGCGCCGCACTTCCACACTCAGTCGCAGAGATCATAATGATCGGCGTCTGCTTAAGATGCTTTAGCCTGCGCGCTCTGCGTGCCAGTTCCAGCCCGCCCATGCGAGGCAGTTCGTTATCTAACAGCAGCAGATCATAGTGCGCCCCGCTTTCAATCTTTGAGAGAGCGGCGCGGCCATCGGCGCAGGTCTCGACGTGCCAGCCCTCCAACTCAAGCGTCTCGCGGATAGCATCGGCGACTATCTGTGTATCTTCGACTAAGAGAATGTGAGGCATAGGATTATCGCGGGGCTGCGTTGTCCTTAGACGCAAGCCCCACGCGCCCCTGCCAGGCGACGCAAGGCAGGCAGGGGCAAGACGAACTCGCGCGCGGTCTGTTATCATGCCGCGCGTTTAGTTATTGAAAATTAGCGACGGTCATGCGTAGCTCAGCCTCAACCTCAGAAGAGTGATGAGCATCGCCGTTCTGAATGAAAGGTTCATTCTCACGGCGTACAGGTTGAGCAACAGCATTGTAGGGACATATAGCCTTGCGCGCAAGTCGCACGCTATGTCAGGGGGTGACTCCTGATGGGGCGGGGTATGCGCGAGAAGCCGGGGCGTCTAGGCGAGAAACTTACTCAGGTAAGGATTGCGCTCGGTCTGTCTCAGAATGAGATAGTGAGCCGTATGAAGCTTACCGAAAAGCTGAACCGGGATGATATATCGAAATACGAGCGCGGGGTGCGCGAGCCTTCTTTGATCGTGATACTCAGATACGCACGACTAGCTGGTGTCTGTCTTGATGTGCTAGTTGACGATAAACTAAACCTACCCGCCAAACTTCCCGCCAAGCCAAAACATTAAGCACTTTTGGATCAACCCGGATTTACAGTGTGGCGGAGAACTCCGCGACGAATCATCAGCCGATTGGCCTATGGCGGCGGCGACCAGCGCTCCGCATAGCGTGTGAATCTCTATTCGGCCAGAGTCGCGTCGAGCAGATCGTGGCGCGTGATGATGCCGGAAATTCGGCCGTACTCTTCGACGAGGATCGCAGGGCTCTTCTGCAAATGGCGCGACACTTTGCTCGCGCTCTCGTCAACGTCGACGATGGGGAAACTCGCGCCCATCACCTCGCTGACCGGCGCGTTCAGCAGTTCGCGATTGCCGAGCACCTTCGCCAGCATCCGGTTCTCCCTGAGCGACCCGACGGACTTCCCTTCTTCGAGCACGGGGACGCAGGAGATGCCGAGTTCATCCATCTTCGCCAGCACCTCGGCCACGCGCTCCGTCGGCGCGACCGCGACGAGCGACTTCGGCGATTGCTGTCCCTTCGTCCCGCTGATGAGTCCGGCCGTGATCTTCTGCGGCTCGATCAGACGCTTCTCTTTCATCCATTCGTCCGAGTGGTGCTTGGACAGATAGTGCTCGCCCGTGTCGCAGACGATGAAGACGACGACGCCCGACTCGTCCAGGTCACGTGCGACTTTGAGCGCGGCCGCGAGGTTCGTGCCCGTCGAGCCGCCGCAGAAGATTCCCTCCACACGCCCGAGTTGGCGCGACAACTCGAACGATTCGCGATCCGTGACGTTGATGATCTGGTCTACGTACTTGAGGTGTACGTTTTCGGGAATGATCTCCTGCCCGATGCCTTCGACGAGATAGGGCGTCGCTTGAGTGAGTTGTCCCGTCTCCTTGTAGGTCTTGAAGACCGAGCCGTAAGGGTCTGCCCCGATGATCTTGACGTCAGCGCTCTGCTCTTTGAGATAACGCCCCGTGCCGGAGATCGAACCGCCCGTGCCGAGACCGGCGACGAAGTGCGTGATCCGCCCTTCGGTCTGTCGCCAAATTTCCGGCCCGGTCGTGCGGTAGTGTGCTTCGGGGTTCGCCGGGTGGGCGTACTGGTTCGGGTAGAAAGAGTTCGGCGTCTCATCCGCAATGCGGCGGGCGGTCGAGACGTAGTGGTCGGGCGTGCCGGGCTTGGCCGAGGCGGGCACTACCACAACGTCCGCGCCGAGCGCCTTCAGATAACGCACCTTCTCGACCGAAGCCTTGTCCGTCATCACGAACGTGCAGCGATAACCTTTGACCGCCGCCGCGAGCGCCAGACCGATCCCGGTGTTGCCGGAGGTGGCTTCGACAATCGTGCCGCCGGGCTTGAGTTGTCCATCGCGTTCCGCCGCCGCGATCATCGAGATGCCGATGCGGTCTTTGACGGAATAACCGGGATTCAAACTCTCCATCTTGGCGAGCACCGTCGCCCGTATGCCGTGCGTGAGGCGGTTGAGCCGAACGAGCGGCGTGTTGCCGATGAGGCCGAGTATGTTTTCGTGGAAGTCCATAAACTCTCTTTTGCTGCCAAGATGAAACTAACCTTGAGTTGCGCCGCGAGATAAATTTAACTCAACTATAAAAACTTTTCTCGCACGCTTTGTCAAAGTTGGCCGCGAGCACCGCGCGCCCGTTTCGACCGCCGCGCGGCACATTCGCTTCAAATTAGAAGCCGTTTTAAAAGTAAACCTGTTTTTGTCCCGCAGGGACATTTGATAATAGCCCGGCCATTTATGACCGGGTATCGTCAACGTTTCTTTTATATGAAGTCCCGTAGGGACGATTGAATGTCCATCACCATTCAATCGTCCCTACGGGACTCAGACATTACACTGTAACTGATACCCGCCACTAAAGTGACGGGCTATTAGCAATCGTCCCTCACGGGACTTTTCTATTAGCAATCGTCGCTTGCGGGACTTTTCATACAGCTTCTCAGTGTTTCATCTGTGAAATATTGTTGCATTCGCGCCCAAAACGTGTTACAGTGCCGCCGTTTTCGAGGTAAACGCTCCAGTGCTGCTTGAAGTTTTTCGATGGGCACTCCCGAGCGCGTCGCAAAAGTTTTGGCGGGCGAACACGCAAAGTACCGTCACCGAAAAAATGAAACACCGAAGGAGCAAGTGATGAGCAACACAAGGAAACCGAGAGTTAATCCGCTGAGCCGCCGTCCGCGTCAACAACGTCTGGTGATGGCGGTGCGCGGCGGGGCGGGCGTCGGCAAGAGCCATTTCGTGCGCAGCATGGCCGAGGCGAATCTGGGTCGCCTCTGTATCTTCGACGTGGAGCGCAAATCGCGCCTCCTCAAAGGCAACGGCACCGTCTTCGACGGCCTCGAAATCGAACACCCGGACGAACTGCCGGAGTTCATCGACTGGGCGCTTTCAGGCGAAGGGCAGGAGCAGAACTACGGCTGCTTTGCGCTCGACTCCTGGGCGAGCTATTTCAGCGCGAAGCACAGCGAGATGGTCGCGGCCGTGCGCGAACGCACGAACGACCCGCTGGCTCAGCCCTCGGCCGAAGAACTGGCCGCCGACCAGATGATCTTGCAGGGCGTCTTGCGCCGTCTGTGCATAGAGAGCGGCAAGTCTGTCGTCATCGTGGATCAGATTCCGGCGAAGGGTAAAGAGGCGAAAGAGGACAACGAGGTCGGCCGCGTGTTGCCGATGACGGCGAGCGGACTCGAATACTTCGTGGACATCATGGTCGAGGTGTCGCTGCAAGAGCGCGACGGCGAGGTCGTGCGCGTCTTTCAGGTGGTCAAGTCGAACAGCCCGGCCTTTGAGGTCGGCCTTGAGTTGACGGGCGCAGTCACCTTCTCGGATTTCATCAACCACATGAAGCGCGAGACGGGCGACGACCTGCCGATGGAGACGCCGCGCGCGTCGAGCGTGCCGGAGACTCTGGAAGAGAAGCCTTCGCCGCTCTCGCTCGTGCCGCCGACGTTGACGATTCAGGAGTTGATCGCGAAGGCCGAAGGTCACGGCTTCAAAGTCGCCGACATCGTGACGGGTGCGAAGCTCTATCACAACCAGACCAACATCTACCGGCTCACGCCCGAACAGATCGCAGACCTCGACCGGCGCATCTCCGCGCGCATCGAAAAGACCAACGCCACGGCGCGCGACGACAAAGCGAGCGCGGCGAAACAGGGCGCGTCCGCGAGCGAAACGAACGCCAGACCGGCCACAGCGGCGGCGCGTAACATCAAACGCGCGTAGTTACGAACTCACGGAATAATGTAACGTGAATTCGATTTAAGCGGAGGTTGTGTTCTATTCCATAGCCCCGTCAGGGGCGGAAGAGTTATAGCCCACGGCGCGAGCCGTGGGAGCAAGCAACGGATAACATTGCGCAGCCCCGTCAGGGGCGAAAGAGATTCAACTTCTTTCGC
>DASVPS010000064.1:0-20226 GCA_036389555.1 Pyrinomonadaceae bacterium
ACTCGACGCCGCCATCCGCGCCCTGAGTCTCGATCGCAACCTGAGCGAATGAGCGCGAGCGGCACATAAAAAACTCACACGCTCTGAGAAGCTGTATGAACGAGTCCCGTCAGGGACGATTGATAATAGCCCAGCGATTTATCGCTGGGGATCAGTCGAAGGATAACGTGTGAGTCCCGTAGGGACGATTGAATTGTGAAGTGCATTCAATCGTCCCTACGGGACTCTATGTAAATGAGACTTGCACAATCCCCAGCCATGAATGGCTGGGCTATTATCGAATGTCCCTCCGGGACAAAAACAAGTTTACTTTTCAAACAGCCCCTTATGGCTTTCTACCCTTTCCCTTTAGCCCTGACCCTTTTCCGCTAATCTACCTGGTATGTCGCCACGCTCGTCGGCGTTTCGTAGCAGCGGACTTTGTAGACCTGCACGCGTGCGTCGCCGACGCGCGCCGCGACGCGCTCCAGAATGTAGCGCGCGAGGTTTTCGGCGGAGGGGTTGAGTTCTGCGTCGAAGGGCGGCAGTTCGTTGATGTTGCGGTGGTCGAGGTATTGTACGATGTCGTCGGCGGCGGTCTTCAAGTCGCCGAAGTCTACGAGCAGGCCGATGTGGTCGAGTTCGCGCCCGCGCGCGAAGATTTCGATTTTGTAGTTGTGCCCGTGCAGGTTCTCGCACTTCCCCTTGTAGCCGCGCAACTGGTGCGCGCTCGAAAAGTTGCGCTCGATCATCACTTCAAACATTCCGCTCATGCTTGCTTCAGTTCCCTCTGTCCTTCGACTTCTCTCAACACACGGCGCGCGCCCGGCTACGACTTGTCACCCTGCCGCGCTCGCTCTTCCATTTCCTTGCGCAGACTCAAGGGGCGCATGTCCGTCCAGACCTCTCTGATGTAGGCGAGGCACTCTTCTTTCTGTCCCGACTTGCCTGCATCCGTCCAGCCGAGCGCGTTCTCGCGGTCGGCCGGCCAGATGGAATATTGCTCTTCGTGGTTCACCACCACTTTGTAGGTCGTGTTGTCTTCGCGCTCGTCTCTGCTCATGTCGCCTCCAAAGGTTGAAAAGTTTCCGGTAGAACTTTGTCCAATGTCAGAGTTCCTATCATCTAACAACCGCCTCCGTTTCATCAAACACGCGCGCCACCTCTGCGAGATCGGACGTGACGCGACAGGGCGGCAAACTCTTGATGAACTGCCGCCCGTAGCCTTGCGTTCTGAGGCGCGGGTCGAGCACGGAGAGCACGCCCCTATCCGTCGCGCTGCGGATCAAGCGCCCCAAGCCCTGCTTCAAACTGATGATCGCCTGCGGCACGCTATACTCGTAGAAACTCGAACCGCCCGCGTCTTCGATAAAACGCTGCCGCGCGGCGACGATTGGATCGCTCGGCACGGCGAACGGCAGCTTATCAATGATGACGCACGAGAGCGCATCGCCCCGCACGTCAACGCCCTGCCAGAAACTCGAAGTGGCGAAGAGCACGGCGTTCGGCGTCGTGCGAAAACGGTCGAGCAAGCCGGACTTAGAGGCCGTGCCCTGCATGAGACAGGGGAAATCAACCTGCGGCGCGACGCGCTCGTAGAGCGCACGCATGCCGCTCAAACTCGTCGAGAGCACGAAGGCGCGCCCGCGCGTCACTTCCAGTATGCGCAAGACTTCGGCCGCCGCCGCTTCCGCCCACTGCGGCGAACTTGGGACAGGCATGCGCGGCGGCAGATAGAGCACAGACTGGTTTTGATAATCGTAGCTCGAAGGCGCGATGAGTTCGTCGGTCTTCTCGTCGTTCAGGCCGAGACGCTCGCGCGCGAAGGTGAACGTACCTGCGCTCGCCAGCGTCGCAGAGGTCATCACGACCGTCTCGACGCGCTCGAACAACTTGTCCTGCAACAAGGTGGACACGTCAATCGGCGAGGCGCGCAGGAAGAGGCCGCGCCCGCGCCGCTCCATCCAGTAGACGTAACGCTTATCGTCGCCGGCGACGATGAACTCCAACCCGAAACGCAGTTCGCGGATGCGCCTGATCAAGTTTTCCACTTCGGGCGGCTGCTCGCGCAGGGCGTCGAGCGTCGTCTCCATGCGGTTGAGCGCGCCGTCCAGGCTGAGATAGGAATCGCCGAGCGCGGTCGCTTCGATGTCGCCGCGGGCGTTCTTGCGCGCGAACGTGCCGGGCAGAATGGGCGCGCGCCCTTCTTCGCCGCGCGATTCGTGGAAGCCTTGCCAGAAGCGTTCACTGAAGCGCGACACGCGCCCGCCCGCGCGCGTCAATTCCTTGTTCGCGTCCGCGTCGGTGATGGGCAGCAGTTGCAGGTCGCGCAGCAGGTCTTCGACCTGATAGCTCGACACCTGATGCCCGAAATACTCGGCCGCCACGTCTTCGATGGCGTGCGCCTCGTCGAAGATGACCGCGCCGTAGTCGGGCAAGACCTGCCCGTACTCGCCGCCGCGAAGCGCAAGGTCTGCGAAGAAGAGGTGATGATTGACGATCACAATGTCTGCGTCCTGCGCGCGCTGGCGCATGCGCGTGATGAAGCAGGGGTCATAATCGGGACATTTCTGCCCCGTGCAGATTTCCGAGCGCGCGTCGATGTGTCGCCAGAAGGAGAGATTTTCGGGCAGCCCCGTGAGTTCCGCGCGGTCGCCCGTTTGCGAGTCGCGCGCCCATTGCCTGACCTCGTCGAAGTAGTCCACGTCGTCTAGTCCGTCGAGCACGGGCGCGTTCTCGGCGCGCTTGATGCGTTGGAGGCAGGCGTAGTTGTTGCGTCCCTTCATGTAGGCGGCGCTGAATTTTTTGGGCAGCACGCGCTGGAGGAAAGGGATGTCTTTTTCCATCAACTGCTCTTGCAAATTCTTCGTGCCCGTCGAGATGATGACGCGCTCGCCGCGCGCGGTGGCCGCCGCAATCGCCGGGACGAGATAGGCGAGCGTCTTGCCCGTGCCCGTGCCGGCCTCTACGAGCAGGTGGCGGCGCTCCTCGAAGGCGCGCAGCACGGCCTCTGCCATCTGTATCTGGCCGGGGCGAAATTCGTAATCTGGATGCGCGCGCGCGATCAAACCGTCGCGCCCGAAAATCTCTTCCATACTTTTATCCGCGTGCGAGAAATGCTTGGAGCATGCGCCCGCTAACGTTTCGGGTTAACCTTCAACGACTCGAAGAACGCGCTGACTTCGCTGTTTGACGAAGACCCAGGCCAGACCGCCACCACAGCATAGGCGCTTGCCGGGTCGAAGACCAACCTCACGCGACCCATCACCTTATCGTAGGAAAAATCCTGTTCGTACCCCGCCAGCCCACTGACCGTCGCCGTACGCTGCTCCAGCATTGTGAGGTTAACGGTCACGTCGCGGTCTTTCATCCCTGACTGCAAGCTTTCAGCAAACTCTTTAACGAAGCGTGTGAAAATCGCTTGCTTCTGTGCCTCGTTCCGCGCCGCGGCGGGCAGCGATTCCAGATAAGACACGCCACAGACTACGGACTTGGAGACACTCAGATAGGTTTGCGTCGTCGCCGCCACGCCGGGAAGGATCGTCACCCGTTCCACTTTCGCGACCGGTTCGGCCGGTAAGATCAGACTGAAGCGCGCCGGTTCTCCGATCTCGTAATGCGTCCAACCCGACGGGGCGGGTTTACCCGCGACGGGCTTGGCCGGAAGCGCCGCAGGTTGAGCGGCGTCTGCAGCGGGTGCGGCCGGGTTGCCTTTCGCGCTTTGCGCCCGCGCGGGCGGGGTAGTTCCTTGCGCGAGGGCGCAGCGGAGCGCGAGGGAGAGCAGGGGGAATTTCACGTTTGTTTTCATTGAGAGTCCTCGGATGTCGCGCCGCAACGCGCCGTCAGCAGACCGGCCGTTGCGGCGCGTTGGTTTAGATGCCGCGCGCGGCGCGATAATTTCCCCGCGCCCGCGCGAGTTCATTTGCATTCTTCACACGGCACGCTGTAGCGACAGGCGCGCGGGTTGAGCGGCTGTGTGAGCATGTCAACCGGCGGGGGCGCGTGGAAGCGTTTCGCCCAGGAGGCGCGTGCGAGTCGCCCGTTGATGGAGACAAGATCGCCCGCCTGCACGGGCGACGACACCACTGCCCTGCCCTCGGCCGCCAGTTCGACATCGCGCATGTGAACGGGGAACCCGGCCGCCACCGCCGCCTGCACGAGCAGCAGCGACGCGAGCGCATAACCGGCCACGCGCCCTTTCGTCCATGCCAGCGTCGCCGCCCCGTAGATTAACAAAAAGGCGACGTAACGTGCATTCATAGATTTCGTCAACGCGAGATAGCCGACACAGGCCACGAGCGCGAACGCGAAGGCCAACGCCAACACGCTCCACGGCAAACGCCCCACACTCGCCCCCTCCCACGCCGATTCCGACGACCGCCGACGCGAAAGAAACCTCGCCCCCGCCAGCGCGAGAACGAGCGCCCACCACCACAGCGAACTTAATCCCGTGCCCATGAAACTGAACAACAGAGAGACGTACATCCGCGCGCGTTCGGGCACGGACGCAGGGGACGCCGACACAGGCAACGCAGACGACGACGGCACAGCCACCGGCGGCGCGGACGCCTGCAATGTTCCTGTGTTTGCCGTTAACGCTCCCTGCGTCGTCGTGTTCGCACTCGTCGCCATGTTCGCACTCGTCGCCGTATTAGCACTCGGCATCGCATGTGCCGTCGCGTCCGCGGAGTTGTTCGCATGCGCCGACGTGTTCGCTGTTGTCATCGTCTCGGATGCGGCGGAGGTCAACTGCTCCGCCGCGAGTTTAAACCGCTGCGGCCAGTACAGCCCCGCGGCCGCGAGCGCGGCGACGAGTGCGAGCGCGACGACGACTGAGATGCCGATTGTCGCCAACCGGCCGAGCCACCCGCGCACGTAGAGCGCGCTCGTCGCGAGTATGAACGGCAGCGCGATCTCGTAAGTCAGCAGCGCCAGCAGCGCGCCGCAGACCGTGACGATCAAGCCCCTCGACAACTCGCCCCTCGGCCGCTCCGGCCGATCACTCTCCATCCTCTCAGACGGTTTGCCCGTCGGTCTCTCCGACGGCTCGCCCGTCAAGCGCCGTGCCCACACGCCCGCGCGCAGTTGTGCGGCGAGGAGGAGCAGTACGAGCGCGTAGTTCAACGTGCCCGACCAGAAGTTGATCGTCTCAAGCAGGACGGGCGAGCCGAGCATCACACCTGCGAGCAGCGCGCCGCGCCTTTTGGAGAGACCCGCCCGCAGGCAAGCCCACACGAAGACGTGCGTGGCGACGGCGACGGCGATCAAACTGAGGAGCGCGGGCGAGAGCGCGGCGCGCATCACCAGGCGGTTCAGCAGTGCGTAGGGCAGGATGGTGAACAGGCGATAGAGGCCGAAGTCGTGCCAGTAGAGCGCGAGGCCGTCGGGCAGACAGAGGCGCGCGTAGAAGGCGTCGTCGGGAAAGTATGCAGGGTGCGGCGTCCACGCCGACGCTGCGCGCACGAGCAGGTAGAAGGGCAACCACGCGACGGCCGCGCCGCAGGCGAATCGCAGCGACGCACGCAATCGTTCGTGCTCCTTGAACTGTCTCAGGTAGGCTTTGATGTCAGGTTCAGGCCGTCAAAACAATTTCCGGCCGCGAGTCCGCCCGGCGCGTGCAAACACCTGCCGAGCGCGCAGAGAGGCGCGGATTAGTCCGCGCCCATGGCTTCGACTTCAGGAGGCGCACTGCGTTTCAGGCGATTCGGGTAGAGCGGAAAACGAGCGGCGAGTTCGGCCACTTCGCGTTTGACCTTTTCGCGCACGTCTTCCGATTCGGGCGCGTGTAGAATTTCCGCGATGAGCCGCGCCACGATTCCCATCTCCGCTTCAGTCATGCCGCGCGTCGTGAGCGCGGGCGTGCCGAGCCGGACGCCGGAGGTGACGAAGGGCTTGTTCGTGTCGAACGGGATAGTGTTTTTGTTGACCGTGATATTGGCCGTTTCCAGAGCCTTTTCGGCCACCTTGCCCGTGATGCCTTTGCCGCCCATGAAGACATCCACGAGCACCAGATGATTATCCGTGCCGCCGGAGACGAGCCGGAAACCATGCGCCTTGAGTCCCTCGGCGAGCGCGGCGGCGTTTCGCACAACCTGCCGCTGGTACTCTTTGAAATCGTCGCCGAGCGCCTCGCCGAACGCGACGGCCTTCGCCGCGATGATGTGTACGAGCGGGCCGCCCTGCACGCCTGGGAACAATTTCTTATTCACCTCGGCCGCGTGCTCTTCGCGGCACAGAATGAGACCGCCGCGCGGGCCACGCAGCGTCTTGTGCGTCGTCGTCGTGACGTAATCGGCGTGCGGCACGGGCGAAGGGTGCAAGCCCGCAGCGACCAGACCTGCGATGTGCGCGATGTCGGCCATCACGCGCGCGCCGACCGAGCGCGCGATCTCGCCGATGCGCTCGAAATCAATCGTGCGCGGATAGGCCGACGCGCCGCAGACGATCATTCGTGGGCGGTGTTCTTCGGCGCGACGCGCGAGGTCGTCGTAGTCGATCTGCTCTGTGTCGGGCGAGACGCCGTAGTCCGCAACCTTGTAACTGATGCCGGAGAAGTTCATCGGGTGGCCGTGCGTGAGGTGGCCGCCGTGTGAGAGGTTCATGCCGAGAATCTGATCGCCGTAGTTGATGGCCGCGAGATAGACGGACATATTCGCCTGCGCGCCCGAATGCGGCTGGACGTTCGCGTGCTCCGCGCCGAAAAGTTCCTTCGCACGGTCAATCGCCAGTTGTTCCACCACGTCTGCAAACTCGCAGCCGCCGTAGTAACGCTTACGCGGGTAGCCCTCGGCGTACTTGTTCGTGAAGACAGACCCCATCGCTTCGAGCACGGCCTCGCTCACGAAATTCTCCGACGCGATGAGTTCAAGCCCCTCGGCCTGACGCGCGACTTCGTTATCGATGGCACGGCTGATGTCTGGATCAACTTCGGCGAGCGGCGCGTTGTGGCGGCGGCGGTCGGTCATGGGTTCTCTCCTCGGAGGTACGGGTCTCTTGTTTGATGAAAACTGTTTGCTTGCGTGCGGATGTTACATCACCATTTCGCGGCGGCGCAAACGAACCTCAGGGTGCGGACAGGTTCGTGCTCCGCGCCTGTTCGTGCTGATACGTTTCGATGTCTTCGGTCAACTGCTTCATCTCCGATTCGGGGAATTCACGCCCCCAGTTGCGTGCGAATTCGTCCACCTCCGTATCGCTCTGCATATCGCGCAAAGCCTTCCAGAAGGGATAACACAGGTCGAGCCTTGAGCCTTCAAATAAGAACACGCGCTCGCCCGTGCCTTCGAGCCGGAGTTGGTTTTGGTACCACTTAACTTCCAACTCGGCTCGTTCGCCGCTCGCCTTAAAATTAAAGTCCGCCTCGTCAGGCTCGTACGCCCACTTGACCGTCAACTCCGCGTCGCCCGCGAGGAGCGTGGACAGCGCGCGGATGAGATCACGTAACGAATCGTAGGGCATGGAGGCGGCGGCGTCGATCAAACTTTGTTCGCCCGCCCTCAACTCGAACGACATCCAGCCGCATTGCGGGCTGTTAAAAACCACTCGCAGTTTTTCGCTCATGCGTTAAGCCTACCTTAGATACTCCCCGCCCGTCACAGCGGCGCAGACTTGGGCGTCAGTCGAAACGCGACGCGATTAAGAGGGTGGCGGCGAGTTCGCCGATTAACGTTGAAACCGCATACATACCGGCGAAGATGACGAGCGTTAGGAAGGCTCGCATGCCGCGCGTTTTGAAGAGGTAATAAGGGACTAAGATGAGACCGGCGAGGTATAGAAAAATTCCGCGGCAGTAAGGCCACTTGAAGGCGTGGCGGCGGTTGTCAACTTGCAGCCAGTAGCCGACGATGTAAAGGTAGCCGAAACTTCTCAACTCATCGAAACCGGCGGGAGGCTCGGCCGGCGTGGTGATGAAAATCCCGTTCGCGGCTTCGGCCAAAAGGATGAACGCGAAGAGCATCACGTTCTCGGTCGTCAGGTATGAGCGAAGGTTTGTCATCGAGTTAATCTGCGAGTTGGTCATCCGTGTTCACGCCCTACGGCGCGCCATTGTCGCCGCCCGCGCGTGCATCCGGCAAGCCCTGTCGGGCGCGGACGTTTGCTTTGCGCGCGCGGCTTGCGCGACAATGCCCGTTCACCTAAGCGTCGCACTTTTTCGACAAGGAGACTGGAAAACAACTTTCATGCGCTGGTCAAACTTTTTCATCCCCACTTTGCGCGAAGTCCCGGCCGATGCCGAAGTCGTCTCGCACCGCCTCTTGCTCCGCGCGGGCATGGTACGCCAACTCGCCGCGGGCATCTATTCCTATCTCCCGCTCTCCTGGCTCGTCATGCGCCGCATCATGCGCGTCGTGCGCGAGGAGATGGACGCCATCGGCGGGCAGGAGTTTTTCCTCCCCGCCTTAAACCCGCGCGAAATCTGGGAGGAGACCGGGCGCTGGGCAGTGATGGGCGACAACATGTTTCGCCTCAAGGATCGCAAAGGCGCAGACCTCTGCCTCGGCATGACGCACGAGGAAGTCTTCACCGGCATCGCCCGCCACGAACTGCGCTCCTACAAGCAACTGCCGCAAATCTGGTATCAGATACAGACGAAGTTTCGCGACGAGGCGCGCCCCAAGTCCGGGGTGCTTCGCGTCCGGCAGTTCATCATGAAGGACGCCTACTCGTTCGACGTTGATCAGGCGGGCTTGGACAAGTCGTTTGAAGATCAGCGCGAGGCTTACATCAAAATCTTCACACGCTGCGGCCTCAAGTTCTCAATCGTCGAAGCCTCATCGGGCGCGATGGGCGGCTCTGCGTCGAGCGAGTTCATGGTCAAAACCGACGCGGGCGAAGATTTGATCGCGACGTGCGACGCCTGCGGCTATGCGGCGAATTTAGAGAAAGCCATTTCGCAACTGACCATCGTCATAGACGAACCATCCGCGGGCGACGCGCCCGAAGAATTTCCCACGCCGGGCGTGCGCACGATTGAGGATTTGATCTCATTCCCCGGCGGCGCGACCGCAGACCGCCAGATCAAGACGCTCGTCTACGTCGCCACGAACGAGACCGGAGAGCCGCAACCCGTCCTCGCGCTCCTGCGCGGCGATCACCAACTCCACGAGACGAAACTGGCAGACGCGCTCGGCGCGACCGAAGTGCGCCCCGCGCACCCCGAAGAGATACGCGAACTGATGGGCGCGGGCGCAGGTAGCTTAGGCGGCGTCGGCATGAAGCAGAGGGCGAAGTCGGCGGGGCGCGAACTGCGCATCGTCGCCGATCATGCGTTGAAGGATCGCAGCAACATGACGACGGGCGCGAACAAAGACGAGCACCACCTGCGCGGCGTCAACATCGCGCGCGACATTCCGGTTGATCTCTGGACTGACCTGCGCACGGTGCAGTCCGGCGAGCGTTGCCCGAATTGCGAGGCGGGCGCGCTGGAAGTCTCGAAGTCGCTCGAAATCGGCCACATCTTCAAACTCGGCACGAAGTATTCCAAGTCTATGAACGCGACGGTGCTCGACCAGAACGGCAAGGAAGTGCCCGTCGTGATGGGCAGCTACGGCATAGGCATCGAGCGCATCATGGCCGCCGCCATCGAACTCCACCACGACGCGGACGGCATCATCTGGCCGCGCCGCATCGCGCCCTTCGACGTGGTGGTCACCGTCACCAACATCAAGCAGCCGGAGTTGAAAGAGGCGGGCGAGCAACTCTACCGAGAGCTGCGCGCCGCCGGTCTCGAAGTCCTGCTCGACGACCGAGACGAACGCGCCGGCGTCAAGTTCAAAGACGCAGACCTCATAGGCATTCCCTACCGCATCACCGTCGGCAAGAAAACCACGGAAGGCACGGTCGAACTATTCGACCGCGCAACGAAAGAATCAACCGACGTGAGCCTCGCGGAGGTGGTCGCGCGCGTACAGCAACTCGCGCTCGCCAATTAACTAAAAGACGTAAATGGTGAATCGTAAATCGTGAATAGAGAAATCCAGTTTTTTCTATTTACGATTTACGATTCACGATTTACGTCTTTCCTAGTTCATCACTTCGTTAATCAACAGGGTGAGGGCGTTGTCTTGCAGCGTCTTGTTGTTTTGGAGTTCGCTGTGGAGGTCGCAGGCGAAGACGGCGTAGGCGATGGGGAGCGGCGTGTTGAAGAACGGGCTGCGGCGCGGCGCGTCGAGCCGCTCGCCGAGAAGCGAGCGGCGCGTGACGCGCCCGTCGCCGGGTTCGTACATGGCGCGGATGACCTCTCTGCGTTTGATCTTGCGCCCCTGCGAGTTGCGCAACTCGCGCGGCTCGGTGAGAGTGAGCCAACGCCCGCGCCGTTCGTCGCGCAGGATGACGGGCGCGTTCAGGGTCTCTTCGCAGTCGCCGCCGAAGACATAGAGCGCGACCGGGGGCGGCTCGGCCGCGTCGGCAGGCGCGTAGGCATCGAGGGCGGCGTGGAAGCGGCGTGCGCGCGTGAGGGCGGCGGCGAAGTAGGCGTCGAGTTCGGCGAGCGTGGCGCGGTGGGGCGCGCCTTCCTCGTCGCGCACCTTGCCCAGCCGGTAGCGTTCGCGAAACTCTTCGTCGTTGATCGGCGACCACTTGTACTTGCGCCACACCTCAGGGTCGTAAAAATCAAGTTCGAGCGGCGCGAGGTTTTGATCGAGAAAGCGTACGGCTTCCGGGTGCGGGAGCAGTTGGAAGATCGAAGGGATCGTGACGGCGTCTTCGCGCGAGAGCTTGTTGAGCAGGCGGATGCGGCGGCGCAAGCCTTCGTTGATCGAATAGCCTTCGAGAAGCGTGGCGAAGGCCTCCATCGTGCCCTCGTTGGGCGTGCCGAACATGAAGATTTTTTTGATGTGGCGCGCGCCCGCCCAGGTGGGCTGCGGCGCGGCGTCGCCCGCGGGCAAATCGGCATCGCCGTACATCGCCGCATAGCGCGAGACGAGGCCGCCCATCGAATGCGCGACGATGTTGAAGCGCAAATCGGGGCGTCCCAGTTTTTGTTTCAACTCCTCGACGCGGCGGTAGAACAGTTGCGCCGACTCGACGTTATCGCGCCGCCAATCGTAAGGGAAGACGTAGAAGGTGTCGCGGTCGCCGTCCGCAGGCGGGTTGTCCCAGTCGCCGTCGCGGTAGTTGCCGAAGCGACGCAGGGCGTTCAGGAGTTCGTAGTAGACGTAAATGTCGGGTGCGAGGCGCGCGAGTTTCGCCGTCTCGACGATGCGCTCGGCGACGAGTTCGTCGCGATTCGAGGCGAGGTCGGGCGTCGTCGGCAAACTCAGGCCGTCGGTCGAGGAACGAAACGCCGAAGGCCAGACGATCTCGCGCGTGCGGCGGTTCATCAGTTGTGAGCCGAGTATGCCGGGGATGACGATGACGGGAATCTTGTTCTTGCGCGCGCGCGCCGGGGCGAAGATGCGTTCGAGGTCGGGCGTGCGCCGTGCGCCGCAACCCGCGCTCGCCATCGCCAATGCGATGACGAGAGTGATGAGTAATGAGTGATGTGTGATGAGTGATAAGCGACGGCGGTTTGTCTTTTTACTCATAACTCATCACTCAACACTCAACACTTCTTTGTCGTTCCACTTGCGATTGATCAGGCTGGCGACGAAGCCCGCGCCGAAGCCGTTGTCGATGTTGACGACCGTGACGTTTGAGGCGCAGGAGTTGAGCATGCCGAGCAGCGCGGCAGCGCCGCCGAACGACGCGCCGTAGCCGATGCTCGTCGGCACGGCGATGACCGGCACCGAGACCAACCCGCCGACGACCGAAGGCAAAGCGCCCTCCATCCCCGCCGCGACGACGATGACGCGAAAGCCGAGCAGGCGTTCGCGTTCGGCGAAGAGACGATGAATGCCCGCCACGCCCGCATCCCAGATGCGCGCCACGCGATTGCCCATCGCTTCGGCCGTCAACGCGGCCTCTTCGGCCACGGGGATGTCGCTCGTCCCGGCCGTCACGATGCCCACTTCGCCCACGCCCTGTTCCGTCCGGTCGCGCCTGATGCGAATCATGCGCGCCGCCGCGTGCCACTCGGCGTCGGTCGCGACGTTGCGCACTTCGCCGTAGGTCTCTGCGTCCGTGCGCGTGACGAGGACGTTCGGCGAGCGTGCCACGAGGCGTTCGACGATCTCGCAGATTTGCGTGCGCGACTTCCCCGCCCCGAAGACTACTTCGGGGAAACCCTGCCGCGTCGCGCGCGCGTGGTCGATGCGCGTGTGCTCTATGTCTTCGTAATGAAGATTGGCGAGGCGGCGCGCCGCCTCGGCCGTCTCCATCTCGCCCGTCCGGTGTGCGTGCAGCAGTTGTTCTATTTCGCGTAAATTCATCTTGTCGTAAATCGATCAGGCCGTCGAAGCATGCACGGCATTCTAGCATCGAACGCTCGCGCGTTCGCAATTTGCCGCGCGCCGCCCGATACGCACGCCCCGCATTCCGCACGCCGGCTCAAGGGGACTTGCGGCGTGTAGTGTAAACTTCGGGTCGTGACATTAAACCTGAGGTAACGCTCTCTATCTTAACAAAGGAGGAAGTCGTGGCGCTTTTCATCGAACGATATTTTGCGATCACCTTGCTCGCCGTCGGTCTGTCGCACATCGCCATGGCGCGACAGTGGCGCGACTTCTTTCTGCGTTTGAAACAGACGGGCGTGGCCGGAATCATCATCGCCATGTTTACCTTCCCGCTCGGCCTCCTGATCGTGCTCGGGCATAACGTGTGGGTGTTCGACCTGCCCGTCATCGTCACCGTCTGCGGTTGGGGCATGACGCTCAAGAGCGCCTCTTACGCGCTCATTCCGGGTCAGGCCGAGCGGATGATTCCGTCGGGCGCAAACGCCCACCGGCAATACATGGCGGCCGGCTTCGTGGCGTTAGCCATCGGCGCGCTTTTGCTTTACCATTCATTTTTCCGCGCGGTGTGAAATTCTAACGCTTGCGGCGCGGCACGACTTATGGAATTGACGGTTGCCATTACGGGAGCTTCGGGCGCGCTTTATGCGCACCGCACGCTGATCCATCTGGCGTCGAGCGGCGTGGTCGAGCGGATCAATTTGATCATGTCGGAGGCGGCGCAAATTGTCGCGCGCGTCGAACTCGGCGCAAACCTGCAGGGCGGCGACGCGCGCGCCGTCAACGAATGGGTCGGGCTTGCGCCAGAGTCGAAATTGATCCGCGTGCATCGTCTCGACAACATGGCGGCGACGCCCGCTTCCGGCTCGCACCCGCAGGCCGGCATGTTGATCATCCCGTGTTCGATGGGCACGCTCGGCGCAATCGCTTCGGGCGCAGGCACAAACCTGATCCACCGCGCGGCCGACGTGACCCTGAAGGAGGGGCGTAAACTCGTCATCGTGCCGCGCGAGTCGCCCTACAACGAGATTCATCTAGAGAACATGCTGCGCCTCTCGCGCGCAGGGGCGCGCATTCTGCCCGCCAGTCCGGGCTTCTATCACCGCCCGCAGAGCATCGAAGAGTTGGTCGATCATCTGGTCTTCCGCCTGCTCGATCAATTCGGCGTGCCCCATTCGCGGCGCACCGAGTGGCAGGGCGACCCGACGACGATGACGAACGCTGCGGTCGCCGTCGATGGCGACTGAAACGAGCGAACGAGTTCGATGACTTCCCCTTTAACCAACACGACCGCGCGGAGCATCTGCACGACGCTCGAAATGATCAAGATCGAGCACACGCTCTTTGCGCTGCCCTTCGCACTGCTCGGCGCGGTGCTCGCGGCGCGGGGGCTGCCGCCCCTGTGGCAGTTGCTCTGGATCACGGTGGCAATGGTGGGCGCGCGCTCCAGCGCGATGGCCTTCAACCGCATCGCCGACCACAGGTACGACGCGGCCAACCCGCGCACGAGCGGGCGCGCGATCCCGGCCGGGCTGCTCTCTGTGAAGTTTGCGTGGGCATTCACGCTTGCGGCGGCCGCGCTCTTTTTCGTGGCGGCGGCGATGTTGAATCGCCTGACGCTCATGCTCGCGCCCGTCGCGCTCGCCAGCGTGTTGCTCTATTCATATACGAAGCGTTTCACGTCGCTCTCGCACCTCGCGCTCGGCTGGTGTCTGGCTATCGCGCCGACGGGCGCGTGGATCGCCGTGCGGGGCGCGATTGACAGTCCCGTGCCGCTCCTGCTCTCGCTCGTCGTGCTGCTCTGGACGGCCGGGTTCGACGTGCTCTACGCCTGTCAGGATTACGACTTCGACCGGCGTGCGGGCTTGCGCTCGATCCCTGCGCGCGTCGGCATCCCGACCGCACTCTGGATTTCGCGCCTGCTTCACGCCTGTGCGTTCGCCGCGCTCGTCGCGCTCTACCTGACGGCGACGCCCGGCGCGCTCGCACTCTTCGGCGTCGTCGCGACCGGCGCGCTGCTCGTCTATCAACACTCGCTCGTGCGCGCAGACGATCTCAGCCGCCTGAACGCCGCGTTCTTCACGACGAACGCCTTCGTCAGCGTGATCCTCTTCATCACCTTCGGCGGCGCGATCTTCTTCGCGAAGGTGTGAGGTTGCGGATTCAATTTGACCGTCGAGCTTAAGGTAGAAACTTATGAGCACAAACACCTCAACCAACGCCGAACGCGAACCGCTCGTGCTCCACTTCAGCCCAGTCCTGAAGAAAATGAGCGAACAAGAGTTCTACGAATTGTGTCAACTCAATCCTGACCTGAGCCTCGAACTCACCAGCGAAGGAGACCTCATCATCATGCCTCCGACCGGCGGAAAAACTGGCAAACGTAATTCTAAATTGAACGTGCGACTCGGAACATGGACAGAGAAAGACGGAACAGGTCAGGCGTTCGATTCATCAACCGTTTTCGCGCTGCCCAATGGGGCGAAGCGTTCGCCGGATTTCGCGTGGGTCAGCAACGAAAGATGGGACGCGCTGACGGAAGAGGAACAGGAACGCTTTCCCCCGCTCTGTCCAGACTTCGTCGTGGAGTTGCGTTCGCGCACGGACACGCTCAAAAACCTTCGGGAGAAGATGGCTGAGTACATGGCTAACGGCGCTCAACTCGGCTGGCTCATTGACCCTCTGGAGCGACGGGTCTACGTCTACCGCCCCGGCGCGGCTGTCGAGCAGTTGGACGACCCGCGTGCGATCTCCGGTGAGCCGTTGCTGCGTGGTCTGGAGTTGGCGTTGCAGGAAATCTGGGATTGATAGATCGAAATAATGAACATGAATTTTTCACACGACCCGAAACTGAATAGCATCGCCGCGAAGGTGGAAGCGGGCGCGCGCCTCTCTTTCGAAGAGGGGCTGGATTTGTACGCGACCGACGATCTGGGCGCGCTCGCGAAACTGGCCGATAGCGTCCGCCGTCGCCTGCACGGGCGGCGCACGTACTTCAACGTCAACCGGCATTTCAACTACACGAACGTGTGCTACGCCGATTGCAAGTTCTGCGGCTTCTACCGCACGCCGCGCATGCCCGACGCCTACACGCACAACGTCGAAGAGGCGATCCAGATTGCGGGCAAGGCGGTCGCCGAAGGCGCGACGGAGTTGCACATCGTCGGCGGGTTGAACACGAAGCTGCCCTTCAAGTACTACATGGACTTACTGGCGAGCCTCAAGCGCGCTTACCCGCGGCTGCACCTGAAAGCCTTCACGATGGTCGAACTCGACCACATGGCCGACTTCTACAAGATGCGCGACGAGGACGTGATCGAGCGTTTGAAAGAGGCGGGGATGGATTCGTGCCCCGGCGGCGGCGCGGAGATTTTCCGCGAGCCGACGCGCTCGCGCATTTGCGCACACAAGACCGACGCCGAACGCTGGCTCGCGCTCTCCGGCAAAGTCCACGCCGCCGGTTTGCGCACGAACGCGACGATGCTCTACGGTCACATCGAATCCATCGAAGACCGCGTGGATCATCTCGTCCGCCTGCGCGAGCAGCAGGATGCGTCGGGCGGCTTCCAGTGCTTCATCCCGCTCGCCTTCTACCCCGAAGGCACGAAGCTCTCGGAGTGTCCGGGGCCGTCGGGCGTTGATTCGCTGAAGACCATCGCCGTCTCGCGTCTCATGCTCGACAACTTCGCGCACATCAAAGCCTACTGGGTGATGCTCGGCAAGCGACTCGCACAGGTCGCGCTGCACTACGGCGCGAACGACCTCGACGGCACAATCACCGAAGGCGGCGAACTCACCGAAAGCTACTCGGTCGAGTCGAACAACGAAGTGAAGATGCACAAGAATGAAATCGCCGCGCTCATCGCAGACGCCGGCTTCGAGGCCGTCGAGCGCGACACGCTCTACCGTCCGGTGGCGGAGTTGTTATCAGTTTAGCCTTCCGTATTGCGCTGTTTTAATGACAGTGATGAATAAGGAGTAAATTTCAATGGAAGCGGAAAAAGTAAAAGATGAAGCGCGCCGTTTGGTTGAGCGATTGCCTGACGATGCTACCTGGGACGACCTGATGCACGAAATCTATGTGCGCCAGGCTATTGAGTCCGGGCTTGAAGACAGCCGCGAAGGCCGTGTGTCAGACATTGAAACGGTGTATGTGCGGTTTGGTTTGCGCCAATGAGAGTTCTGTGGACGGATGCGGCGCTCGGCCAACTTGAGGCGATACGCGATTACCTATGAGAAAGGCCGGAACACCATTCGACACAGAGCCGACGAAACGGTTTACCAATCGCGCGTCGAACTATGCCGCCTACCGCCCGAAGTATCCGGCGGAGGCCGTGGAGTTCATGCGTGCGGAGTTGGGCTTGGGCGCGTCGTCGGTCGTCGCCGATGTCGGAGCGGGCACGGGCATCTGGACGGAGATGTTATTGCGCGAGGGCGGCTGTCAGACGGTCTATGCCGTCGAACCGAACGAGGCGATGCGCGCCGCCGCGGAAAACTCTCTCGGCGAGTTTCCCAACTTCAAGAGCGTCAACGGCACGGCGGAGGCGACCACGCTTCCCGCCGCGTGCGTCGATTTCGTCACGGCGGCGCAGGCGTTCCACTGGTTCGACGCCGCGGGCGCGCGTGCGGAATTCGCGCGCATCCTGAAGCCGGGCGGGTGGGCGGTGCTGCTGTGGAACATGCGCCGGGTTGACTCGACGCCATTCCTGCGCGAACTCGAACATATCCTGCGCGCCTACGGGACTGATTACGAGCGCGTCGCCGCAGACAATCCCGGCGCGGAGTTGATGGCGGCAGTGTTTCCGCGCGGCTACGGTACGCGGAGTTTCGCGCACGAGCAGATTTTGGATTATGAAGCCTTGCGCGGCCGCTGGCTGTCGGCCTCATACGTGCCGCTTGCGGGGCATCCGAATCACGAGCCGATGTTCGATGCGCTGCGTCGCGCCTTCGACGCGCACCAGCGAGACGGCACGGTCTCCATCGAATACGAGGCGGTGCTCTATTCCGGTCAACTCTCGTGACCCGGCCTGACGAGAAATCAATGTGAACTGCGCGACGGCGAACCTTGTTTGAGACAGTGAAACTTTTTTGCGCCGCCGAAACTTTTGTGACCATGAAGAGAAGTTTTAACTTACGCTTTCGCGCGATAGGGAGCGATGCGCTGATAATGTTCGCGGCGGCGTTGACATTGGCATTGGCCGCCGACGCTCATCCGCAGAAACGCGCCCGCGCGAACAGCACAAATGCGACGGGCGCGAGGGCGACGACAGGCGAGTCGCCGCGTTTCAGCGATTACCCGGTGAAGGAAATTTACAAAGGTCGCATCGCGCCGGTCGTTCTGGACAGCAAGCGGGCGCGTAGGTTTCGCAGCAGGCTCAGAGAAGATTCTCGCGCGGGAGTGAACTTCGCCGGTCACTACACGGTCGTCTTCTGGGGATGCGGCACGGGCTGTGCGCAGGTGGCTGTCGTTGACGCCAAAACGGGCAGGGTCTACTGGCCGCCGCTCGAATACACGGACATTCCCGGTTCGCCGGAGGACGCCGCAACCCCGCACCCGAATTTTCGCCCCGACAGCAAACTGCTCGTGCTCACACGCTCTTATTACGACGGCCGCGGCAGCTACACCGCCTATTATTACCTGTTCGATAAAAATCGCTTCCGGCTGCTTCGTCAGGCGGAGGAAAGACATCCCGATTCGGAAAGTTCACCGGAGCAATAATATTCACACTTATGAGCACACAAACCATCACCGTCGCGCACTCGCCCGATTCCGACGACGCCTTCATGTTCTACGGCCTCGCCACCAACAAACTCGACACCGGAAGCCTGCGTTTCACACACGTCCTCGAAGACATACAGAGTTTGAATGAGAAGGCCATGCGCGGCGTCTACGACGTGACGGCCATCAGCTTTCACGCCTACGCCTACATCGCGGACAGGTATGCGCTCTTGCCGCACGGCGCGAGCATCGGCGACAACTACGGCCCCATCGTCGTCTCGCGCGAGAAGGTCAAGCCGGAAGAGATCGCTTCGCTGAAGGTCGCCGTGCCCGGTAAGCTGACGAGCGCGTTCCTCGCCCTGAGCATCCACACGCCCGGTTTCCAATACGAGGTCGTGCCCTTCGACAAGATCATCGAGGCGGTGCAGGAGGGGCGCTGTGAGGCCGGGCTGCTCATCCACGAAGGGCAGCTTTTCTACCAGTCGCTCGGCCTGCACAAGGTCTTAGACCTCGGCGAGTGGTGGCACGAGCGCACGGGGCTGCCGCTGCCGATGGGCGGCAACGTCATCCGCCGCGACCTCGGCGCAGAGACGATCTCGCAGGTCTCGAAATGCCTCCACGACAGCATCCGTTACTCGCTCGACAACCGCGCCGACGCACTCGAATACGCGATGCAGTTCGCACGCGACATGGAGCCGGAACTGGCCGACCGCTTCGTCGGCATGTGGGTCAACGAATTGACGCTCGACTACACAGAGCGCGGGCGCACCGCCGTCCAACGCCTCCTCGACGAGGGCGCGGAGCGCGGCATCATCCCGCACCGCGTCAAGGTCGAATTCGTACAGTAAAAAGTAAGCAGTGAGCAGTAAGCAGTAAGCAGTAAAAACCTGTTTTCCTACTGCTCACTGCTCACTGCTTACTGCTCACTGCTTACTTTCCGCTGGCAACACTGGCCGGGGCGGGTGCATCTTAAACTTTCACAAAGGGGTCGCTCGGCTCTCTTCGAGCGGCGGGCGGCGTTTAATCTGGCACAGTTTCCTCAGAGAAAATTTATGAAAATCTCTCGTTTGTTGTTCCCCGTGCTGGCGGCTCTCGTGTTGACGGCCGCCGCTTCGCTGCCCGCGACGGCGCAGCAGGTTTCATCGGCCTCGACGAGCGCGCCGTCGGCCTCGCCCGCGGGTGTCGATGTCGAACGCATCATCCGCGAGTTCACGACCAAAGAGGCGACGTTTCGCACCGCGCTCAATCAGTACAGTTTCAAGCGCGAGGCCGTCGTGCAGACCATCGGGATGGGCGGGCAGATTTCGGGCGAGTATCGCCGCATCTCGCGTTTCGTCTTCGACGATTCGGGCAAGCGCTACGAGAAGATCGAGTTGTTCCCGATCCCGACCCTCACCGAAATCGAACTCTCGGCGGAAGATTTGGAAGACCTGAGCGGCGTGCAGACCTTTGCGCTCGAACCCTCCAAGATCAACCTCTACAACATCAATTACGTCGGCAAAGAGAAGATTGACGAGTTGAATTTGTACGTCTTCGACGTGGAGCCGAAGGTGATGCCCGACCCGAAGAAGACGAAGGAGCGTTTCTTCAAGGGGCGCATCTGGGTTGACGATCAGGATTTGCAGATCGTGAAGGTGCGGGGCAAGGGCGTGCCCGAAAAGAAGAACACGCGCTATCCGACTTTCGAGACTTATCGCGAACAGATTGACGGCAAGTTCTGGTTCCCGACTTTCACCTACGCCGACGAGGAACTGATTTTCGACAACGGCGCAGTCGTCCACTTACGCATGAAGATCACCTTCACAGACTTCGCGCGGCCGCGCGCCAAGGTGAAAGTTATTGACGAAGGTCAGGACATCATCCCGGACGCTTCGCCCACGCCGACGCCGAAGAAACCCTAATCGTCGTCAGCCACAAATTTAAGCTCGAAGGCCGTCGAGAAGCTAACTGCTTTTCGACGGCCTTTCGACGTTCCACCTTTTCGCTCACTACCGTTCCAACTCTTCCGCCACCCGCGCGCGCACCTCTGTCGTGAGGCGTCTCACGTCTTCGTCCGTCGAGAGTGCACGGGTTTCGACCGGCGCGAGGATGACCATTTCAATCGTGCCGGGGCGCGCCGTGCCCTCGCCCTTGCCCATCAACTTGTCCGTGTGTTTGATCGCCACGGGGACGACGCTCACGCCCGTCTCGACCGCCATG
>DASVPS010000065.1:0-49157 GCA_036389555.1 Pyrinomonadaceae bacterium
GGTTTCTCGGCAGACCGCGACACCGGAAGATTGTTAACGACTTTAACCGCCGCCCCGATAGTTTCGAGTGCCATCTGTTTATCAATTTTTGAGACCACCGGAATGCTTCTGAAAAGTGCGGTTGCTTTTTCTATATCATTATCTGTGGCGTTGATTAGTTCTGCGGCATCAACAAGTCGCTCTCCCGCGCTTCCGGGGTCTTCAGAACCGAATACATAGAGCGCGATGCTCTGCATAACAAATGCGCGCCTCAACTTCGAGTCGATTTTGGAAGCTGCCGCATCGGCAAGGGTCAGGTTCTTCTGCTTAACGGCAGCGCTCACAACTTGCGCGAGGAATTGGTCGCGATATTCTTTATCCGCGATTTCCATACTTGAAATAATCTCAAGTGCCAACTCCAATTTCCCCTGTTCCAATGCCATCTCCGCCGCGCGCGCGAGAAGTCTCTTTTTAAGAACTGCATTATTGGTTGCTTTGGCTTCAGTAATCATTTGCTCCAATGGATTGCGGCTGTCTCTGATTCTGGCATCTACATCGTCATGGTTGTCTCCTGTTCTGAGAGAGGCGAGATTCGTCATCTGTACCCCGGCCTGCGCGTAGAGAGAAGGAATCAGGTTTTGTACGACTGGCAAGGCAAACTTCAACAAGTTATAGGCATACATCTGTTCCTGTGGGGGCAGCGCCGCGCCATTATTGGTTTTTTTGATTAGAACAGTTAAAAATCGCGCTGTTAGCTCGCGCGGAGTTGATGACCTATGCAGATAGTTATTAGCTAAAATAAAAAGAGATGTGACCGAATAGCCGTTTGGTTCGTTCTCAGCGGCTGACATTACTTCCCCAAGTAACCGGGTCGTTTCAGACGGCTGAATTTCATCAAGGCGCTTAAAAAAAGAGTTAATTCTGGAAACCGTAGTGCCATCAGTTTGCTGAATACTGCGGCGCACGATTTCTATAGCTTTCGCTGACCCATCTTTACCGGTCAGCAGGTCATTAGCCATACTCAAATCATCAGGAGGCTTCACCGTCCCACCTTCTTTTGTAAGTTCAGCGGCTAACTTGGGAGCGTGAAGTTGAAGCACCGCCAATAACTCTTTGCGGAACAATCCGGCAGAGAGTGGAGGCATGCCGGCCTGATGTGCCTGAAAATCCGTTACTGCTTCCGCTGCGATTACTTCGGCTTTTCCGGCAGCATCACTCGCCCCTTTACCCCAGAGAAATTTTGCCAGGCGGGTTCTCAAAAAGACGCGGAATGCAGGCTCCTCAATTTTCTTGATGTTGTCGGATAAGCTAATTAGTGCATGGCCGACGCGCTCATTTAATAGTTGTTCATTATTAGGCGTCGGTTGTTGAGAGAAACTTAAAGGAACGTAGGCTAAACACAAGCAGCAAGCCAAGAGACACTTCAACATATCTTCTCCTCTTTAAGAACACGACGAAGATTGCCTTGTCATCGATAATGTTCTTTATCTTATCGATGACAAGGCAGCCTTTAATATTTCAACGCGGAACGATCAGCTTCAGCCGCCAGAGAGATGTGTTACTCATTGGCGAAATCACTACACTTAGCAGTTCTGGTTGAACCGTCTGCAAAAGTTGCGGTACATCCATCATAGTCTGTGCAACTGCAAGTAGTAGCAGTGCCGTTCCCCGGACACTTCACCTTCCAGCCGCCGCCACAGACCGCTGAACCGTCCGCTACTATTGGCTCATCAATCCAGGCTAAGGCAGGAGCAGGATTGATGAGCAACAACACGGTTACTGCAATCAGTCCAAGAAGAACAGTAAGGACTGAAGTCAAATATAGTTTTCTTATAGAGTGAGTTTCCTTTGTGAGTCAGAGAAGAGTGTGAGGCTGACAGAATTTGAGGATAGTGTCAGCAGGAGTAAAGCCGATTTGAGCAAAGCCACAGTATATAGGTTAAAGCAAATATGCAACAAAAAAACCTCTTCTCCGCGCCCCTGCTGGTGAAAGCTTTCCTTGCAAAAGCGGATCGCCCCGAAGTTTTTCCCGGCGCACGCCCGTTATATACTGCTCGCCAGTAATTCCAGAGAGCGTAAATCCCGACGCTTTTACGAGCGCCGGCACCTGAACGAGAGAATCGCACGTGACCGACACATCTCCCCGCAACGTCGTCTGCCTCGCCAGTTATTTCAAAGGCGTGGAGTTTCTGCGCGAGTGCAAGCGACAGAACTGCCGCGTCTTTCTCGTCACGAAAGAGAAGTGGCGCGCGGAGGAATGGCCGCACGACTCGATTGACGAATTCCTCACCCTGCCGAACGACGCCGCGCCCGACCATTTCATCTACGCCGTCACGCAGATCGCGCGCAGGCATAAACTCGCGCGCGTCGTCGCGCTCGAAGAGTTTGACGTGATCACGGCGGGACTGATCCGCGAACACCTGCGGCTGCCCGGCATGACGAGCGCGGAGGCTCGCCGGTTCCGCGACAAACTGGCGATGCGCGACACGGCCGAGGCCGCAGGCATCAGCGTGCCGGATTTCGTTCACGTGCTCAACTATGGCGAGTTGCAGGAGTTCATGCGTCGCGTGCCCGCGCCGTGGGTCTTGAAGCCGCGCACGGACGTGTCGGCCATCGGCATCAAGAAAGTGTACGAAGCCGAGCAGGTCTGGCGCGCCATTGATGCGCTCGACGCACGCGCGCGGCTCAACGAACAGTCCTTCTTTTACCTGCTCGAACGCTTCATCGCGGGCGAGGTCTATCACGTCGATTCGATCGTCTCCGGCGGCAGAGTGCTGTTCGCAGGGGTCAGCATGTACGGACGGCCGCCGATGAACGTCGCGCACGAAGGCGGCGTCTTCATCTCTCATTCGATTGAACGAACGGGCGAAGACCGGCGCACGCTGTTGGGGATTAACCAGCAGGTCGTCTCCGCCCTCGGCCTCGTGCGCGGCGCGACGCACGCGGAGTTCATCCGTGGGCGCGAGGACGGCAACTTTTATTTCCTCGAAATCGCCGCGCGCGTCGGCGGCGCATACATCGCAGAGGCGCTGGAAGCCGCGAGCGGCCTCAACCTCTGGCGCGAATGGGCGAAACTTGAATTGAGCGACGACGCGCGCCCCTATGAAGTCGAACCCACGCACGAAGAGTATGGCGGCATCGTGCTTTCGCTCGCGCGACAGGAGTGGCCGGACACTTCGCGTTACACGGACGCAGAGATCGTCCATCGCGTGCGCAAGCCTTACCACGTCGGCCTCGTCGTGCGCACGCCCGACCACGCGCGCCTACGCGAGTTGCTCGACGCCTACGCGCGCCGTTTCGCAGACGACTTCATCGCCGTCGCGCCGCCGCTCGAACGCCCGGAGTGAATTCTCGCGGACTCAACTATGGATGCAGTACGCTACCATCGAATACAACTTCAACATCTACTGAGCGCACTGTGGACGCGCGGACAAAAAACTTCGCGGCGTCTAACTCGTCGGCCGGTCGCTCGGCGGGTGGACGGCGTGGAAGTCGCGGTAGAAACGCTCCGAGTAGTTGTTCAATAAATACTCGACGCGCGCGGGGTCTTCAGACATGATGATGAGACCGACGTGCGACTCTTTGTTCATGCGCCAGACGATCTCGGGGTCGTCGTAATGTGAAGTGTCCGGGTACTTCTGTCGCGCGAGCGAGACGATCAAGCCGGCGTAGTCTTCGCGGCGCGGCGGCAGTTGGTATGCGCCGGGCTTGCCCCCTGCGATCTCGATCTTCGCCCATTCGCGCCAGAGGTTGATGCCGGTCGCCGCCTCGACGAGTTCCACGATGTTTGCGCCGCCGACGCGCGCGGCGGTTTCGAGAAAATAGAATTTGCCATCCTCGCGCCCGCGTATGAACTCTGTGTGCGAGACGCCGTGCGGGAGGCGCATCGCGCGAAGCACCTGCCGGTTGATCTCCTGCAAGGCCGCTTCTTCGGCCGTGCCCCGCACGCAGGTGCGCGTGGTGAAGATGCCGCCGCCGTGTGCCACGTCGAGCGGCGGGTGGCCGTAGCGATTGACGGCGGCGAAGAGGACTTCTCCTTCGTAGACGATGGAGTCAACGTGGTAGATGTCGCCGGGCACGTAGCGTTCGAGAACGTGAAAGCACTGGCGGTCGGCGAGCGCGTCGAGCGCAGGCCAGAGTTCGTCCGGCTCCTTGATCTTTTTGATGCCGGTGGCCGAAGCCTCGAAGCGCGGCTTCAGGAGCCACGGCGCGGGCACGCGACGCATGTATTCGCGCAGGCGTTCGTAGTTGAGGGCGTGCGCGAATTCCGGGACGGCAATGCCCGACTCCTGCGCACGCATGCGCATGGCGAGCTTGTCGCGGAAGTAGCGCGTTGTGGTGTCGCCCATGCCGGGAACGCGCAGGTGTTCGCGCAGGGCAGCGGCGGTCTCCAGATCGAAATCGTCGAGCGGGACGATGCGGTCGATCTCTTCTGTGCGCGCCACGTAGGAGACGCTCTTGATCACGTCTTCGAGCACCCACCTGTGATTATCGTCGGGCATGTAAAAGATTTCGTCGAGGCTCTCATGCGGCCAGTCGGCGTCGCGTATGCTGTGGGACGTGAGCAGGAGGACGCGGCAGCCCTGCCGCTTGCACTCGCGCATAAACTCCTGACCCTTCTCGTAACTGGCGATGCAGAGAACGGTGAGCGGACGTGTCTGGTTCGTCATCGAACTGCCAACTCCTTCAAGAATTCCAAAAATCACTGGTGACGATGCGGCGCGCCTCTTCGAGCGTGAGATCGCCGTGCGCGAGTTTGTAGGCGACCGTCTCTTCATAGTCGGTGCGCCCCGCTCGCGTGCGCAGCGCGGCCTGTTCGGGCGTGAGGCCGGCGTCGTCGAGCGTCTGCGCGTGGCGCGGGTCGAAGCAGCGCGCACGGAGCCAGTCGTCAACGTCTTCCGGGTCGGCGAAGCCCGCATCGAGCCACGCGCGCGCGGCCGCTTCCAGGCTTATGCCGCCGGGCAGGGCGTCGCCGCCGTGTCGCTTGAGCGTCTCGCCGATCAGCCGTACGAGCGCGGCGGGATGTGCGGCATGGTCATCTATCATAAAAGTCTCTACAAGTTCGCGCGAATAATTGCAGTCGGCTAATCTATAGCGCGAACGCGCCCGTTGCCAAGCGGGGGCGCGTGGATGTGCGGCCGAGGCGGCCGGACGGGCGGTGCGCGAGGGTGCGCCGCGCGCTTCCGTTTCGACGGCGCGCGATTGCATAATGGCTCCACCGGATTTGAAAGAGTTTTCCGAGGGACTATGACTTTCACGACCGTCGGCGTCGGGGGCTTTTCCTCGAACGCGGGCAAAACCACTTTGATGTGCGAACTGCTCAGGGCGCTTTCGCCCGGCTGGGAGGCCGTCAAGATCACGCGCGGGCATTATCGTTCGTGCGGCAAAGACCCGCACGCCTGTTGCGTGAGCCATCTGCTCTCGGAAGAACCCTTGATTCGTTCGGGGCGCGCAGAGACTTATGCGGCGGGCAAAGACACGGGGCGATACTGGGACGCCGGGGCGGCGAACGTCCACTGGGTCGTCGTGACGGACAAGCAGGTCGAGCGCGGAATCAGGATTGCGCTTGAGCGCGTCGAATCGCAGGGCGTGCTCATCGAAGGCACGAGCTTCGTGCAGTTCGTGGAAGTTGATTTGATGCTCATGGCGGCGCGCGCTTCGGGCGCAGACAAGATCAAGCCATCGGCGCGTCGTGCGCTCTCGAAAACGTCTGCGCTCTACCTCTTCGACGAAGGCGGGGAAGGCCGCGCGGCGCGGGCGCGCTTCGAGGCGTGGAGCGCGGGCGCGCTCGACGGGAATGTGACGCACGGCATCCCCGTCTACACCAGAGAAGATTTGCCGCGCCTCGTCGAGCGCGTGCGGGAAGTTCAACGCGGCGTCGCCGCCGCTTGAGTAAATTTCAACGAGCCAACAGGAGGACGAAACTATGTCGGACAAGGATCGCGATAAGAAGGACGGGGAACGCAAGGACGGGGATCGCGCGGAGATGCACGAGGCCGTCGCCGAGCGCGCGGCGGGGCAGAAGCCCGCCGAACTGCCGCGCGACAAATCGAACCATTTGATCGGCGACGACGAGACGGCCGAGCAGTTAAAAGAAGACCTGAGTTGACGCTGCCATGTCCGCCGGCCACGGCTACATCTACCAACTGAATTGTTCCGCGGGCGGCGTTCCCAAACTGCCCGTCGAAGAAGCGCAACTGACGCCGACCGGGCTCTCCGGCGACCGCCAGCGATACCCGGTCATCCACGGCGGGCCGCAGCGCGCGCTCTGCCTCTACTCGCTCGAAGTGATTCAGGCACTTCAGGCCGAAGGCCATCCCATTTATCCGGGGTCGACGGGCGAGAACGTCACGGTCGCGGGTCTCGACTGGGCGACGCTTGCGCCCGGCCACCGTCTCGCGCTGGGCGATGAAGTGGTCATCGAACTCACCTCTTACGCCAACCCGTGCCGGAACATCAGAGGCTCGTTCGGCGACGGGAAGTTCAAGCGCATCTCGCAGAAGCAGCACGCGGGCGAGTCGCGCCTCTACGCGCGCGTCATACGCACGGGCAGGCTCGCCGTCGGACAGCCGGTGCGCGTGCTGAACGGCGAGGCCGATGAAAGGATTCAGGAATAAGTGGACGCCAATAGCCACAGCGCGCTCGTCATCGTTGACATCCAAAACGATTTTTGTCCGGGCGGCTCGCTCGCCGTGAAAGAGGGCGACCGCGTCGTGCCGCTGGTCAACGAACTGCAAAAGCAATTCGCGCTGGTCGTGGCGACGAAGGACTGGCATCCGCCGGGACATTCGAGTTTCGCATCGCTCTGGCCGCCGCATTGCGTGCAGGGAACGGCGGGCGCGGAGTTCGTCGCGGAATTAGACACGAGCCGCTTCGCGCGCGTCTTCCTGAAGGGCACGGACATCGAGATTGATTCCTACAGCGGCTTCTTCGATAACGAACACCGGCGCGCGACCGGACTCGGCGACTACCTGAAAGAGCGCGGCGTCATGGATGTCTTCATCGCCGGACTCGCCACGGACTACTGCGTGAAGTACACCGCGCTCGACGCAGTGATGCTGGGATTCAACACGACGGTCATCGTGGACGCTTGTCGCGGCGTGGAGGTACAGGCGGGGGACACGACGCGCGCCATCGAAGAGATGGCCGCCGCCGGGGTACACATCACGGAGAGCCGCGGGTTGCTCGACGCGCAAGCGTCGGACGGCTGACGGCGCGCCCGAACATTTACGTCATCAACACAAACGGCCAACAGGAGGAACTCTATGCGACGCACTTACACGCTGCTCGCCACGCTCGCACTCATCACGCTCTTCGGCGGTTGCACCGCCGAGAGAGTCAACTCGCCCGCTAACGCCGGCAACGCGAACGCGGCGGGCGTCGGCAACCACAACAGCACGGGCAGCCGCGAAGGGATCGGGCCGAAGGACACCGGCATCGGCGGCACGAGCGAGGGCAACGCCAACTCGGCCGTCAAGGGCAATTCCAACGTCGAGCCGACGGGCGTCAACAAGAACGCAGGGCAGGGCGCGGGCGCGAACGCCAATAAACCCTGATTAAACCTTAGAAGCTGTTTGAAAAGTGAAGCTGTTTTTGTCCCGCAGGGACATTTGATAATAGCCCGGCGATTTATCGCTGGGGATCGTGAACGTGCCTTTTACAGAGAGTCCCGTCAGGGACGATTGAATCATGATGAACATTCAATCGTCCCTGACGGGACTCTCTCGCAATTTCGACTTCAATCCCGGCACTCAAGTGCCGGGCTATTATCAATCGTCCCTGACGGGACTCGTTCAAACAGTTTCTTCGAGTGGCTGATAAATCTAATCGTTAAAGAACGAAGCCGCGAAGTTAACTCATAAAGTTAACTTCGTGGCTTCGCTCTTTGACGGTTTGTGAGACGCTTCTTAGTGCTGGACGCCTTCGATGAAGGCTTTCAGGAGGCGCGAGCGCGAGGGATGGCGCAGTTTGCGCAGCGCCTTCGCCTCGATCTGGCGAATGCGTTCGCGCGTGACGCTGAAGTCTTTGCCCACCTCTTCGAGCGTGTGCTCCTCGCCGACGGGGCCGAGGCCGTAGCGCATCTTGATCACTTTCTCTTCGCGCGGCGAGAGCGTTGCCAGCACTTCGTCCGTGATCTCTCTGAGGTTCGCCGCCACGACCGAGTCGGCCGGATTGACGCGCCCCTTGTCTTCGATGAAGTCGCCGAGGTGCGAGTCTTCCTCTTCGCCGATGGGCGTCTCAAGCGAAATGGGTTGCTGCGCCAGTTTGAAGACGCTGCGCACCTTTGAGACGGGCATGTCAACCTTCTGCGCGATCTCCTCGCTCGTCGGCTCGCGCCCGAGTTCCTGCACGAGCGCGCGCGAGGTGCGCACGAGTTTGTTGATGGTCTCGATCATGTGGACGGGGATACGAATGGTGCGCGCCTGATCCGCAATGGCGCGCGTGATCGCCTGCCGAATCCACCACGTCGCATAGGTCGAGAACTTGTAGCCGCGCCGCCAGTCGAATTTCTCCACGCCGCGCATGAGGCCGATGTTGCCCTCTTGAATGAGGTCTAGGAACTGGAGGCCGCGGTTCGTGTACTTCTTCGCAATCGAGACGACGAGACGCAGGTTCGCTTCCGTCAACTCGCTCTTGGCCTCGATGGTCTCGGCGACGCTGCGCGCGATTGACTGGTGCGAGCGTTTGATCTCAAGGATAGAGACCTGATGCTCGGCCTCGATCTCTTTGAGCCGCTTCTTGGCCGAAGAGATGTGCTTCTTGAAATCCTTCTCCTGCTCCGGCTTGATGCGCTTCGCGTGGAGTTTCTCCGTGTACTTCTCGATCTCGCGCTCGGCCGTGCGGATATCTTTGTGGACGGCGGCGATGGCGTCTATGAGACGCTGGCGCGTCGCGTCCTTCAGCGTGAGCTGCTTCATCTCCTGCGCGATCTCCAGGCGCGCGCCGGCCACCTTGCGGCGCAGGCGCATCAATTTCTTGCTGCGCTTGCCGCGCGTCACCTGCTGCTCGGCGCGGAGTTTCTCCCAGTCCTTCAGGCCATGCTGAAAGAGCACGTTGATCTTCTCGATGCCTTCGAGCGTCCAACGCTGGTATTCTTCGGTCTTGTCTTCGAGGTCGGCTACGTCGGCTTGATCTGCGAATGCCACCACGTCGCGGATGCTGAGCATCCCGGCGTCGATGTCCTCACCGATCTGCAAGAGTTCATTGAGCGCGATGGGCGAGCGCGCCAGAGACTTGTGCGTGCGGTTCTGGCCGCGTTCGATGCGCTTGGCGATGGAGACTTCCTGCTCGCGCGTCAGCAGCGGCACGGTTCCCATCTGGCGCAGGTAGGTGCGCACGGGGTCGCTCGATTTGTCGTCCACACCGGCCGACAGATCGAGTTCGTCTTCGGCGTCGAGCGGGTCGTCGGTCTCGTCGGCGGCGACCGCCGCGACCTCCTCGATGAGGAGTTCGTCCGAGTCTGCTTCGGTCAGGCTTGCGCCGCCGAGTTTTTGTAAAACGTCTTCGAGTTTGCTGGTGGAGATGGCGTCGTCGTGCTGCTCCTCGCCCACCCCGTCAAAAGAAAGGTATTTGTCGCCGCCACCGAAACCAACCGGGCGAAGGCCGTCGTCCGCTCTGTCCTTCTCAATCATACTTGCCCTTAACCTCTGCGCCTGCCGCTCTTTAGCGCACGATGCGTGAAAAGTGTCGCCTCTACGATAAACTATTTAATAAAGCCGCGTTGCCTGTAGCATAAACTCCTTCGGCGTGCGAGGCAACCCCCCTTGCTCTGCGCCTTAGTACGAGTTAGATGAATTAAAAGATTAAAAAGTTTTATCGCAGGGGAAATTAACTGCTTTGTGTGAGGGAAGTGAGGCGTAAATCCAACGAAATGCTGGCAAAACGACTACAAAAGGGTCACGGGCGATGCCTTCTCCACAAAACGCCGGTTCAGGTGTAGCGCGAACGCTCACGCGCGAAAAAAAGTTACGGGGACGCGGGCGCATCCCGCGCAAATGGTCGCGGGAGGGCGGCGCGCGGGGCGAGGCGCGTGAACTTCAGGAAAACTGGATGCGCTGCCAGACGGCCGTTTCGTCGGGGAAGGAGATGCCTTCTTCTTCACGGAGCGAACTGGCCGAGACGATGATGGTTTCGACGTCATGATAGACGTCTTCGCAAGGGGGGCAGCAGCCGAGATGCTCGCGCACCCCGTCCCGCCTCGGTTCGTCGAGCGCACCGGCGTGGTATTCGCTGAGCAGTTCTAAACTTTCTTCACATTCCATCTGAGGGTCTCTCCCGGAGGGGTCTTAAAATTTCTGGCGCACGTAAGATGCTAATTTTGCGCGGCCTGTCGCCTGATGAGGTCTCTTAATTTTAAACGCGCCTTGTGCAGTTGCGATTTACTCGTGCCCGTCGAGGTGCCGAGCATGCGCCCGATCTCCTCGTGTTCGTAACCTTCCACGTCGTGGAGGACGAAGACGGCGCGATAGCCGGGCGGCAGTTCCGAGATGGCTTTTTCCAGCGCGATGCGGTCGACGATGGGCATCTTGTCCTGATTCTCCGTGCCGCGCACGATCTGTATGGGCGTCTCGCCCTCTGCCGTCAACAACTCGGAGCGCGTGCTGCTCTTGCGAAAGTACATCAAGACGTGGTTGACCGTCATGCGGTGCAGCCAGGTGGTGAAGGCCGAGTCGCCGCGGAATGAGCCGATCTTGTTGAAGAGGTGTATGAAAACTTCCTGCGTCAGGTCTTCGGCGGTCGAGGGGTTGGTCGTCATGCGCAGGCAGAGGGCGTAGACGCGCCGGAAGTGGCGATGATACAACTCCTCGAACGCCTCGCGGTCGCCCGCCGCGCTTTGCTGCGCGAGTTCAAAATCCGTCACCTTCGGCTTCGCGTCCGTCGCCGCTTCATTGGTCTCTGCTGCACTCATGTTTTGCCCCTTCATTATCCGTTGATCTTCCGGCGTGTGCGCCCGAATGTCAACCGCGAGCCGTAGAAGTTAGAGGGAATGTGTGGTGAAAGTTTTGCGGCGCGCCGGGGAAGAGTATAATGGCGGGCAAGCCGGTAGGGCACGTTCCCGTTCGCAAAAGCGAGCATCTTTAAGTACAAATTTAAGTACAAATGAAAATGCTGATGTCCCCACGCGCCGTTCGTCCCCTCTTCGCCGCCGTGTGTCTCGTCGTCGCGTCGCTGCTGTTGTGCGCGGGCGCGGAGGGGAAGGGCTGGACGAGGGTGAAGTCGGAGAATTTCGTCGTCGTCAGCAACGCGGGCGAGGCCGAGGCGCGCCACGCCGCCGCGCGTCTCGAAGAACTCCGCGCGATCTTTTCGCGCTTACAGGCGCAGGACGGGTTTGACGTGTCCATCCCCGTCACAGTGATCCTCTTTCAGAACGCCGGCGACTACGAGT
The DNA here is from genome assembly GCA_036389555.1 of Pyrinomonadaceae bacterium. Taxonomy (GTDB): domain Bacteria; phylum Acidobacteriota; class Blastocatellia; order Pyrinomonadales; family Pyrinomonadaceae; genus JAIVJZ01. The sequence goes on from DASVPS010000065.1 coordinate 11,366, forward strand.
TTTTCAAGCCGACGTATGGCGGCGACCTGCGTCGCGACGTGGCCGGTTACTTTCAGTTCAGCCCGGACGTTAATTACATCACGCTCTCACAGAGCGTCGGCGGCGGACGCGACCCGCTCTCCGTCATGTTCCACGAGTACGTCCACGCGCTCGTGAGGAACAACTACGCGGGCGCGCCCGTCTGGTTCAACGAGGGGCTGGCGCAGTATTACAGCGAGTTCGAGTTGTCCGCGGACAGGCGGCGCGTCCGTCTGGGGCGCGAACTCTCGCACCGCCTCGACTCTCTGGCGCGCGAGCGTCTCCTGCCGCTCAGGACGCTTCTGTCGGCCGACGCACATTCCGCGCACTATCAACAGCGGGACAAGCACGGCGTTTTCTACGCGCAGTCGTGGGCGTTCCTGCATTACCTGTTGAGCGACGCGGGCGGCGCGCGACAGGCGCAACTGGCGCGCTACCTCGAACTCGCATCGGCTGGCACGCCCGTCGAAGAGAGTTTCCAGGAGGCGTTCAAAGTTGACTTCGGACAGATGGAGGGCGCGCTCTCGGCCTACGTTCGCTCCGCGCGCTACGGCGAACGCAGCGAAGCTTTCGACGCACCCGTGCCTGCGGACGCGAAACTGGAGAGCCGCGCGCTCACCGACGCCGAAGTACAGGCGGCGCTCGGCGACCTGCTCCTGCACACGAACCGCCCCGACGACGCCGAAGAATATCTCGCGCGCGCTCTGAGACTCGACGCGACCCTCGGCGCGGCGCACAGTTCGCTCGGCCTGCTGCGGCTCCAACAAAATCGGCTCGGCGAGGCGCGCGAGCATCTGGAGCGCGCCGTCCAGCTCGCCCCGGAGAATCATCTGGCGCATTTTTATTACGCCGATCTCCTGCTGCGCGAGGGCTTGGAGACGGAGAAGACCGTGACGGGCTATGCCGCGACGACGCGCCTCATCCGCGCCGAACTTAAAAAAGCCATCGAACTCGCGCCCAACTTCCTCGAAGCCTACGCGCTGCTGGGTCGCGTAGACCTCGAACGCAGCCCGCGCGTGGACGAGACCTTCGCGCTCCTCGGCCACGCCGCCAAGCTCGCGCCGCGCCGTCAGGAGTTCAAGTTGTTGCTGGCGCAACTCCATGCGCGACGCGCGGAGTTCGAACGCGCGCGGCAGATGCTCGAACCGCTCGCGCGCGACCGCCGTTCGGCCGCGACCCGCGCCGAAGCGCAAATGCTGCTCGAAAAAGTGGCGACGAGCGAAGAACAGGCCGCCGCCGAGCGCAGGAGGGCGCAAAGCATCACGCCGGACGCCGCGACGAACACTTCCACGGCGGGCAGAGAAGGCGCGGCGACGTTGGGCGCGACGGGCGCGGCGAGCGATTCGCTGAGCGGCGGAGGTGCTGCTGTGCGCGATTCGAAGGGCGGCGTGGGAGCATCTCCGGGCGGCACGCCCGGTGCGACGGCGCGCGAGGGCGAAGCGGCGGCGGCTGTGACACCCGCGCCGGAGGAGGCGCAGCCCTGCGACATGCCGCAGCCCGGCCCGCAGTTCAAACCCCTGCGCTTCGACGGGCAACAGGCGTGCGGCCAACTCGTGAGCGTCGAATGCGAAGACGCGGCGGGCGTCACGCTCCTCATCGAGACGCCGCGAGGCACTTTGAAATTGAGCAGCCCTGCGCTCAACCGCATTCGCTTCGTCAGCTACACGGCCGACGTGCGCGGGCGCATTGAGTGCGGCCTGCGCACGCACTCGAATCCCGTCCTCGTCACCTACCGACTGTTGAAGGACGCGCGAGCGGCCGACGGCGAAGTGGTCGCCGTAGAGTTCGTGCCGCCCGATTGGGTTCACTAATAAGTGTTTACAGAACGACCCCTAAAACTCCGCAAATTCACAACCACCCTTAAAACTCTTCGGCCTCGCCAAGATTCCTAAGACTCTTCAACTTCACAACCGACGCGCGGCCGCAACTCCGAAATCTCTTCGGCGCTGCACCCGCCCGCGCCGTGCAAGGCGTTAGCCGCCCCGGCCGCGACGGCGAGCGCGCCCGCTGCTTCGGGCGTCTCACCACGGCTGAACGCCGCGACGAGTCCGGCCAGCGCGGCGTCGCCGCTGCCGACGCTGTTGACCGCCCGCACATGCGGCGCGACGAACCTGTAGCGCACGCCCGCGAAATCAAGCAACGCGCCCCGCTCGCCGAGCGTGATCATCGCGTTCAGCGCGCCGCGTTCGCAGAGGGCGCGCGTCGCGCGTGCCGCGCCGGAAAAGTCCGCGACCGAAGCGTCCGTGAATTCCGACGCCTCCGCCCCGTTGATCTTGACAAGGAAGGGACGCGCGGCGAGCGCGCGCGTGAGCGGTGCGCCCGCGCAGTCGAGCAGGACGCGCTTGCTCGCGCGTGTGGCCTCGCCGGTCAGGCGTGCGTAAGTGTCTTCGGGTAAGGCCGGGGGCAGGCTGCCCGTGATGACGACGAACTCGGCGCGGGGAAGTTCGCGCGTGTAGGTCGCTGCGAAGTCGCGCCACTCGGCGGCGTCGATGGCCGCGCCGGGAGCGTTGATGACGGTCTGCGCGCGGCGTCCGTGGTCGTTGATGATGAGACAGGTGCGGCTCTCTGCGCGGGTGGGCGTGCAGAGCGAGTCGAGCTTCTCCGCGCGCAAACCCGCCGCGATGAGGTCGCCCGCGCGCCCGCCGCAGAAGCCCAGCAGCAGCGACGGCGCGCCCAGAGTTTTAAGCACGCGCGCGACGTTGACGCCCTTGCCTCCCGCCTGTTGGCGCGCGTCGCGCGAGCGTTGCACTTCACCTGCGCGCAACTCATCCACTTCGACGATGTGGTCGACGGCGAGGTTGAGATTGACGATCAGGATCATAAACTGTTGACGCGATCATAAACTGCTGATGCGAGCAAGATCATAAACTTGCGCGACTCGTCGCACGATTCACACCGCTCGCACGTTTCACACCGCCAGTTCGACGATCCGCGCGCGGCAACTGCGCCCGCGCACCGAGAGGCGCGCGACCGTGACGGGCAATTTGAAGCGACGCGCCCCGGCGCTTCCCGGATTCAGGTAGAGCACGCCACCACGCCGCTCCACGGACGGGCGGTGCGAGTGGCCGCTGACCAACACGTCGAAGCCTGCGGCCGCGGGGTCGAGCGTGAGTTCCTGCAAGGCGTGCAGGAGATAGAGCCTCAGTTCGCCGATCTCAATCGTCTCGGTCTCGGCTATCGCTTGCGCCCACGCCTCTCGGTCGTTGTTGCCGCGCACGGCGACGACCGCGGGGGCGACCGTGCGGAGCGCGTCGAGCACTTCGGGTCGCCCGATGTCGCCCGCGTGGATAATTAAGTCCGCGCCCGCCAGTGCGGCGAGGGCTTCCGCGCGCATCAAACCATGCGTGTCGGAGATGACGCCGACGAGGTATTTATCTTTGGGCGGCAAACTGAGCGGCATCGAAATTCCCCCGGACGAAGGCTCGCGCGGCTGACGCTGCGGCGGACGGCGGCGCGTGAGCTTTGCCCGCGAAGCGTCGCTTTCCACGTCGCCCGCCAATCGTCACGTTTATCTGTGCTCGGCGTTATGCTTCCGACAATTCTTGCGTGTAGGTTGAACTATAAATTTTCGGCGCACGAAGTCAATCAAATTACGGGAACGACCTTTTGGCGAACGGTGCTACGGCGATGAGCGTGAACTACATTGATCTGTTGCTGATCCTGATCGTGCTCCTGAGCGCGTATTACGGCTGGTATCGAGGTTTCATCCACGGCCTGCTCGACCTGCTGCGCTGGATCGGGAGTCTGCTGTTGGGCTTGCGCTTTTACCAGTCGGTCGCACGCTGGCTCGCGCCGCACTTCAACTGGGCGGAAGCCTGGGACAGACCCGTCGCCTTCCTGCTGGTGGCGATCATCGCGGGTCTGGCAATTCAACTGCTCGGCTCTGCGCTCGTCAGGCGGCTGCCGAAAGACATCCACGAGCGGCGTCTGAATCGCGCGGCGGGCGTCGTGCCCGGCCTCTTGAGCGGACTCATCACCGCCTCCATCACCGCCGCATTGCTGATGGCCGCGCCGCTCCCGGAAGGGATGCAGTCGCGTGCGCGCGAGAGCGCGCTGGCGAACCGTCTCGCCGCCTCGACCGAGCAGTTGGAGAGCGCGCTTGCGCCCGTCTTCAACGATGCCATCGCGCAGACGCTCAATCGCCTGACCATCAAGCCGGAGTCGAGCGAGAGCGTCGAACTGCCTTTCAAAGTGGCGCAGACGAAACCGCGCCCGGAGTTGGAGGCCGAGATGCTCGAACTCGTTAACCGCGAACGCGCCGCCGAAGGACTCGCGCCGCTCGCGGCCGACGACGAACTACGGGAAGTGGCGCGTCGTCATTCGTCGGACATGTTCGCGCGCGGCTACTTCTCGCACGTCACGCCCGAAGGTCGCGACCCCTTCGCGCGCATACGCGAGGGCGGCGTCACCTTCCGCACGGCGGGCGAAAATCTCGCGCTCGCGCCCACGCTCTCCATCGCACACACGGGCTTGATGAACTCGCCCGGCCACCGCGCCAACATCCTGCGCCCGCAATTCGGCCGCGTCGGCATCGGCGTCATGGACGCCGGGCGGCGCGGCCTGATGGTCACGCAGAACTTTCGCAACTGAACGAAGGGATGAAGAAAAGCCGTGAATCGTGAATCGTAAATAGTAAATAGAAGGAACTGGTTTTATCTATTCACGATTTACGATTCACCTGTCTTCCTTCATCCCTCATCCCTCATCCCTTCATCGTCAGCCTCGTTGCGACTCAGGTATCAGTGACTTGTGGATGTGTATGGCGGCCATCGCGCCTTCGGCGGCGGCGACGACGGCGAGTTGCGATCTAGGCGTGAGGTCGCCCGCCGCATAGACGCCGGGGACGCTCGTCTGCTGGTCTGCGTCCACCCACACCAGCCCGCAGTCTTCGTCAAGCCGGCAGCCGACCATCTCGTGCAAATTCGAGGCGGTTTCCGTGCCGAGGTTGAAGAAGAGGGCGTCGGCTTCGAGCGTGTCGCCGTCTTCAAAGCGCACGAGTTCGAGCTGGTTCGTCTCGGCGTCGCCTTCGAGCTTGGCGATGATCTGGTTGTTGACGGGGATGTTGAATTCGGCCAGCTTGGCGAGGTGCTCGGCCGAGAGGTCGCCCGCGTCGCCGTTGGTCAGGAGCGTCAGTTTGTTCGTCCACGCCAGAAGGCCGAGCGTGAAGCCGACCGCGCTCTCCCCGCGGCTGAGGACGGCGACGCGCTTGCCCGTCACCTCGAAGCCGTCGCAATCTGGACAGTGGTGGACGGAGACGCCGTAGAACTCGCGGAAGCCGGGGCAATCGGGCGTGAGGTCGCGCAAGCCCGTGGCGAGCAGCAGGCGGCGCGCTTCAAACGATTGCCCGACGAGCTTGTCGTCGCCCGTCGAGACGCGAAAGAGTTCTTCACCGAGGCGTTCGATTTTCGTCACGCAACCCTCAACGATGAGTCCGCCGTGCGTCGTCACCTCGTCGCGGCCGCGCGCGAGTAGTTCCGTGGGCAGGATGCCGTGATGGCCGAGGAAGCCGTGGACGCCGTGCGAGTAGATGTTGCGCGGGCTGTTGTGATGAAAGGTGAGCACGCGCCGGCGATAGCGCGCGAGGAAGAGGGCGGCCGAGAGTCCCGCCGGCCCCGCCCCCACCACGATGCAATCATAAGGTTCTTCGGCCATCTCGTTTGAACGGGGCGCGCTGCTGCGGCACACGCGCCCCCGTTGCGTCCCCCTGTCCGTTATGGGTCAAAACAATTATTGTTCGGTTCGTCGCAGTCAAACACGGCGGGCGCGGCGAAGTCAACGCTTCAAGGGTCAAACTTGCGACGGCCGGGATGTTAAACTCGAAGACTCTCAGGAGCGAACCTTGTTTGGGAGAGAAATTTAAAGACGATGACGAAACGTGGTGCGACATGGCTCGTGTTGGCGCTCGGCGCGGTCGGGCTGACGGGCGCGCTTTACGGATTCGCGCCGCAGAGGCCGCAGAAGATGCACGCAACCGACCCGCACATTGCTGAAACGCCCTCGGCCGCACATCCCGACCCGGCCGCGCGCCGCCCGCTCGTGATGGCGCACCGCGGCGGCGCGGGGCTGTGGCCGGAGAACACTCTGCACGCCTTTGCCGAGGCGGTCGCGCTCGGCGTGGACGTGTTGGAGATGGATTTGCACGGCACGGCCGACGGCGCGCTCGTCGTCATCCACGACGCTGCGGTTGACCGGACGACGAACGGCGCGGGGCGCGTGTCCGCCCTGACGCTCGCCGAACTCAAACAACTCGACGCCGGTTATCGTTGGACGAAGGACGGCGGGCGCACGTTTCCGTTCAGGGGCAAGAGGATCACCGTCCCGACGCTCGGCGAAATACTCGACCGATTTCCGCGCGCGCGTCTCAACATAGACATCAAGCAGGCGCAGCCCTCGCTCGTCAAACCTTTCTGCCGGGCGCTCAACGCAAGCGGCGCGACGGCGCGGGTGACGGTCGCCTCTTTCAGTTCGCAGACGCTCGCGGAATTTCGGCGCGAGTGTCCCGCGGTAGCCACATCGGCCAGCCCCGAAGAGGTGTTCGCGCTGTCGGCTGATTTGCAGGCGGGGCGCGGCATGGCGGGCGGCCGTGCGCGCCCGTCGCGCATCGTGCAAGTGCCGGAGTTGATGGGCGGTCGCGCGTGGCTGACGGCGGAACTCGTTGCGGCGGCGCACGGCGAGGGCTTGGAGATACACGTCTGGACGGTCAACGACGAAGCGGGGATGCGGCGCATGCTCGCGCTCGGCGTGGACGGCATCATGACCGACTACCCGGACAAATTGATCGCGCTGTTGCGTGAACGCGCGGCGCGTTGAAGTCGGACTTCCCGGCGACGGCGGACGGAGCGAAATTGATGGAGCAGAGAATTTTGGGGAAGACGGACATGCTCGTGAGCGTGCTCGGCTTCGGCGGTTCGGAGATCGGTTACGGGCACGCCTCTGTCGAGACGGTCGAACGCCTGCTCGGCGGCGCGCTCGATGCTGGACTCAACGTGATCGACACGGCGGAGTGTTACGTCACGAGCGAAGAGTTGATCGGCCGCGCCGTCTCGCACCGCCGTGCGGATTATTACCTGTTCACGAAATGCGGCCACGCCGCCGGCATCAATCTCCCGGACTGGGACGCGCGCCTGTTGGAGCAGAGCATCGAACGCAGTCTCCGGCGGCTGCAGACGGATCACGTTGACCTGTTGCAGTTGCACAGTTGCGCGGAAGACGTGTTGCGTCAGGGCGACGTGATCGAAGTTCTGCGGCGCGCGCGCGAGGCAGGGAAGACGCGCTACATAGGTTACAGCGGCGACGGACGCGCCGCGCTCTACAGTGTCGAGTGCGGCGCGTTCGACACGTTGCAGACCTCCATCAACATCGCCGATCAGGAGGCGCTCGAACTCACCTTGCCGCACGCGCGCGCACGCGGCCTCGGCGTCATCGCCAAACGCCCGGTCGCCAATGCCGTCTGGAAAAACACGGCGCGGCCAGACGACCCTTACGTGCAAACTTACTGGGATCGCCTGCAACAACTCGACTACGAATTTTTGCGCGGCGAGGTGGCCGAAGCTGTCAGGACGGCGCTGCGTTTCACACTCGGCGTGCCCGGTGTGGCGACGGCGATTGTCGGGACAGAGAAGCCGGAACGCTGGCAGGAGAACGCGGCGATGCTGCGAGCGGGCGCGCTCTCCGCCGAAGAGTTCGAGTTGATTCGCGCGCGTTGGAGGGAGCGCGCGGGGGCGGATTGGGCGGGCGAGGTTTGACGCGCACGGGTCGCCGTGCAGTCGGGCGCGTTTCGGTGTAGTCTGTCGTTTAGATCGTCGTCAAACCATCCTGTCGGAGATGTTAATGCAAGAGCCAGCCGTGAACGGGAGCGGGCATGCGCCGCCGGAGCGCGCGCCTCGTTGGGGGAAGGTCATAGACCAGACGCGCTGCATCGGTTGCCATGCGTGTACGACCGCCTGCAAGTCCGAAAACCTCGTCCCGCTCTCCGTGACGCGCACCTATGTGAAGCACGTCGATGTGGGCGAATATCCGCAGACGCGCCGCGCGCATCAGGTGACGCGCTGCAACCAGTGTGCGCACGCGCCCTGCGTGACGGCCTGCCCGACGACGGCGATGTTCAAACGCCCGGACGGCATCGTCGATTTCGACAAGTCGATCTGCATCGGCTGCAAGGCGTGCATGGCCGCCTGCCCCTACGACGCCATCTTCATCAACCCCGAAGACCACTCGGCCGAGAAGTGCAACTTCTGCGCGCACCGCATCGACATGGGACTCGAACCCGCGTGCGTCGTCGTCTGCCCGGTCGAAGCCATCCTCGTCGGCGACATCGACGACCCCGATTCCAAAGTCGCGCGCATCGTCAACCGCGACCCCGTCAACGTGCGCCGGCCGGAGAAGGAGACGCAGCCGAAACTCTTCTACAAGGGCGCGCATCAGGCGACGCTCGACCCGCTCGCCGCGCGCCGCCCCGCGGGCGATCTCTTCATGTGGAGCGAACAACGCACGGGCACGGATTACGTCGTCTCCGGCCATCCCGATTACAACAACACTTCGGCCGCCGCCCTGCTCTCCTACGACGTGCCGCACACGATCCCCTGGGACTGGCGCGTCAGCCTCTACACGTGGACAAAGGGCATTGCGGCGGGCGCGTATCTCGTGTCGCTCCTGCTCGTGCTGTCAGGGTTCTTAAAGCCGGAGAGCGTGCTCTGGCTGTGGGTCGCGCCCGTCGTCTCCGGCGCGTTCCTCGCCATCACGGGCGCGCTGCTCATCTGGGATTTGGAACACCCCGAACGCTTCTACCTCATCTTCACGCGCCCGCAATGGCGCAGTTGGCTCGTACGCGGGGCGTTCATCATCGCGGGTTATTCGCTCGTCCTCGCGCTCCACTTCGCCGCGAGCCTGTGGGGCAGCACGAGGCCGCAACGTTTCCTGATGATCGCGGGGCTGCCGCTCGCGTCCCTGACGGCCATCTACACGGCCTACCTCTTCGCGCAGGCCAAGGCGCGCGACCTCTGGCAAAACCCCTTGCTGCCGCCGCACCTCTTCGTCCAATCGCTCTTGGTCGGCGCGGCCGCGCTCGCGCCCGTCGCCCTGTGGCTTGAGCCGACGCTCGTCGCGCCGCTCCTGTGGTCGCTCGGCGCGCTCAGTCTCATACACTTGTTGTTCATCTGGGGCGAGGTCTCAATCGTCCACCCGACGGCGCACGCGCACCTCGCCGTACGCGAGATGACCGGCGGACGCTACCGAGACTTCTTCCTCGTGGGCGTTGTGCTCACGCTCGTCGGAGTCTTCGCGCCGTGGCTCGGCCTCGCCGCCGTGCCGCTCGCGCTCGCAGGGCTGCTCCTCTTCGAGCACGCCTACGTGCAGGCCGGTCAGTCCGTCCCACTGGCCTGATAAACTTGGAGATTTTACCGAGCACGCTCAAACGACGACGCCTCGCACGGCTCAAGTACAAACTCGCACGGCTCGACCACAGACTCATACGGAGTAGATTATGACGACGACAAAGCGTTTCCGCGTGCTGCTCGAAAAACACGAAACGAGCGAGGCCACTGTCATCACTATCCCCTTCGACGTTGAGAAAACCTACGGCACGCGCGCCCGCGTCCCCGTGCGCGGCACGATCAACGGCTTCCCCTATCGCAGCTCCATCGTCCCGATGGGCGGCAAGTTCATCCTCGTCATCAACAAACAGATGCGCGCGGGCGCAAACGCCAAAGGCGGCGACACCGTCACCGTCACCATGGAACGCGACGACGAGCCGCGCATCATCACCCCGCCCGCCGACCTCGCACGCGCACTGCGTGCCAACAAGACAGCGCAGGCCGCCTGGGACAAACTCAGCTACACGCACCGGAAAGAACACGCCCGCGCCATCGAAGAAGCCAAACGCCCCGAAACCCGCGCACGCAGGATTGAGAAGGCGATTGCTCAACTCGCCGAAGGGAAGAAACCATAAAGCTAATTGACGACACCGCGAGTCGTCATGTCAGACTAGACCGCAAACGAAGTTGAACTTATGAAGCTAAGTGAATTGAATAAACGGGTGAGCGCGGCGCGCAAGGAGACGGAGGCGCGTGGGGAGACGTTTTATCCGGGGCCGAGCCGGATTCATCTGGCGGCGTTTCCGCCGAAGGAGCGTTGGGATGATTGGGTGGAGCTGGATTCGCGCGCGTGGCCTCGGCGCGTGGAGCGTCGCTATATGCTCGTGCCGACGACGTGCTTTAACTGCGAGTCGGCGTGCGGCCTCCTGGCCTACGTGGATCGGGAGAGCTTGCAGGTGCAGAAGTTCGAGGGCAACCCGGAACACCCCGGTTCGCGCGGGCGCAACTGCGCCAAGGGGCCTGCGACGCTGAATCAGATCACAGACCCCGACCGCATACTTTACCCCTTGAAGCGCGCTGGAGCGCGCGGCGAAGGCAAGTGGGAGCGCGTCTCGTGGGACGAGGCTCTGGACGCCATCGCACAGCGCATCCGCCGTGCCATCGAAGAGAAGCGGCACAACGAGGTGATGTATCACGTGGGGCGTCCGGGCGAGGACGGTTTCACCGAGCGCATTCTGGCCGCGTGGGGCGTGGACGGGCACAACTCGCATACGAACGTGTGCTCTTCGTCGAGCCGCGCCGGTTATCAATACTGGATGGGGCTGGATCGGCCGAGTCCAGACCACGCGAACGCGAAGGTTATTTTTCTTATCAGTTCACATCTGGAGGCGGGGCACTATTTCAACCCGCACGCGCAGCGCGTGATCGAGGCGAAGGCCGACGGCGCGAAACTCATCGTCTTCGACACGCGGCTCTCCAACACGGCGACGCACGCAGACTATTTCGTCTCACCCTATCCGGGGTCGGAGCCGGCCATCGTGCTCTCTATCGCGAATTATTTGATCGAGCATGAACTGTACAACGCGGAGTACGTCAGGCGCTGGTGGAACTGGGAAGAGTTCATGGCGGTCGAGCACCCGGAGCGGGAGACGAACTTCGAGAATTTTCAGACGCTCCTCAAAGAACTCTACGCGGAATACACTTTCGAGTTTGCGGCGCGCGAGTCGGGCGTTGACGCGAAAGTGCTCGAAGAGATCGCGCGCGTCGTGGCGACGGCCGGGACGCGCTTTTCGAGCCACAACTGGCGCTCGGCGTCGGCCGGCAACAGCGGCGGCTGGCAGGTGACGCGCACGCTCTTCATGTTGAACGCGCTTTTGGGCGCGGTGGCGACCGAGGGCGGCGTGTTTCCAAATGCCTGGAACAAGTTCGTGCCGAAGCCCATCTACACGCCGCCGCACCCGCCGCGCTGGAACGAGTTGACGTGGCCGCGCGAGTACCCGCTCGCGATGAACGAGCTATCGTTTCTGCTGCCGCACTTTTTGAAAGAGGGGCGGGGCAAGGTGGACGTTTATTTCACGCGCGTCTATAACCCGGTCTGGACGAACCCGGACGGCTTTAGTTGGGTCGAGGTGTTGAACGACGAGAGTTTGATCAACTGCTACGTCGCGCTGACGCCGACGTGGAACGAGACGGCCTACTTCGCAGACTACATCCTGCCGATGGGGCACGGCTCCGAGCGGCACGACGTACATTCCTACGAGACGCACGACGCGCAGTGGATCGGCTTTCGCCAGCCCGTGCTTCGCGCCGCGCGCGAGCGGCTCGGCGAAGAGGTGTCGGACACGCGCGAGATCAATCCCGGCGAGGTGTGGGAGGAGAACGAGTTCTGGCTGGAACTCTCGTGGCGCATCGACCCCGATGGCCGGTTAGGCATACGGCAGTACGTCGAATCCAAGCGCAGGCCGGGCGAGCGTCTGACGGTGGACGAGTATTACAGTTACATGTTCGAGAACAGCGTGCCGGGATTGCCGGAGCGCGCGGCGGCCGAGGGGTTGTCGCCGTTCGAGTTCATGCGCCGCTACGGTTCTTTCGAGGTGCGTAAGAAGGTCGGGGCGATCTATCAGGAGGGCGTGCCGGAGGCGGAGCTGGAGGACACGCGAACGGATCACTTCGGGCGCGTGTTTACGAAGACGCCGAAGCCGCCCACGCTGAACATCGTCCCCGTTCCGAGTCCCGACGGCGACGCGGAGGGGCGCAGGCTCGTCGGCGTCAAAGTTGACGGCGAGACCCTGCGCGGCTTTCCCACGCCGAGCGGGCGGCTCGAATTTTATTCGCGCACGCTCGCCGATTGGGGCTGGCCTGAATACGTCATCCCGACCTACATTCGCAGCCACATACACCCGGACAATCTGGCGGCTGACCAGACCGTGTTGATCTCAACCTTCCGTCTGCCCGTACAGATTCACACGCGCTCGGCCAATGCCAAGTGGCTCGACGAGATCGCGCACACGAACCCTCTGTGGATACACACGTCGCACGCGGCTCGGCTCGGTGTGCGCACGGGCGACCTCGTGCGCGTCGAGACGGAGATCGGTTATTTCGTCGTGCGCGCGTGGGTGACGGAAGGGATCAAGCCGGGCATCGTCGCGTGCAGTCATCACATGGGGCGTTGGAAGTTGAAAGAGCAGGGGCAGCGGCAGTTGATGGCGACCGTCTCGCTCGCGCACGAGGGCGACCGCTGGGGCATGAAACGCGAGAGCGGCGTCGCGCCTTACGAGTCTGCGGATGCAGACACGCAGCGCATCTGGTGGACGGATGTGGGCGTGCATCAGAACCTGACTTTCCCCGTCCACCCAGACCCCGTCTCAGGGATGCACTGCTGGCATCAGGCCGTGCGCGTGCGCCGTGCCGACGCGGGCGACGCTTACGGCGACATCTCGGTTGACACGGAGAAGTCGCACGAAGTTTATCTCAAGTGGCTGGCCGAGACGCGCGGCGCGGATCAATTTTCGCCCGACCGTACGCGCCGCCCTTACTGGCTGCTGCGCCCGCTCAAGCCCTCGAAAGAAGTTTATCGTTTGCCGGACAAGTCGGAACTCGTGGGCGTCGAGTGATGGAACTGTTTCGCGCACTCGCCGTCTTCGCAGAGCCGCCCGCGCCGGAGAGCGCGCCCGTCGCACGTGCGCTCGAACTCGGCGAGCTTCCCGCGGCGAGCGAGTACACGGACATCTTCGTCTTCCAACTTTATCCTTACGCCTCCGTCTACCTCGGCGCGGAGGGGATGCTCGGCGGCGAGGCGCGCGACCGCGTGGCGGGCTTCTGGCGCGCGCTTTCACAGACGCCGCCCGCCGAACCCGATCACCTCTCCGTTATGCTCGCCCTCTATGCGCAACTCTCCGAACTCGAAACGAACGAAGCCGAAGGCGCGCGGCGCGAGAGTTGGCGACGCGCGCGCGCAGCCTATCTCTGGGAGCACCTGCTGAGTTGGCTGCCCGCCTATCTCTCCAAGCTGGCAGAGATCGCCACGCCGTTTTACCGCCGTTGGGGCGAACTGCTACGCGATGCGCTTTGCGAGGAAGCGCGTGCGACGGGCGCGCACGAGGCGCAACTGTCTCTGCACCTGCGCGAAGCCGCCGGACTCGTCGATCCGCGCGAGGGCGAGACGGCGGAATTTTTGCAGACGCTGCTCAGCCCCGCGCGCAGCGGGATGATTCTCGTGCGGTCTGACTTGAGCCGCGCCGCGCGCACGCTCAAACTCGGCCTGCGCGCAGGCGAGCGCCGGTACGTCCTCGAATCTCTCTTCGCGCAGGACGCGCGCGGCGTGCTCGCCTGGCTCGCGAGTGAAGCGAGCGTTTGGGGCGAACGCCACCGCGTCGAACGCGACTCGCTCGGAGAAGCCGCGCGCGCTTGGGAAGCGAAGGCCGACGCATCCGCGCAACTGCTGGAAGAACTCCTGGCCGTGGCCGACGCGGAAGCCGAAACGACTTCCGGCTGACACGCATGCGTCGGCCTCGCCTCCACCTAGCCCGGCTGAGAGTCATCGACATTCCGTACGATTTCTACGCTGACACCAACCATAGGGGTTCACTCAACGAAGCGGCCTAATGCCGAGCTTAACCGGCGCGGTGTGGACTTGATCTTTAGGAGACATGCTGGAGTGCGCGTCCGGTTCAAGCTGTTCGATGTTCTTCTCACTCCTCAGCGAACAGGAGGTGTTGTTGCCCGCACCCAGGCGTTGAAGAGGAGAGATATTCGAGAGCCTCCATTTTTCGTCCTGCGCGCTCCGCTAGCCTCCTAAGATCGACTCGCTTGAGGATGTCTATAGTAACGGGTCTTTTGGCATCCTTGAATACAAGGGCTGATACAAATCGCTGTGCCGTTTCGGAATTTAGCAGTTCAGCGAAAAACTCTGCCTCTTGCTTGGAGGCGCACGGAATAAAGTAGCACGTGTCATCGACTACAATTGGTTTGCCGCCAGAACCGCCTATCGCCTGGAATTGAAGGTTCTTGTAAAGCCCAGAAATGGCGACCTTCGCGGGTGAGAACGAGTAATTACCAACTCCGAAGATCGAAAAACGCGCGCGGTTTTTGTAGACAGAACTGCCTCTCTTGTCGAGTTTGTCGGCGTGCTCTAGCAGGTATTGCCATGTCTTTGGGGCAGTACTTCTAATCTTCTCTGTGGTGTCGCCGACCCGCAGTTGCGTTAACAGGACGAACCGTGTAGGCCGTAATCTGTCGTTCGCCAGATCGGAGGATTTGAGCAAAGGGAACATGTAATCATCTTCGAGTTTGTATCGTTCCCCAAGACCGTTGACGAACGAACCATTGTCGCGCGTGAACTCCATCACCTGTGCCGCATCGTGTTTCACCCCGGATCGCCATTTGCGGTGTTCTAGGCCGTCAAGATCGCGCAGTTCACGATAGGCCTCCACGTCGGATACCAACTCCCCGGCCGACAGGCCAAAGGTCCTCAATGGCTCAGCAAAGGACAGCGAGCGATAGACCGTTGCCATCGATTCACTCTCCTCGATTCCGGTATGCATATAGAGCAGGCACGCATCCACTGACACGCCAAACTCTGTGGCAGCGTCGATCAAGTGTAGTGTAGATTGTCCCAAACCGAGCCCATTAAGCCATGCGTGCCGCAGGACTTTACGAGCCGTTGCTGTCTTGCAAAGCATGGCGATGGCAGCTCGGCTTCCTTGCAGTGCTTGCAGCAACCTGACAATCATCCACTCGGAAATGTCAAAGTTGGCCTTGCCAGTCTTGGCATCTAAGCCATTACGCCGCTGAAAATTGGACTTCGCGGGAAGATTGCTCCCCCCAATGACCGCCATGCCAGCATTGGTGATCCATGGCGGATTACCGATTATCAGCAGCGGTCCAGCCTGCTCAGCGAGGAACTGCTCCCAATTGGTTGTGTAAAAATCGCGCTGCTGTACGGTCGCCGTGGATGGCGCAACCCGTGCGAGCGCAGCCTTGGCAGCTTCCACGTATTCGGCATTGACATCGAATCCCCAGTATATTGGTGACCCGCCAAAGCGTTCGACAGCTGCCTGTAGGAAGGTACCAATTCCACACGTTGGCTCAATGATCGTGCCAATGCGATTTTCTCTTCGTTCAACCAGTGCCGCAACGCGCCGCGCTAACGACAGAGGAGTCTGAAAATCTCCGTACTCCTTCTTTGTACTCACTGTAGTCACGCTCCTGACTTATCACCAATCAATGCTATCCGGGTCCACGAACCTCTTAGCGAACTCTTCGTGCTTCTTGGCCTCCTTCTGTTTGAATTTCTCGTACGCCGCAAGAAACCCTCTGTAGAAATCGCTCTTCGTCTGATTAGGAACGATTTTTAGAGGGCGACACCGTTGAATAACCCCATACCCCTGAGCTTCGATAGACAAGCATTCCCAACTGATATGCTCAATCGGAACGAGGCCGCTCTCCTTCAGCACTTTCAGTTGGCCGTTTTGTTCTTCGTAATCCACGAAAATGAAACTGAGCTCGTGACGCTGCTCAAAGACCCATTTGTGCATCTTCTGGATCGAGATCATATTGGGGGAGTAGTTCTGCTTCGCGACGTTGTTGCTCTTGACGTTGACGGCGTGCGAGTCGGTCAACATGAAATCGCCGATAGCCTTTCGCGTCGTGGCGTTCTTCCCGTACTTGTCCCGAACCATCTTCTCAATCTGGCTATATGTGTCCATGGTTACTAGTTCCGTGTCAAATGCACTCCATCGAACGCTTATTCTACCGCAGGGTGTGGCCTAACTACGCCAGGGAGCGTGAAAAGCCGCGGGGTGCGGCATAACTACGCATTAAAGAGGCAAAAGCCGCGAGGTGCGGTCAAACATGCCTAAATGCCTGTATAATGCCGCCCACAGCTTAGCATGCCTCTCTGTTAGTGCCCGCCTACCTAACGACACGCCGCGCAGGTCAAGCCGGAAAGACCCGAATCTGACTTAATAACCTTGCCCGAAACTCAGAGGTCAGCGCTCACCAGTTAAGTTCGACTTGTCATGTGTGCTCCGGGTGCGTCAACTATATTATTGCCTTAACTCTCCGTGCCTCCTTACCGTGCTCTCTGTGTCGACGGTGGTAAATGCTTCTCGTCGATGCCCGTCGGCAATTCCTAGCCCCGCGCCTTACCGCCCCCGAAAAATATTTGTAACTTTTCCCGCTCACACCTGTTTTAGTGGGCGTACAGTGTTTCTATGGCGAGCGAAGAAGACGAGTTTGCGGTCATGTTCCACGAGTTCTACCCAAGCCTGTGCCGTTTTCTTGAGTGCTTGCTGGGAGGGCGCGGCGCATCCGGCGTCGCACAGGAGATCGCGCAGGACAGCTTCTTGCAGTTGCACCACAAAGGTCTGCGCAGTTTGCCGCCGGGCGAAGCGCGTTTCTGGCTCTACCGCGTGGCGCGCAACTTCGCCCTCAACGAGTTGAACCGGAGAAGCACGCGCCAGCGACTCTTCGGCCGTGTGGTTGACGCATTCCGCGTCCACGTGCCGACGCCGGAAGAGGAGTTCGAGACGGCCGAACGCAAAGGGCTTGTGGCCGACATGCTCAAGACGCTTCCCGAACAGCAGCGCGCCGCACTGCTCCTGCGCGAGCAGGAAGAGTTGAGCTACAGCGAGATCGCCGCAGTGCTCGGCGTCTCCGAGGGCAAAGTCAAAGTTGATGTCTTTCGCGCGCGCACCGCTTTGCGCGAGCGTTGGGGCAAACGGCAGCACGCGCTGGCGCGCACGAAGGCCGCCGGGTGAAGCGCCGGGCGGGGAAGTCGCAAGGGTTAACAACTATGAAATGCGTCTGGACACAAAAAGTCTCGCTCTTGATTGACGGCGAACTGCCGCCTTCGGAAGCGCACGAGACGGAGCGACACTTAGACCTCTGCGGCGACTGCCGTTCGGCGCGCGAAGATTTTCTGCTGCTGCGGCGACAACTCGCAGACTACCCGCTCGAACTGGACGCCTTCGCACGCCAGCGCGCGCTCAAACGCATACTCGCGGCGGGCGGCGATACAACGCGACTCGAACGCGAAACCGCAGGCGCGACGCCTCGCCGCCGCGCGGGCTTCGCAGGCGTGTTCGGCATGCCACGGCTCAGCCCCGCCGGGTTGGCCGCGCTGTTGCTGCTGCTGGTCGGCGTCGCCGTCGGCGTCGTCTCTTTGATGAGTTCGCGCCGCGCGCCCGTGGAAGTCGTGTCGAACGTGCCGACGCATGCGCCCGCCGACAACAGTAACAACAGTTCGTCCGCCGCAACTGCGAACACGTCGCCGGCCGCAACGAACGACCCGACGGCGAGCGTGAATAAACCGGGCGGCGTGGATGCTGTCGCCGGGAATAATCAAAGCCGTGTGGGCGAAGATGCGTCGCGGGGCGCGGGCGTGCGCGCGGCGGGCATCGCGCGCTCAGGCCGACACGTGCGGCGCGTTGAGAGCACGGGCAGCAGAGCGCCCTGGCGTTCGCCGATGAGTCCGACTTTCAAACGGCCGCAAGTTGACGCACCCGTCGCGGAGACCGCGAGGAATGATGCTGAGTCTATTGATAACGGCACAGGCGCGGCCGGTGCGGGCGAAGACGCTACAGCGGCGGCGGGGCGAAATGTTGATGCGGCGGATGCGTCGGATGCGGCGGGAGAATCGAAGACGGCGCGCCACGTCGAGCAGGCGCAGTTGCTCCTGCGTTCGTTCCGCAACGCGCGCCCGACCGGGGCTGGACGCCGCGCCTCTTCCGACCTCGCTTACGAGAAACAGCGTTCACGAAAATTGCTCTACGAGAACATCGTGCTCCGGCGCGAGGCGGCGAGCCGCGGCAACCTGCCCGTCGAATCGCTGCTCGACAGTCTTGAGCCGATCCTGATCGACATCGCCAATTTGCCCGACAAGCCCGCGCCCGCCGACGTGAGAGAGATCAACGAACGCATGCGCCGCAAGAACCTTGTCGCCATGCTCCAAATCAGCTCGGTCGAATCCGCCTCCGTGCGATCTTATTAATCAAAGGACTTAAAGATTATCAACATGTCACACGCACTCAACAAACACGCGCGCTCCCTGCGGCGTCGTCTCCTGAACGGGCGCGCGTTGGGCATCGCCCTCGCGCTCGCCTTCACCACGCTCGTCGCCTCCGGCGCGTTACATGCTTCCGGCACGCGCGGCGCAAACCAAGACCTCTCCAAACTCAACCGCTTCTTGCAGACGGGCAACACGCCCTCGATCCAACTGTTTCGCGCGGGGCGCGACCTGATCGAGAACGAGGAATGGGCGAAGGCCGCCGAGACGTTTCGCAATTTCATCAACACCTACCCGCGCGACAACGACGTGGACGCCGCGCTCTACTGGTACGCCTACGCCCTCAAGCGGCAGGGACAGACGAAAGAGGCGGCGAAGGCGCTCAAGCGTCTGATCAAAGAGCACGAGCGTTCGGGCTGGCGCGAAGAGGCCGACGCGATGCTCACCGAACTCGCGCCCGCGCTCGGCCAGACCGAGATTATCGATGACGCGCTCGGCAAGGAGAACGAGGAACTCAAGATCATCGCCTTGCAGAGTCTCTTCGACTCGAACCCCGAACGCGCGCTCGGCTTCGTCGCCGACTGGCTGAAGCCCAACTCGACGGCGAGCCGCCGCATGAAAGAGTCGGCCGTCTCCCTGCTCGGCGCGCACGGCGGCCAAAAGGCCGTCCCGCTCCTCCTAGACATCGCGCGCAATCAGACCGACGCGAAGCTCAGGCAGACGGCCATTCACCGTCTCGGCGAAGCGGGCGGCGAGGCCGTCATGGACGAACTCATGCGCATCTACGCGGCCGAACGCGACCCGAACACCAAGCGGCAGGTGCTCCACGCCCTCGCCGAAATGGACGGCGCGCGCGCCGACGCGAAGCTTCTGGAGATCGCGCAAAACGGCACTGAAGAGGCCGATCTGCGCAAGATCGCCATCAGCCGTCTCAGCGAGCGCAAGGGCGCGTTCGACAACCTCGTACGCATCTACGAGGCCGACCGCACACTCGAAATACGCAAGCGTCTGCTCAACTCGTTCTCCGACTCGGACGACCCGCGCGCCCTCTCGAAACTACTCGAAGTGGCGCGCACGAGCGACAGCGTGGAGTTGCGCAAGTTCGCCTTGCGCCGTCTGGGCGAGAAGGACAGCGAGGCCATGCTCGACGAGTTGATGCGCGTCTATCAGGGGGAGAGCGACCTGGACGTGAAGCGCGAAATCCTGAACGCCTTCTCCGACATGAAGAACGCGCGCGCCAAAGCCAAACTCTACGAGGTGGCGCGCAACCCTGCGGAGAACCCGACCCTGCGCCGCACCGTCATCAACCGCATCGGCGAACACCGCGACGACGCGCAGACCGTCGAACTGCTCATCTCGCTCTACGATGCCGAACAGAACCACGACATCAAACGCACGCTCTTGAACGCGCTCGGCGAATCGAATCAGAAAACCGCCCTGCGCAAACTGATGCAGATCGCGCGCACAGACGCCTCGCTCGACCTGCGCCGGCAGGCCGTCCAGCGGATCGGCCAGAACAAAGACCCGGAAGCGTTGCGTTTCCTGGAAGACATTCTGAAACCGTAGAGATGCGGATTGAAGGCGAAGGCTGAAGGAGCAGAAAAAATTCGCTTCGCTGAAACTAATTTACCTGCACACCCGTCCCCCATTTGAAAGGAAGCTTTTATGCGTAGATCATTTTCATTCGGCTCGTTATTGATCGGTCTGGCTCTGCTCGGCGGTGCGGCCTCCGCCTCCTGCGCGCGCCCCGGCAACGCGGCGGCGGCGCTCGCGCCCACAAATTCGCCCGCGCCGGAGATGAACGCAGCGACGGTTGCCGCGCAGAGTTCGACTTTCATTCAGGTGGAAGGCGCGGACTTGCGCGCGAAACTCGACGCGGCGGCGAATCGCGCACGCGCGGGACGCACGCCTTACTGGTCGGCCTACTCGTTCGACGTGCGCCCCGGCGTCGCCGTCGATCCGGGCGGCGGCGAGTTCCACGGCTCGATGAATACGAGCGGCGGCACGACCGTCTTCGTCGGCACTTCCAACGGCATGACGGTCGAGACGCGCAACCTCGGCGTCTTCCTCCTGCGCGAAGCGGGCGGCAGCGGGATCACGCGCATGGAGATTTACAACCTCGACCGCAAGCGCGAATACAGCGGCTATCCCGTCTACTGGATGGGGCGCGCAGGCAATGAGGAGAGCCTGAATTACCTGCGCGGTCTTGCCGAGTCAACGCCTTCGCCCGCCTCGAACACGAATGCCGGTCTGCTCAATCAACATGCCACGCTCGCCATCGCCTTGCACGACGACGCGCGCGTCGGCGGCATTCTCAAGCAGTTCGTCAAGGCTTCCGGTAATCAGAAGGTGCGCTCGACGGCCGTCTACTGGATCGGGCAGATCGGCGGCGAGACAGAGTTCCTCGCCACGCTCGTGCGCAACGAGAGCGAGGACGCGAAGGTGCGCCGGCAGGCCGCGCACGCCATCGGCGCGAGCCGCGACCGCGCCGCGCTCTCAACCTTGCAAAGTCTCTACGACGGCCTCGCGCAGTTCACGCCCGCGCAGCGCGAAGTCAGGCGCGGCATCATCCACTCCGTCTCGGACAATGAGAACAGAGAGGGCGCGTCGGCCTTCCTGGTCAAAGTAGCCAAAACCGACCCGGACAAAGAATCGCGCCGCGCGGCTGTCCACGCGCTCGGCGAACGCGGGCGCGACAGTGTGATCGACGATCTGATGAGCATCTTCGCGAGCGATCAGGAGCAGGACGTGCGACGCGCCGTGCTCCACGCCCTCAAGGAGACGGGCACGCCGCGCGCACAGGCGAAAATTCTGGAGGTCGCGCGCACAGGCAATAACGCGGACATGCGCCGCCACGCCATCCACATGCTCGCAGAGGTCGAAGGCGAAGCGATGCTCGGCGAGTTGCTCAAACTTTACGACGCGGAGCAGAGCAACGACGTGCGGCGTCAACTCCTGCACGCCTTCTCCGAGATGAAGAGCAAGCAGGCCGAAGACAAACTCTTCGCCGTGGCGCGCGGCGGCGACAATAGCAACGCCGAGTTGCGCCGCCATGCCATTCACATGATCGGCGAGCGCGCGGGCAAGCGCAGCCTCGACCTGTTGCGCGAAACGGTTGAGAGTTCGAGCGCGGAGACGCAGGTGCAGGTGCAGGCCGTCCACGCCATCAGCGAACGCCCGGCCGAAGAATCTGTCCCGCTGCTCATCAAGATCGCGCGCACGCACCCCAACCAGCAGGTGCGCCGCCGCGCCATCCACGTGCTCGGCGAATCAGGCGACCCGCGTGCGCTCGAATTTTTCCGCGAAGTGCTGAGAAGCGAAAAGGAGTAAAACGGGATGAAGTCGAAGAAAACTCGCGTTGCCGTCGCCCTGCTGGCCGTGCTTGCGCTGCTCTCTGCCGCGCCGGTTTCGGGCGGGCAGAAGTTTAAGAACAAGAAGAAAGAGAAGCGCTTCGAGCCGGTCGTCAAACAACGAATCGAAGAATACGCGGGGCGCTACATGGGCATCATGCCCGATTATTACCTCGAAATCACGGCGGGCGCGGACGGTCAACTCTCCATCGCGAGCCAGGAAGGCAACCGGCGCGCGACGCTCAGCAACATACGCATTGCGGGCGCGCGCCTGACGGCCACGCGCGTCTATGCGGACGGCGCGACGAAAGAGTTCGAGGCCACCTTCGCCAACCGGATTCTGAACGGCGAAAGCGCCTTCGGCATTCTGGTGGAGAACGTCGAAGTCCCGTTCGACGGCATGACCTTCACACGCATCTTCTATCGTCTCGACCCGACGCCTTGAAGATTCAACCGACTCGCCGGTGTTTCGTTCTCAAAGCGGATCGCGTAGAGCGTTCACCACAGGGGCAGGGGAGGACGAGGGGGAAGGCGCGGGGGGAAGGACTGGCCTCCGAATCTCCGCACCTCTTCCTCTCTCTACGCTCTCCCTGCCTCTGCGGCGAGCGTTGTACCATGCACACGGGCTGTGTGGCGAAACCATTTCAGGAAGCGCGGCGGCGCGGTGTGCGAAAGAGCAGGAAACGGGCTGCGGGAGAAGCGGTCGCAAGCGGGTAGAAGTGAAAGCGAAAAGCGTCGGCCGCATTGCGGCGGAGATTCAACATGAAACGTAAAACAATAGTCTTCATCCTCTTCGCCTTGTGCGCGCACGCCGCGTCCGTGCTGCCGGAGATACGAGCCGCGCAGGAAGCAGCGACGACGGCCGCGGCCTCGCCCACGCCGACGCCGCAGGAGGCTCAGCAGCCGCCCGCCTTGAAAGCGACGGACGTGAAAGCGACGGACGTGAAAACGACGGACACGCTGCGCGCGACGCCCACGCCCACGCCCAAAGTCGCCGCCGGGGCGAAGGCCGTCATCGCGCCGGAGAAGTCCGCGCCCGTGCGCGTTGCGCGCTTCGAGCGTGCGCCCGTGATTGACGGCAAGCTCGACGAAGAGGTGTGGCAGAGCGCGTCCGTCCTCAAGGACTTCTACCAGATTCAACCGGGCGACAACCTCAAGCCATCGAAGGCGACCGAAGCTTTGATCGGTTACGACGCGAAGTTTCTCTACTTCGCCGTACGCGCCTACGATGAGCCGGACAAGGTGCGCGCCACCGTCGCGCGGCGCGACAACGTGTTTGGCGAAGACAACGTGCGCATCTTCCTGGACACCTTCAACGACCAGCGCAAGGCTTACGTGCTCGGCTTCAACCCGCTCGGCGTGCAGCAGGACGGCATCCTGACCGAAGGGCAGGGGACGGATTTCAGCGTGGACATCGTGATGGAGTCGAAGGGGATGCTCACGGCCGACGGCTGGACGCTCGAAGTGGCGATCCCGTTCAAGTCTCTGCGCTACGAGGCAGGCAAGGATAAGCTCTGGGGCTTTCACATATGGCGCAACATAGATCGCTTCAACGACGAGATAGATTCGTGGATGCCGGTCTCGCGCGACAAGTCGGGCACGCTCAATCAGGCCGGACACCTCACCGGACTCGAAGGCATCTCCACCGAGCGCACGCTCGAACTCATTCCGAGTTTCACCATCTCCGAGACGGGCAAGCGCGTCCGCACCATCACGCCGAGCACGCTCGCGCGAAACCCCTCTCTGCTCGACCCCGGCCGCTTCGTCAACTCGCCCATCGAACTCGACCCCGGCCTGAGCGCGAAGTTCGGCCTCACGCCGACCGTCACGCTCGACTTCGCCCTCAACCCTGACTTCGCACAGGTCGAAGCCGATGCCACCGTTGTGACGGCCAACCAACGCTTCCCGATCTTCTTCGAGGAGAAGCGGCCGTTCTTTCTCGAAGGCATCGAAATATTTCGCACGCAGATCGCCGCCGTCCACACGCGCGCCATCGCCGACCCCGACTATGCCGCCAAACTCACGGGCAAGCGCGGCCGCAACACCTTCGGCCTCCTCGTCGCCTCGGACAACGCGCCCGGCAACTTCAGCGAAGAGGAGCGCGAAACCAAGCTGGACGAATTGCAAACCCTGCGCGCGCCCAGAGGCATTGACGAGCGCGAAGTGGATTACGCCGCGCGTCTGGAGCAGGCGCGTTTCAGCGAGTTTCAGTTCAACCGCGTGCTGGATCGCAATGCGACCGTCGCCATCCTGCGTTTGAAGCGCGACGTGGGGCGTGAAAACAGCATCGGCCTGCTCGCCACGAGTTACAACTTCGTCGAGCGGCATAATCAACTCGGCGGCTTCGACGGTCGCTTTCGTCTCGATAAGCAGACGGTCTTCGAGTTTCAAGTGCTCGGCACACATTCACGCCGCAACTTCTACGACCCCGATCTCGACCAGACGCTCTATCGCACCGGCAACGGCTTCGCCTACGCCTACAACTTCAACAAGGGCGGGCGGCACTTCAGCATGAACGCGAACGGCGTCGGGCGCACGCGCGACTACCGCGCCGATGTCGGCTTCACGCGCCGCACCAACACCAACAATCACAATCTCAATCTCAATTACAACTCCGAGCCGAAGCCGAAGGCGCGCATCGTCTCCTGGAGTCTCTATAATTATCTCGGCGGCAATCACGACTGGCAGGGGAACTTGCAGCTTTGGAACGAAGAGTTTCAGTTCGGCTTGAACTTTCAACGCCAGACCTTCTTCCGCGTCGGCTATAACACCGGCTACGAGCGCGTCTTCGAGTCGGAGTTCGGGGCGAACCGCACGCCTCTGCGCGCGGGCGCGTTCGCGGGCGACAACTCCGAACGCGGCTCCACACTCAAAAACGTCTTCGCCTACGGCGGCTCGACCGTCAATAAAAAACTCTCCTTCTTCCAGTTCTTCGGCTACCGCTGGGGGCAACTCGATTTCGATTTCGGCAACGGCGCTAAATACCCGCGCGTTAGCCCCGCCGCGCTTGCCGGAGGCCAGGGCGCGCCCCTCGACCCCGGCGCGGCCAACCTCCTGCAATACGAACTCGAAGTGACTTACAAGCCGACGAACGCGCTCAACAGTTCGCTCTCTTACACGAAGAACCGCATGACGCGCCGCGACACCGGCCTCGTCGCCTTCGATACGAACATCGTCACCCTGCGCACGACCTACCAGTTCACGCGCTTCACCTACCTGCGCGCGCGCGTCGATTACGACACGCTCGCCGCAAACGCACGCGGCCAGTTTCTCCTCGGCTGGACGCCCAATCCGGGCACGGCCTTCTACGCCGGCTATAACGACGACCTCAACCGCAGCGGCTTCAACCGCTTCACAGGCCAATTCGAACCCGGCTTCGAGCGCAACCGGCGCACCTTCTTCGTCAAGATGTCATATCTCTTCCGGCGCAGTTTTTAACCCCGGCCGCCGGCCGACTTTGGCCGGGGCGCGCTTTAAGCTCAACTCACCGCCCGCGTGGGATTCGCCAAACGGATTCTCTAACGGCGCTAGGCGCCTCCGGCATTCCGGTGGAGAACGTCGAAGCCCCGTTCGACCGTACGAACCGCGCACGCATCTTCCATCGTCTCGACCCGAACCAGGGGCGGCGTCGGGAGCATGTATAAAAACACACGCCAGCGCAGGCACTAAAGGGAGCGCAGAATAAAACTTCGAGGTTTCACATTTGGTGGTAATATAGTCGGACTAACCCGGTCTCCTGAGAACTCACATTAGCGGTCGGAACGCCTCACAGGTTCTTTACTGCCGGTCAGCCCGGAGCAACTTTTCCGGCAGGCGGTAGTCGCGGAGACCCAACTATATTGAATCTGTGAACCCGAAAGGATGGCCTAGCGTTGAAAAGACTCGCTCTCGTCCTGACCTCCACCTTATTCATAAACGCTTTCGCGCAACAGCGGCCGCCCGCGCCTCCTGCCCCCTCCCCGCAGCCAACGCCCACCCCGCAGAGACAGGAGCAGGATGACGATGTTGTACGCATCACGACCAATCTGGTGCAGGTGGACGCCGTCGTCACAGACCGCGACGGCAATCAGGTGACTGACCTCAAGGCGGAGGACTTCGAGATACTGGAGAACGGTCGGCCACAGCCCATCACCAACTTTTCATACATCACAACGGTCGCGCCCAACAAGACAGTCGCCCCGGCCGCGGACAAGACCGCCGCAAAGACTCCCGCGCCCGCGCGCGGGGCGGCGCCCACCGTCGCGCCGGCGCGGCTGCGGCCGGATCAGGTCAAGCGTGCCATCGCCCTCGTCGTGGACGATCTGCGCATGTCTGCGGAGGGCATCTCCTCGACGCGAAACGCTTTACGTAAGTATGTGGACGAGCAGTTGCAGCCCGGCGATCTGGTGGCGATCATCCGCACGAGCGCAGGGATCGGCGCGCTGCAACAGTTCACGAGCGACCGGCGGCAACTCCACGCTGCCATCGACCGCGTTCGCTTCATCACCCGTTCGGGCACGCGGTTCGGCGCGTTCACTGCGATCAACACGCTGGATCTGCTCGAAACGCAGGCGACCACAATGCCTTTGGAGAAAACGGAAAATGTGCCTCAAACCGAAGCCCAGAGGCTAGAGAGCGAAGATGTGGACAGGGGAGGGCGCGGCGAGGGGCTGAGAGAGTTCCGCGATACGCTGTTCACGGTCGGCACCCTCGGCGCGCTCAATTACGTGGTGCGCGGGTTGAAAGACCTGCCCGGCCGCAAGGCGGTCGTCCTGTTCTCCGACGGCATCTCGATCTTCGACTCGAACTCCGACAAGAAAGAGCGCAACGAGCGCGTGGTGGCCGCTTTGCGGCAACTCATCGATCATGCCAGCCGCGCGTCGGTCGTCTTCTACCCGATTGACACGCGCGGGTTGCAGCCGACCGGCCTGACGGCGGTGGATGACACGAGCGGCAGCCCGGCCGCCCCCGGCGGGTCAGGCCCCAGCGGTTCGCTTAGCGGCATCAGCGGCATGCGCCCCGACACAGCGCAGGCGGTGCTCAGCCAGCGCAGCGCCGAGATGTTTGAAGGGCAGAACGGCCTGAACTACCTCGCGCGCGAGACCGGCGGCCTCGCGCTCTTCAACAACAACAACCTCAACCGGGGCATCCGCCGCGCGCTCGACGACATCAGCGGCTACTACCTCATCGGCTACCGACCCGAAGACGCTACCTTCGACCGCGCGACAGGCGCGCGACGCTACAACACCTGGACGATCAAAGTTAAGAATCGTTCTAACCTGCGCGTGCGAACCCGCGCCGGTTTCCTCGCCGTGGCCGATGCGCAGTCGCGCGGCAAGGCCGTCACGCGCTCGGAACAGTTGATGTCGGCGTTGCTCTCGCCTTTCTCGGCCGGCGGCGTCAACGTGCAGTTGACATCGTTCTTCATCAACGAGGCCGTGACCGGCTCCTCCGTGCGTTCCGTGATCATGATGGACGCACGAAACCTCACCTTCACGCCGCAGCCGGACGGGCAGCAGCAGGCCGTGCTGGACATCATCGCCGTCACATACGGCGAAGATGGGCAGATGGTGGATCAGACCAACCACATCGAGACGATCCGCGCGCGGCCGGCGACCGTGAAACGCTTCATGCGCGAGGGCGTGGCCTACGGGCTGAATGTCCCCATCGCCCGGCCGGGCGCGTACCAGTTGCGGATCGCCGTGCGGGATGCGGCGACGGGTCGGGTCGGGTCGGCCAGTCAGTACATCGAAGTGCCGAAGGTGGGAAAAGAGCGGATCGCGCTTTCGAGTCTGGTGATCAGCGGCGCGCGGCCGCAGGCGGATAGGGAGTTCAACGCCGACGAGGTGATCAAATCGGTCTTGGGAGGGCGCACCTCGTCGGCGTCTGCCGCACGGCGCGTGATGGCCGGGGGGGAGGGCATGGTCGGGGTGGAAGACCCGCAGGCCGGCCCCGGCTCGCGTCGCTTCCGGCAGGGCATGTTTCTCAACTACGCCTGCATCGTCTATAACGCGCGCGGCGACGCGGCGAAACCCCCGCAACTGACAACTCAGGTCAGACTCTTTCGCGACGGGCAGGAAGTCTTCACAGGGGCAGTGCTGCCTCTGGAGATCGACGGGCAGACGGACATGACGCGCCTCACCGTCGCCAAGAGTCTACAGTTGGGCACGGTGCTGACGCCGGGCGATTACATTCTGCATTTGACCGTGACGGATACCCTAGCGTCCGGGGACAAGCGCATGACGGCCGGTTCAATCGACTTCAAAATTGACGACTGAGTCGCCGGATTACTCATTTGCAGAGGTGATCTGCATGTCGCCCCTCGAAGTTCAAACTCCCCGCCCGCGCCTGTTGCCGTCGCGCGTTCGGGGAGTTTGAACTTTTGCCCCGCCGAACCTTCGTTTTATCCCCGTAATTTCCCTTTTCCCGCCGTTCGCCTTACTTTTATCCTGCCACGTCTGAAACTTTTCGCGCCCAAACCGCACTAACACACTGGAAGACGGACGACACAGCTTGTTATGGAAGCACTCAGCGGGACATTGACGGTCGAACAGACGGGCGCACACGCGAAGCCTTTGATGAATAGTCCTGAGCAACTCATCGCCGCGGCGCGTCGCGGCGACCAGGAAGCCTTCCGGCACATCTTCGACAGGTGGGCGCGTCCCATCGTCTCCTTCATCTACGACATGGTCGGCGACCGCGCGCTCGCAGAGGATTTGACGCAGGAGACTTTCGTTCGCGCCTACAAGTATTTGCACGCGCTGCGCGACGAGTCGAAGTTTTCCACGTGGCTGTTCAGCATCGCCAAGAACGTCGCACGCGAGCACCTGCGCTCCGCGCACAACCGCACACGCAAAGTCGATCTGGACGACGAGGCGGTGCTGGAATTGCACGACGAGCGGCCGACGCCCGCCGGCGCGCTGCTCGACAAGGAGTTGAACGGCGTCGTGCGCCACGCGCTCGGCGCGCTCGACGAGGACAAGCGGCTGGTCTTCACGTTGAAAATTTTCCAGCAGCGCAGCTACGAGGAGATCGCCGAGATCACGGGTTTTTCCGTGCCGAAAGTGAAGACCGATCTGCACCGCGCGAGGACGGAGATGCGCCGCCGCATGAGTCCTTATCTGGGGGTGAAGCAATGAAGTGTGAGGAATGCACCACGAACACGCTCGAAGAATTTCTGGACGGCGAGCTCGACGCGCGCCGCGCCGCCGAGACGAAAGCGCACCTCGTCGGCTGCCGCGCCTGCGCCGCCGCATACGACGCGCTGCTCCTGGAGCAGGCGATCTACACGGGCTACGAGCGCGATCTGGACACGACGCCGCAAGCATTGTGGATGGGCGTCGCGGCGCGCATCGCCGCCGAGCCACGGCGCGAGAAGTCGCACGCCGGAGCGGGCTTTCTCCACAGCGTCCGCGCGTGGTTCGCGAACGCGCTCGTCGCCCCACGCTTCAGCCCCGCGATGACGGCGGCCATGATGCTCCTCGCCATCGGCGCGACAGCCACCGTGATGCGCTACATGAACTCGCAGCCCACGCCGCCGGTCGCGCCCCGCGACCTCGCCAGCGGTGTGCAACCGTCGGTCACGGCGACGCCTCCGAGCATCGTCGTGCAGCAGCCTACGCCGGAAGCGACTCCGAGCATCGCGCCGGCCGTGGTGGAAAACGGCGACCCTGTTGACGTAAACGAACAGGCGACAGGACGCGAAAAAAATCTGAAGGCCGAATTGCCGCGCAAGCGTGAGACGGAGCGTAAACCCGCCGCGGCAGCGAACGACCCGGCGCAAATGTTAGCCGCCAGCCAGAACAGCGAGATCGTCAGGCGGCAACGCGCCACTGAGCGACTCGTACGCGAGGCGGAATCGAAATATCTCGCGGCGATCCAGATGCTCTCGGAAGACGTGAACCGCAAGCGCACGCGGCTCGACCCGCAGGTCGCCGCGCGCTTCGACGAAACGCTCGCCACGATTGATCGCTCCATCGCCGAGACGCGCCGCACCGTGCTGCAACAGCGCAACGACCCGGTCGCAGTCCAGTACATGCTCTCGGCCTATGCCAAGAAGGTCGAAGTGATGCGCGAGATGGCCGCAGTCGATTAACAGAATTTGCAACGCACGGCGTAATTTGCAACGCCCGACATCGGAACTTGAACCTCTTTTGACCTGAAGTGTTATGAACAAGAAAACTCTGACAGCTCTCATCATCGCCGTCGCCATGATTCACGGCACGGCGTTACAGCCGAACCTGCACGCGCGCGCGCAAACGCCGCCCGCTCCGCCCGCGGCGAGCGGTTCGGTCTCGATCAACAATCAGGCGGGGCGCGTGCAGATCAAACTCGAACGTGGCAGCCGCGTCGCCATCAGCAACCGCTTCGGGCGCATCACGATCACGGGTTGGGACGGCGACACGGTCGAGGCCACGGCGTCGAGCGAGCGCGGCGCGGAGGCCGTGCAGGTGGAAATGACGGCCGACCCGGCGGCGGCGCGCAACGTGCTCACGCTCAACGTGCCCGGACGCCCCGGCCAGCGCGCGCCGTTTCCCTACATCTACACCCCGAACATGAACATCGACCCGCGCATCTATACGATCCCGGACATGACCCCGCGCCCTGCGCCCGCCCCGCGCCCGTCCCCCCTGCCACCGGCACAGGGCGGCACAACGCCGCCGCCGGCTGCAAAGGTCAAGCCCGCGAAGCCCGTCAAAGACAGGTCGCGGCGCGACGATAACGACAACAGCAACGTCATCATCGTCCCCGTGCCCGGCGCTTCGGCCACACAGGGAACCGTCTCTGCGCCCTCTGCGCCGCGCCAGCCCGCGGCGGCCGCGAGAGGCGGCGCGCGCGGCACGGGCGTCGGCACAGGTGTCGGCGGCGGCACGGGTGTCGCGACGGGCAGCAGCGGCGACGCGGGGAGCATCAGCCTGAACGTGCGTATGCCGCGCTACGCACTGCTCGACGCACTCGAAGTGCGCTCCGGCGACGTGAACATCTCGGACATCGACGGGCCGGTTTCGATCTCCAGCGGCAGCAGCAACATCAACGTTAATCGCGTCGGCTCGCTCGAAGTGCGCGCGCGTTCCGGCAACATCAGTGTGGACGGCGTCGAGGGGTTGGTCTACATCGTCGCGACAAGCGGCAAGATCATCGTCCGTCGCGCGGGCAGCGACGTGCGCGCCACGTCCATCAACGGCGACATCGACATCCAGTGCGTCAGGGGGCGCGTGGACGCCAGCAACGCGCGCGGCGGCATCATCCTCAACGCCGTCGAGGGCGACGTGGAGGCTTCCACCACCGACGCCGACATCAACTTCACGGGCGCGATCCGGCGCGAGGGTCGCTATCGCCTGAAGTCTATGGAGGGGCGCGTCATCATGGCGATCCCCGAAAGCTCGCGCGGCTTCACGGCCATCCTCGCCTCTTACAATAACGAGGTGGTCACGAACTTCCCCGTCACCACAGAGACGCTCGCGGGCGGCAGCACGCGCGTCAACCGCCGCGTCGTGGTCAAACAGGGCGACGGGCTGGCGCAGATCACGCTCGACTCCTTCGGCCAGCCGGTTTATTTGACCAAACTCCCGGCGGGCGCGGCCACCAACACCTGCAAGTAATTCACGAGAGAGGTAAGCACAGATGAAACTCAGACTACTCGGCGCGTCCCTCATCATCGCCGCCGCACTCGCAGCCGCATCGTCTCTCGGCGCGACGGGCTGGCACGCGCAGGCGCAGGAAAAAGAGAAGAGCAAAACGCCGGAGGCAAGAAGAGTCGCCCCCGAAGTCTTGATCGCGCCGCCGGAGGGGATGCCGATGCCGGCCATCGCTCCCCTCGTGATCCCCGACATCCAGATCGACATGGGCGACATCCAGATCGACATGGGCGGCGACTGGGTCTTCAATGACGACAGCACCCCGCGCACCGAGCGCGAAGAGTTGCGGCAGACTTATCAACTCTCGCCCGGCGCGCGCGTCGAACTCTCGAATATCAACGGCTCAATCGACGTTGACACCGTTGAGGGCAACACCGCCGAACTGCGCATCACGAGCTATTCGCGCGAGGCGAACCCGCGCAAACTCAATGTCGCACAGACCGCTTCGAGTCTCGCCGTGCGCGGCGAGCCGCGCCGGGCGGGCGATAGCATGAACTTCGACAACACGAGTTATCGCGTCGCCCTGAAGTTGCCGCGCCGCGTGGAGTTGACGGTGAGCGGCGCGAGCGGCGGCGTCCGCATCGGCGAACTCGACGGCGCGGTGCGCCTGACGAACGTGAGCGGGAGCGTCGGCGTGGCGCAGGCCACAGGGTCGGCCGAGGTGTCGCAGGTGAGCGGCAGCGTGACGCTGAAGATGACGAAATTGGGCGCGGGCGGCGTGCGCGTCGAGCGCGTCAGCGGCAAAGTCTCGCTCGGCTTCATGGACGACGTGAACGCGGATTTGCAGACGAAGAACATCAAGGGCAAGGTCTATGTCGAACTGGCGAACGTGTCGGTGCAGGGCGAGATGAATCGCACAGACTTTCGCGCCCGCATCGGGACGGGCGGCGTGCCCATCAACATCTCCGACGTGACGGGCAGCGTGCGCCTCGCGCGTGGCCGCACAGTCACAGAACTGCTCGGCGCGTTGAAGACGACTGAACGCTCCACGGCGCGCACGGAGACGGCGCGCGACCTGACCCTGCACATCGGGAACAGGCAGGTGCGGCAGGCGTTCGTCGAAACCCTCACGCACGGCGAGACGAACGGGACGGTGAAGATGACCGCCGCGCGCTCGCTCGCGCCCTACGTGGCCGAGCCGGAAGTGCGCGACGCTTTTATGAAGTCGATTGAGGCGGGGAGCGGCAACGGCGTGGTGCGCATGACGGCCGTGCGCGCCATCGCGAAGCAATACGCGGCCGACAAGTCTGTGCGCGACATGCTCGTGCGCATACTCGCCGCCGAACAGAGCGACATGGTGCGCGTGAACATCATCAGCGCCGTTGGCAAGTACGCCGATGACCCGAACGTGCAGCGTGCGCTCGGCGAAGCATTGCGTAACGACCGCAGCGACATGGTGCGGATGCGCGCGGCCAATGCGCTCGCCCGGCGCGCGGATAACGCGGAAGTGTATGAACTGCTTCTCAACGCCGCGCGCAACGACCGTAAGATGATCGTGCGTGCGAACGCCCTCGACGGGCTGCGCAGCCGGATCAAGGAGCGCCCGGAACTGCGCGAGTTGTTCATAGGCTATCTTGAACACGAGTCGGCCGTCCTGCAATACAAAGCCTTGCAGGGCTTGGTCGAACTCGGCGACCCGGCGCTGAAAGTACGCCTCGTCGAGAAGGCGAAGGAGTTGATTAACGTGCAGGCGCGCCGCCAGTGGAACGACCGCATGCTGCTCGACACGTTGCTTCTGCTCCGCCGCCTCGACCCGCAGGAGGCCGACCGCGTGTTGGAGCAACTCGGCAGCGAACGCATGAAGAGTTATTGAAAGGGAAACAGTGCGCGTTTAAAGTTCGCGCGAGCGAACCCGCGAAGAGGCGCGCGCGCAAAGGGAGCGAGGTATTAATCTCGCTCCCTTTGTCGTATCCAAAATTTCGTAATCGCAAAAAGAGCCTGCGCGTTTGCGCTCGCCTTCGAGCGGTCTGTAGAATCGGGCGCATGCTCGATGGCGAAACGAATAAACTTGAGACGCAGGTGAGACAAGCGCGCGAGTCTTTGGACGCACACGTGCGCGAGATCATCGAATGGCACTTCAACCCTGAAACCGGCTGCCCCTTCTGGCTCGACTATGCTTCGCGTCTCGACTGGGATCCGCGCCGCGACATTAAAACTTACGAAGACCTGTCGCGCTTCGGCTTCTTTCAGGATGAGCACTTGCGCGGCGGCCCCGTGCGCCGCTGGGTTCCGCGCGGCTATGGCGACCGCCCCGTCTACGTCTTCGAGACCGGCGGCTCGACCGGCGTGCCGAAGTCGCGCATCAACATCGAAGATTTCCGTCTCGACTACGAAGCCTTCAGCCACACGCTGCCCGACGAAGCCTTCCCGCGTGGCGCGGACTGGCTCGCCGTCGGCCCTTCGGGTCCGCGCCGCCTGCGCCTCGCCGTCGAACACCTCGCGCAGTATCGCGGCGGCATCTGCTTCATGGTCGACCTCGACCCGCGCTGGGTCATCAAATTGCTCAAGAGCAATCAATCGAAGCAGGCCGAAGCCTACAAGCAGCACGTCGTCGAACAGGCGCTCACGCTCCTGCGCGCGCACGACAGTATTCGCTGTCTCTTCACGACGCCGAAACTGCTCGAAGCCATCTGCGAAAAAGTCTCTCTCAAGAAACTCGGCATCACAGGGGTCTTTTGCGGCGGCACG
Organism: Pyrinomonadaceae bacterium; assembly: GCA_036389555.1. Classification (GTDB taxonomy): domain Bacteria; phylum Acidobacteriota; class Blastocatellia; order Pyrinomonadales; family Pyrinomonadaceae; genus JAIVJZ01. Next base: position 45,357 of record DASVPS010000065.1, read on the forward strand.
GAGATGACGCCGCAGTTTCACCGCTTCGCCGTCGAAGAACTCCTGGACGGCGTTCACTTCGCGCCGACCTACGGCAACACCCTGATGGGGCTGGCCGTCGGCAAGCCGCGCCTGCCCGAAGACAACTACGCCATCATCTATTACCCGCCCGCCCCGCGCGCCATGATCGAAGTGGTTGACCCACACGCGCCCGACACGCTCGTCGGCTACGGCGAAACCGGGCGCGTGCGCCTGACCACGCTGACGCGCGAGTTCTTCATGCCGCGCTTCCTCGAACGCGACGAGGCCGAACGCGAACGGCCTTACTTGCCATATGCGTGGGACGGCGTGCGCAACGTTCGCCCCTTCGCCAAACTTGAGACGAACGTCGTCGAAGGCGTCTACTGAGTTGTTGGAAGTGCGGGTCTTGGTAATCAAATATGCAGTGGTCGAAACTGAAATCCAGAGTCAAAGAATTCATCTGTCCAGAGTTGAGCGACAGGATAGATTTCTACGTCACCAGCTACCGTGAATCTCACGACGAAGCGGATAAAGTCTGGATTACCGTTGACGGGCGGAGGGTCTTCTGTTGCAAACACTATCCACATCATCGCGCGGAGGTCTACGCTTATCACTGTGGTCTGACGGGCGAAAGCGTAAAGTCGGTTTTACGCGAAGTGGAGATTTTCCATCCGAAGGATTTCGGCGACGCCATGCGCGCCTATCTCGACATGCCCGTTCGCGACGCGCTGAAATCCCCAGACCCTTTTGTTAAAGCATTCGCCCTGGTTGACCGCCGTGTTGGCAGAAGAACATTTGCGAAGCTTCGGTTGTCCGAGTCGGAGCATGAACTGGTCAAGACGTTTTACGAGTTACGACGCACTACGGTGTCCATCTGAACATGTTGCACATACCACTCCTACGCAAAGGCGAACCTTATAAAAGTTTGGACGTGGTGCGCGTCGTGCATCATCGTACGCGCGAGCCGTTTGTGGAGATCAGTCAGGCGAACGCCGGGCTGATCCGCCGCGACCTCTCGGAGCAAGGGCGCGCGCGCGCTGCGCTGGCGGCGTTCAGCATCCGCGAACTCATAGAGATGTCGGTGCGCGCGGCGGAGATTTTTGCGCGTGACGAGTTGCCCATCGGCGACGAAGGGCAGACGCCTGACACGTACATCGAGCAAGTGTCGGCGACGACGGGTCTGCCGCACGTCCTGGCGCGGCGCAACATGGAGAAGATTCGCGGCGCGCTCGCCGAGACGGAGAGCATGCTCAAGGGGCTGACGCGCAATCTGGATTTGGAAATACTGGATCGCGGCCACGGCGAGATCGAGGGGCGGCCGGTGAGTTTCTTCCCGCGCGCAGAGAGCCTCGGCGTGGTGCTGCCGAGCAATTCGCCGGGCGTGCATTCGCTGTGGGTTCCGGCCGTCGCGTTGAAGATTCCGCTCGCGCTCAAGCCGGGCGGCGCAGAGCCCTGGACGCCGTATCGCATCGTGCAGGCTTTCATGAAAGCGGGCGTGCCGCGCGAGGCGTTCGGCTATTACCCGACGGGACACGGCGGCGCGGCGGAGATTTTGCGCCACACCGGGCGCGGCATGGTCTTCGGCGACGTGGCCTCCGTTTCGCAGTGGCAGGAGGACGGGCGCGTCGAAGTTCACGGGCCGGGCTACAGCAAGGTCGTCATCGGCGATGATCTCATTGACGAGTGGGAAGATTATCTGGACGTGATCGCGACTTCGATTGTGGACAACGGCGGGCGCTCGTGCGTCAACGCATCGGGCGTCTGGGTGACGCGGCATGCGGACGAGATCGCGGAGGCGTTGGCCGCGCGATTCGCCGAAATAGTCCCGCGCGCGGCCGACGACGAGCGGGCGCAACTCGCGCCCTTTGCAGACGCGCGCGTGGCCGCGCGCATCTCGCAGATGATCGATCAGGGATTGCAGGAAGCGGGCGCGCGCGACGTGACGGCGGAGCGGCGCGGGCGGGAGCGTCTCAGCGAATGGGAGTCTTGCGCCTATCTGTTGCCGACGGTTGTGCGCTGCGCGTCGCCGTCGCACGGGCTGGCGAACCGGGAGTTTCTGTTCCCGTTCGCGAGCGTGGTCGAAGTCGGGCGGGACGAGTTGCCGGAGGCGCTCGGCGCGAGCCTTGTCGTGACGGCGATCACGCGCGACGAAGGATTGATCGGGAAACTTTTAGCGTCGCCACACGTTGATCGTCTAAACATCGGCGCGATCCCGACGACGCGGATCAGTTGGGATCAGCCGCACGAGGGGAATTTGTTCGAGCACCTCTACGCGCGCAGGGCTTTCCAGAGCGCGGCGTTTACGACGGCGACGACGCGCACATGAAGATTCTCTATCTCACGGCCGGCGCGGCCAACATGTACTGCGGCAGTTGCCTGCGCGACAACGCGCTCGCCACCGAACTGATCGCGCAGGGGCACGACGTGATGCTCCTGCCCGTCTACACGCCGACCCTCACGGATGAGCGAAACGTCAGCCGCCCCGGCAAAGTTCTCTTCGGCGGCATCAGCGTCTATCTACAGCAACACGCCTCGGTCTTCCGCCGCACGCCGTGGCTCGTGGACAAGCTGTGGGATTCGACGGCCGCTTTGAAACTCGCCGCGCGCCGCTCGATAGCCGTCAACCCGAAACTCCTCGGCGAACTCACCATCTCGATGCTCCGCGGCGAAGACGGACGCCAGCGCAAAGAGTTCGACAAGATGGCGCACTGGCTCCGCGAGCAGGAGATGCCCGACGTGGTGACCTTGCCGAACTCGCTCCTCCTCGGTATGGCGCGCACCATCAAGCAGGCTTTGCATCGCCCCATCGTCTGCACACTGCAAGGCGAAGACCTGTTCATAGACGGCCTCGCAGAAAATTACCGCCGCCAATCGCTCGAACTCATCCGCGCCAGCGTCGAACACGTTGACGCTTTCATCGCCGTCAGCGAGTTTTATGCCGACTTCATGTGTGAACATTTGCGTATACCCGCGAGCAAGATGCGCGTCGTGCCGCTCGGCATCAATCTAGAAGATTACGGAGAGCCTGATGGCGGCGACGGCGAAGCGGCGACGATGACGACGCGCCGCGCGGGCGCAGACAGCTTCACCGTCGGCTACTTCGCGCGCGTCGCACCGGAGAAGGGCTTGCACGTTCTGTGCGAGGCTTACAAAAACTTCCGAGAGCGCGAGGGAGTTAAGCATGCGCGGCTCGAAGTCGCGGGCTATCTCGCGCCGGAACACGAGACCTATTTGCGCGACATCGAGCGCCGTATGAAGGACTGGGGACTCGGCGCGGAGTTCAATTATCGCGGCGCGCCCGGCCGCGCGGAGAAGATCGCGTTCCTGCGCGGGTTGGATGTCTTCTCCATGCCCGCCACCTATGACGAGCCGAAAGGCATCTCGCTTTTGGAAGCGATGGCCTGCGGCGTGCCGGTCGTCCAGCCGCGACGCGGCGCGTGTACGGAGATCGTCGAACGCACGGGCGGCGGCCTGCTCGTCGCACCGGACGACCCCGCAGCCCTCGCCTCTGGAATTTACGAACTCTGGCAGACGCCAGCGCGCCGCGCCGAACTCGGCCAGAGCGGCGCGCGCGGAGTGCGAACGCATTACAGCGTCGCGCGCATGGCCGAACGCGCGCTCGAAGTCTATGAACTGGTGAATGGTAAATAATCCAAGTTGCTAGTTAGCGATTTGCCAGTTCTTTGAAAGCAAAAGAAAATCCCCTCCAGTTCGTCGCCAAACGAAAGCAGGAGGGGAGCGGTGATCGATCACACGACCATAATTTATTGCATCATTGATGATTTGCTCAAGGCCAGAGGA
>DASVPS010000066.1:0-18957 GCA_036389555.1 Pyrinomonadaceae bacterium
TGATCGCGGCCAATCCGCTACTCTCCGTTGCAATCGAAAAGCCGTCTCGTGCAAATAACACGCGACGGCTTTTCAGTTCAAGTCTATTGCGGGAAATTTTCCGTCAGACCTCTTTGTATTCCGAATCCACGTCTTCGTCCGCGAAGGCGACGCGGTAATTGGACGACTGCTTCTGCTTCGTGATGAGCAGATCGTCTTTGGTCTTCAACAAATCGGCGCGATTGTAGACGGAAAGCTCGAAGTTGTAGCCGTGCGTGATGGCGTCCTTCGGGCACGCCTCGACGCAGTAGCCGCAGAAGATGCAGCGGCCGTAATCGATGTTGTAGACCTCGGCGAAACGCTCGTCCACGCCGGTGCGCTCTGCGGCCGGGCGCGGGTCGTCGGCCGCGATGATGTAGATGCAGTCGGACGGGCAGGCCGCCGCGCACAGGAAACAGGCCACGCATTTTTCGCGCCCCAGTTCGTCCACGTGCAGCAGGTGTTGGCCGCGATAGCGCGGCTGCATCGTCACCGGCTCGTCCGGGTATTGCACCGTCCACTTCTCTTTCGGGATGTACGAGAACGTCACGCTCATCCCCTTGATGATCGCTTTCGTATTTTCGACGATGTCGCTGATGATGGACATAAAAACCTCTGGGAAGGAGACAGGAGACAGAAAGCAGAAGTCAGAATGGAAGGCAATCTCGCGCGCGGAAGTGACTTGATTCTGACTTCTGACTTCTGTCTCCTGTCTTCTGCTTTAGATCAGTTCCAGTTGACTGAAGAAATAAGCGATCTCGATACGCGCGTTTTCTTCCGAGTCGGAGCCGTGGACGGCGTTCTCGCCGATAGAGGTGGCGAAGTCTTTGCGCAGCGTGCCTTCGTCGGCCTTCGCCGGGTCGGTCGCGCCCATCAAATCGCGCCAGGCCTTGACCGCGCCTTCCTTCTCCAGCGCCAGCACGATGCACGGCGCGCTCGACATGAACTCGGTCAACTCGCCGAAGAACGGACGCTCCGAGTGTACCGCGTAAAACCCTTGCGCCTCTTTGAGCGTCATGTGGATCAACTTCATGCCGCGCAGTTTGAAACCGCTGTCCGTGATCCGCTGGATGATGCTGCCCGCGCGCCCGTTGCGCACGGCGTCGGGCTTGATGATTCCGAAAGTTAAATTGCCTGTTTGCTCTGCCATTGATTCCTCGCGAATTTAAATTGAATGACCCTTGTACCGTTCCCGAATAATTTCCTCAGGTCGGTCGAACCCCGGTTTGCGTTGGGCTTGTCTCTGCCACGGTGGCACATTCGCCCTCCGCCTCACAAGACAACTTTTCCAGAGAAACTTTTTCGTCCGTCCCTCTGCGTTTCAGCTTCAGGAGATACCCTTGCGAGCCGAGTCGCAGACCAACTTTCCGTTCCGCGTCCGCGAAGCCCACGGCCGTCACTTTCAATCCGGCCGACGGGTGGCCGCCGCACATCCCGTGTACCGAAACATAGGCTTCACGTTTCGCGTCCCAGTAGGTTCTGGTGGTTAATTGATAATATTTGTCCACGCCGTTCACGGCATCGACAAACTTCAAGGCCGCATCTTTAACCGCGCGACCCTCCGCGTCCTGCACATAAATCGTGATGGCGGCATAGCCGCACGCTTGCGCGCGGGCGCTGAAACTCGCGCCGAACATGATGGCCGCGAGAAACAACAGCTTGTACAAAAAGTTCATTAGCGAAACTCAAGCCATCGACGCTTTCATCGCCTCGCCGATGTCGGCGGGCGAGTGGACGACGCGGATGCCGGCCGCTTCGAGCGCGGACATCTTCTCTGCGGCCGTGCCTTTGCCGCCCGCGATGATCGCGCCGGCGTGTCCCATGCGCCGCCCCGGCGGAGCGGTCTGCCCGGCGATGAAGGCGACGATGGGCTTCGTCACATGTTCTTTGGCGTAGGCGGCCGCTTCCTCTTCGGCCGTGCCGCCGATCTCGCCGATCATCACGATGCCTTCGGTTTCGGGGTCGGCCTCAAAGAGCGCGAGCGCATCGGTGTGCGTCGTGCCGACAACGGGATCGCCGCCGATGCCGATGGCGGTTGACTGTCCGAGTCCGAGCGCGGTCAACTGCCCCACGGCCTCATAGGTCAGCGTCCCCGAACGCGAGACGACGCCGATGCGCCCCTCCTTGTGTATGTGGCCGGGCATGATGCCGATCTTGCACTTGCCGGGCGAGATGATGCCGGGGCAGTTCGGCCCGATGAGGCGCGTCGCCTTGCCTTCCAGAAAACGCTTCACCCGCACCATGTCAATCGCGGGGATGCCTTCTGTGATGCAGACGACAAGGGGCATTCCGGCGTCGGCCGCTTCGAGGATGGCGTCGGCGGCGAAGGGCGGCGGCACGTAGATGATCGAGACGTTCGCGCCCGCCTCGCGGACGGACTCCGCGACGGTGTTGAAGACGGGGATGCCTTCGTGCGTCGTCCCGCCCTTGCCGGGCGTCACGCCGCCGACGACCTGCGTGCCGTATTCCACCATCTGCTTCGTGTGGAAACTGCCCTCTTTGCCCGTGATGCCCTGCACGACAAGGCGCGTGTTTTTATCAACCAGAACGCTCAAAGGTGTCTGCTCCTCAAGGTGTTATTTAGTTAACTCGGAATGACCGCGCAGTATAGCACGACGCCCGCGCGAAGTTGAATTACCGCCCTCGCTATTCGAGTTCGACCACATCGCCGTAAGCTGGCGCGTCCACGCGCCAGCCGAATCGCTCCCTGATGTGTCCGGCCATGGCCGCCGCCGCTTCGGGTTCGCCGTGCGTGGTGAAGGAGCGGCGCGGAGCCGAGGGCATCCCTTCGAGCCAGCGCAAGACCTCTGCGTAATCGGCGTGGGCGGAGAATCCGCCGATGCGTTCCCTGTGGCAGCGCACGGGGATCATGTTTTTGAAGATGCTCACTTCGCGCGCGCCGTCGAGGATTTTCCGGCCGAGCGTCCCTGCGGCCTGATAGCCTACGAAGATGATGGTTGATCTGTCGTCGGGCAGGAACCGCTGCGCGTGATGAAGCACACGCCCGCCCGTCATCATGCCCGACGCAGAGATGATGATGCGCGTGCCGCGCTCCTCGTTCAGACGCTTCGACTCGTCGCGCGAAGAGGCAGTGATCATCGAGTGCGTGCGCAGAGGGTGTTGCGGCCGTGCCAGCACGCTCGCGTATTCCTCGTCCTGTTCTTCGGTGCGGCGTGTGTAGACCTGCGTCGCGGCGGCGGCCATCGGCGAATCCACGCGGACGGGCAGGATGGGAATGCGCTTTTCGTCTTCGAGTTCGCGGATGAGATAGACCATCTCCTGCGTGCGCCCGATGGCGAAGGCGGGGATGAGCACGACGCCGCCGCGCTCGTGTGTCTCGTTGATGATGCGCGCGAGTTCGTCTTTGGGATCTACGGGGTCGTGCAGGCGGTCGCCGTAAGTGGATTCGACGAGCATGTAGTCGCAGGCGGGCGGCGCAACGGGATCGCGTATGATCGGCTGGTCGTAGTGGCCGAGGTCGCCTGAGAAAAGGACGCTGCGGCCTGTGCCGTCGCCTCCAGCGCCCTCGACTTCGACGAGGACGAGACTCGATCCGAGGATGTGCCCCGCGATGCGAAAGCCCGCGCGGATGCCCGGCGCAACTTCCTCCGACTCGCCCGTGTTCGGCAGGGGCTTCATCAGCCTGAGCGCTTCGCGCGCGTCCTCTTCGGTGTAGAGCGGGAGGGCGGGCGCATGGCGCGAGAGGTTGTGGCGGTTGCGATAGGCTGCGTCCTCTTCCTGCAAGCGCGCGGAATCGGGGAGCATGATCTTGAGGAGTTCGGATGTGCCGCGCGAACAATAGACCGGCCCTTTGAAGCCGAGCGCGACGAGGCGCGGCAGATAACCCGTGTGGTCTATGTGTGCGTGTGTGATGAGCACTGCGTCGAGGCCGGCGGGGTCGAAGGGCGGGTCTTGCCAGTTGCGCTCGCGCAGTTCTTTGAAACCCTGAAACAGCCCGCAGTCGATGAGCACGCGCCCACGCGCCCCTTCGATCAAATACTTCGAGCCGGTCACGGTGCCGACTCCGCCCCAGAAAGAAAGTGTCGCCATGTCTGCTCCAGACTGTCTGCGGGAATTAGGAAGAGCTTGGAGATCGATCAACTCTGCGAGCGGTCGCTCCGAACCCGGCGAGCGGGCAAATGAACTACGACGAAGCGTTCAGCTTTACTTAGAGACGGCGAACGTCGCCACGTAATCGCGGGGCTTCGGTTGTCCATTCGCCACGGGGCGCGGCGCGAGGTTCGTCAACTTGATCGTGTAATTCGCGTATGTAACCTCACGCAGCCCGGTCGTCGTGTTGAGATCGATGGTGACGGGTCTGCCACCCGCACTGCTCACCCTCACGGCGACGCGCGCGTTGCCCGCCCAGACGCACTGCACGCCCTCCGGGCAACGCGAATCCTCGCGCACGGCGACGAACTTGATCTTAAACTTGCGCGCGGTCACTGTCGCCTCACGCCCGACGCGCACCTCTACCATCTCAACCAAGCGCGCGCCCATCGTCTGCGCCGCGCGACCGTCCCGCGCCCCGCGCCCCGCCGCGGCGACGGGCTGCGCGCAAACGAGCATCAAGGCGGCGACGCACAGAGTTAAATTTCTCAGTCCCACTTTCATCACATTCACCATCGCGCGCGCGCATCATCCGCGATGCTGGACGCACGCCTCTCTCACTCAAGCCGACGCAAGCGCGCCGTGCCGAAGAAGACGAGCGCGGCGGGCACGAGCAACAACAAATTTCTCAGCGCGGTCTTGACGCCGAGTTGACTGCCGATGATGCCGCCGAAGCAGCCGCATTCGAGCGGCTCCCCGTGCATCACGTAAACGTAGTAGAGGCCGTAGAGCGCGAAGCCGACGAGCATCAAGGCCGTCAGCGCCGCGCCGAGTCGCGCCGTGCGCGGGACGAGCAGCAGCACGGCGGCGAGTATCTCCGCCGCGATGACCGAGATCGCCAGAGGCGACGCCAGACTCTCCCGCACGAGGTTCGTCAGGTTAAAAGTGAACTCCTCCAGCGTGTAGAGTTTCGCCCCCGCCGCAAACAACCACATCGCCGCCAACCCGAAGCGACTGATGAGGACGAGAATTTTGAGCCACTTACGCATACAATTTCGGATTGCGGATTGCGGATTGCGGATTACTAAAGACGGCGGATGAAAAGACGAAAGCCTCTGCTTTCAAATCCGCATTCCGCAATCTGAAATCCGCATTTCCCTCACGCTGCCTGCTGTTTCGCCAGGGCGACGACCTTCTCGGCGGCGTCCTGCATGCCTTTGGCGACGGTGAAGTTGAGGCCGGATTCGCGTATGACGCGCTGGCCTTCCTCGACGTTCGTGCCTTCGAGTCGGACGACGACGGGCAAACTCAGGCCGAGGTTCTTCGCCGCGCCGACCACGCCGCGCGCCACCATGTCGCAACGCACGATGCCGCCAAAGATGTTGATGAGCACGGCCTCGACGTTCTCGTCGGCGAGCAGAATCTTGAACGCCGCCTCGACGCGCTCCTGCGATGCGCCGCCGCCCACGTCCAGGAAGTTGGCCGGTTCGCCGCCAGCGAGTTTGATGATGTCCATCGTCGCCATCGCCAGCCCCGCGCCGTTGACCATGCAGGCGATGTTGCCGTCGAGCTTGATGTAGTTGAGGTCGAACTTCGAGGCTTCGATCTCCAACGGTTCTTCCTCGTTGAGGTCGCGCAGGTCTGCGAAGTCCTTGTGCCGAAACATGGCGTTGTCGTCGAAGTTGACTTTGGCGTCGAGCGCGATGAGGCGTTTGTCTTTCGTCAGGAGGAAAGGGTTGATCTCCAACAGCGACGCATCCATCTGCTCGTAGGCCGTGTAGAGCGTCTGCATGAATTTCGCGGCCTGATTGACGAGGTCGGCGGGGAGGCCGAGGCCAAAGGCCAGCTTGCGCGCCTGATAGGGGCGGAAGCCGATGGCCGGGTCAATCGTCTCCTTGAGAATCTTTTCGGGCGTGTGCGCGGCCACCTCTTCGATGTCCATGCCGCCCGCCGAAGAGGCCATGAAGACGGGTCGCCCCGACGCGCGATCCAGCACGATGCCGAGATAAAATTCCCTGTCAATGGGCAAACCCTCTTCGACCAGAATCACGCGCACCTCTTGCCCCTCCGGCCCCGTCTGATGCGTGATGAGCTTCATGCCGAGAATCTGGCTCGCCAGTTCGCGCGCCTCTTCGGGCGACTTGGCGAGTTTGACGCCGCCGCCCTTGCCGCGCCCGCCCGCGTGAATCTGAGCTTTGACGACCACCACGTCCGTCCCTAATTCCTTGGCCGCGTTGAAAGCCTCCTCGGGCGTGTGCGCCACTAGCCCTCGCGGAACGGGCACGCCGAACTTCCGCAACAACTCTTTGCCTTGATACTCGTGAATCTTCATCCTCGATCCTCTCGCTCGTGTGGCGACGCGCGCGCCGCCGCAAAATTTCTTTGTAGTGGAACGCCGACGAGTGTAGCCGCACGCCGCGCGCGACTGCAAGCCACTACTTCAAAGGTTCGCCCGCTCCGGTCAAATATTCTTTCCGCGTCGCCGGAAACTCCGCTCGTAATTGATTCGTATCGCGTGGTAAAAGACCTCTGCCGGATTTGGTAAGATGGCGCGCTCTACTACAGGGCGGCGCACCATGCGTCCAGTTACTGAGGAGACAAATTTATGGCTGACGTGACCGTCACTTCCCGCGCGAACCTCCAAAACGAAGTGCGCTTCGGCGAGGGACAGAGTTTCATCACGGACGAACCCGCGAGTATCGGCGGCGACGGCGCGGGCGCAGACCCTTACACGCTGATTCTGGCTGCGCTCGGCAGTTGCATCTCCATGACCCTCACGCTCTATGCGCGGCGCAAGAATTGGCCGCTCGAAGGCGTCACCGTGCGCCTCAGCCAGCGGCGCATACACGCCGCGGACTGCGCCGAGTGTGCGACACGCCCCGACGGTTTCGTCCATCGCATCGAACGCTCCGTCCAACTCGAAGGCGCGCTCCTCACTGAAGAACAGCACGCGCGCTTGCAGGAAATCGCGCACAAGTGCCCCGTACATAAAACTCTGACCTCGGAGATCGTCATCGCGGACATGAAAGACGAGTGATGATGAAGTCTGCATTGGAGCGGCAGCGCGTTAACTTGCAGGGGCGGACGTTTCCCGCCCTCGGTCGGGCGCGGCGCAGAATTCGGAACTTTTGTCCGCGGAGCGGTGTCTAAACGTCCGAAGCATTCCAGAGTCGCACGGAGGAGATCACGGCATGAGCATACGGAAGATGTCCGGTCTGTTTTTGATCGTCATGGGATTGGTGCAGATTTTTCAAGCCCTCAGCAGGCATGCCCCGCCGGGACGCTTGGGCAATTCGCTCTATGCGTTCGTCACCGCGCTGCTGTTTACTCTGGGGGCGGCGCTCATCTGGTGGGACGGCAAGTGGTGGAACCGCGATACGCCCACGCATGACTGAGCGCGCGACGCCGGCTCAGTAACAGCAGCAGCAGTCTCTCCGGCAAAAGCGAAAAGGCTCTCAACTCCTGTAGGAGTTGAGAGCCTTTGCTGATCGGGATGCCGAGATTCGAACTCGGGGCCTCACCCACCCCAAGGGTGCGCGCTACCAGGCTGCGCCACATCCCGTCGTGTCGTTTAAGTATCTCTGGAAAATTGTTTTTGTCAAATCGCGCGGGGCGGGTTGGCGCGCGGAGCGCGGGAAACTACTTGCGGCGCGGGTCGCTCTTGGTCTCTGAGGCGTCGAGCAGCGAGATCAGTTCGCGCATGTGTTCGCGCAGGCGACGCAGGGCGGCGCGGCGTTCATCCGTAAGCGGCGTGCTCGGTTCGGCGGGGGCAACTTCTTCATCGCTCGCGTATGAGGGCGCGGCGAATGCGGGCGGGGCACTCGGCGTCTGCTGCAACTGGGAAGAGGCGTGCGTGTTCGTCTCTTGTGTAATCTCTTCGGCCGCGATGCCTGCGGCGTTCATGTCCGGTGTGACGACTTTGAGTTTACTCGCCCCGCGAATTTCGCTGCCGAGTTTCTTCTTTGCCCCGGCAATGGTGTACTGGTCTTCATAGAGCAATTCCTTGATGCGCAAAGCCATCTCCACGTCGCGCTTGCGATAGGTGCGCTGTCCGGCGCGGTTCTTCTGCGGCGCGAGCATCGGAAATTCCGACTCCCAGTAGCGCAACACGTGCGCCTGCACGCCCGTGATGTCGCACACTTCGCCGATCTTGAAGAACAGCTTTTCGGGAATGTAGACGGCTGCGCGGTTCATGGTTTTACTGAAGAGACGACTTCGGCGCGGCTGCTGGCAGCCCCGGCCGGTAACTTTTAATTGAACTGGTTTTCGATGCATCGCCCGACGCGGGCGAGCGCGTTACTGCCGCCATGTTACCCATGCGGCGGTGGTGTGTCAATAAATTTTGAGGGAATTTAACACGAAGCCTGTGTGCGGCTTGCGGGCGACAGCTTCAAGGCTTTTCTGAATAAGGCTGCGCGCCGGGGTTAAGACTTCACCTTAACGACGGGTTGAGGCATCGGCCGGGCGCAAACGAATGAGCCGACTGACAGGGTCGAAACTGATCTCGAAAGGGCGCAGGGCGTCGCGCCCGAGAAGCACGGGCGCGCCCGCCGCCGCACCGGAGAGTAAATCCGTGGGGATACGACGCAGCACGAGAGAGCCGATCTGAATCGTGATCGGCTCGACGCGACGCGCGCTGATGTTTCCGCGCCCGAGGTCGCGCACGCCCGCGCGTTCGCGCCCCCGCATAGAGGCGATGCCGAACGAGCGCGCCGCGGTTTCGTTGATGGCGAGTCCGAAGCCTGAGCCGGTGTCGAGCAGGGCGCGGCGTCCGGCGTCGAGCATGACGAAGGGGCGTCGGCTGCTCCCGTCAAAAAGCCATTGGACGATTGCGCCGCCGGGCGGCGGGGCGAGTCCGCGCAGGGGCGTCGCGCGCGGGTCGAACGCGCTGATGTGCGTGCCGGGCAGATTAATCGTGAAGCCGAGCGGCCAGTAAGATTCGGTCGGGTCGAGTACGCCGTCGAGGTCTTCGGGCAGAGAGTCTGTGACGATGGCGAGACCTTTGCCGGGTAGCAGATTGTCAGGCGTGCCAATGGCGAGACTGCCGGGCGCGGCTTCTCTGCCCTGGGCGCCGCTCACGCCGCTGAGTCCGCTGAGCGTGACGGAACTCGCACCCGCCAGCGCGACCCGCGCTTCGGCGGCCACGCGCCGCGAGATAATCGTCGCGCCCGCTCCCGTATCAATGGCGAAATTGTAAGGGCCGGAGTTGTTGACCCACACTCTGACCAGCAACCCGCGCCCTTCGACTTCGCGGAAGCGCGCCGTGGCGGGCAACTGTGGCACGCCCGCGCCGCGCGCTCTCTGGGCGAAAGAATTGGAAGTTGAATTGTGCGGGAGGGCGTTGGATGTGGTTTGCCCCCTGCCGCGCCTGACAAAAGATTGGGCAGCCCCGATCTCAGGGACTGCCCATAATGTTACTGCCAGAGCGATCAGGAAAGCTGAAGTTGCGCGTTGCGCCATCTGCTTCAAGCCACAGTCCATCTCACAAGCGTCCAGGCTTTAACTAGCGACGGTTGTTGCGGTTGCGGATTTTGTACGTGTACAAGGCCGAGCCAGCGCCGCCGCCGAGCGCGCCAATCGCCGCACCCTTCTTGCCGCCGATGAGGCCGCCAACGATTGCACCGCCGCCCGCGCCCATCGCCACCGTCAACTTATCGCGGTGCTTCGACCAGAAGGAACGCTTGCGCGGTTCGTAGTCGTAGTAAGCCTGACGCGAAGCGCGCGTGTTGCGTGCGACGCGCATGCGGCGAGCCGGGGCGTCGCGATAGACGACACGGTCGCTCGCATTCGACAGATTATTGGCGCGAATGCCCTTTTCCTGACGCGCGGCCGCGAAGCCTTCCGTGAAACCCGCGCGATAGCATTCTTCGTCGCTGTTCGTGTTCGCGACATTGAGCGTCGCCGGCGTCTCATTATTGGTCGCCGGGAGCGTCTCGTTATAACGCAGCGTCGCCGCACGCGAATTCGCGTCGGTCGAGGCGGGCAACAAATTCGAGGCGGTCGTCGCCGTGTTGAGATCGTTCGTCTTCGGGCGCATCACTAACGCGCCGACCGTGCCGCCGAGCAGCGCGGCCACGAGTGCCACCGGTAAAATCTTATTTTGTAAGTTCATTGGTTCAGCTTCTCCTTCAATTCGCCAGTAGTTCAAAAGTAACCCGCACGTTTATTGAGCAAGTCACGTTCCGCAAGTTGTCAGTCAGGGAGAGGCTCGGACAGTTTAACCCCTTCAAGCATTTTTTGGGGAGATTCGGACGAGGATTTTCACCGTCGCAATGAAAATACAATATTGAGACCCGCCCGGCCGCGCGCCGGCCTGACTTTCATGCACGATATGGATTAGACGCGACACGATATGCTCAACACTTTGCAATGCCGGTGGTTGCGCCCGGTTGGACGCATGGCGCGGGCGCAAGCTATAATCCGGCTTCTTTTTCACGTCTAAAATTTGTGGAGGTTCGCCGCTATCGTGTCCAGCGCTACGTCTGTCTTTCGTCTCGCCGCACGTCTTGATGCGGTCGGGTTTTCCGACATCGTCAAGATTCGCAATCGCATCATGGAACTGCGCGCGGCGGGCGCAACCGTCTATCAGTTTGAAGGCGGCGAACCTTTTCTCAACACGCCCGCACACATCAAAGAAGCGATGACGCGCGCCCTCGCCGAAAACCAGACGCGCTATGCGCCCTCTTCCGGCATACAGGAGTTGCGCGAGGCCGTCGCCGAAAAACTTCGAACGCGCAACCGCATCCCCGCCGGGGCGGGCGACGTGATCGTGCAGAACGGCGGCATGCAGGGTCTCTTCGGCGCGTTCCAGTCGGTCGTCAATCCGGGTGAAGAAGTGCTCCTCTTCGCCCCCTACTGGACGCCCATCAAAGATTTGATCGCGGGATGCGAGGGGCGCTCCGTGATGGTTTCGACCGACGAAGCGCGCCGCGAAGGCTTCGCGCGGACGCTCGCGCGCCACATGACGGACAAAACGCGCGCCATCTATTACAACACGCCGCAGAACCCGACGGGCGTCGTCTTCACGCGCGCAGAGGCCGAGGCCATCGCCGCCTTCGCGCGCGAGCGCGACCTTATCATCATCGCCGACGAGGCTTACGAAGATTTGGTTTACGAAGGCGAACACGTCTCCATCGCCTCGCTCGAAGGAATGTGGGAACGCACGCTCACCTGCTTCACACTCTCGAAGTCCTACTCGATGACGGGCTGGCGCATCGGTTACGTCGCCGCCGCCGAACCGTGGATGACCGGCCTGCGGAAGACCACGCTCTACTCGACGAACGGCGTCTCCACGCCGACCCAGTGGGCTGCGCTCGCCGCCGTCAATTCCCCGCCCGACTTCTTCGACGAGACGCGCGCCGCCTATCGCGAGCGCCGCGATCTCATGGTCGCCGGCCTGAACGACATCGGACTCACCTGTGCGCCGCCCGCCGGGGCGTTCTACGCCTTCGCCGACGTGACGCGCATCAACGCCGACAGCCGCGCCGCCGCCGAAATCCTGCTCGACCGCGCGCAGGTCGCCACCGTTCCCGGCGTCGTCTTCGGCGAACACGGTGAAGGCCATCTACGCTTCTCTTTCTCCACCTCAATCGAAAACATACGCGCCGGGATCGACTCGATGCGCCGGAATCTGTGAAGGGATGAAGGATGAGGGATGAGGGATGAACGAAAGCCGAAAGCTCGCCCCCGCGCCGCCCCTCCTTCATCAAGCGGCGCGCGCGTCAACACGGAGTTTGATTTCATCTCGCGCATCAAGCGACGCGCGGAAGCGGCGCGCCGCACGGGTCAAACCGATGGACTCGTCCTCGGTATCGGCGACGACGCCGCCGTCTTCAACGGGCGTGGGCGGCTCGACTCGGTCATCACCGCCGACCTGCTCATCGAAGACATAGACTTTCGCCGTGCCGCTCTCCCTCACGACATCGGCTACAAAGCTCTCGCCGTCTCGCTCTCCGACATCGCCGCGATGGGCGCACGCCCGCGCTGGGCGCTCCTCTCGCTCGGACTGCCGCAAGACGTTTACGACGCGCCCTTCGCCGTGAGGCTCTACGAGGGTTTCCTGTCGGCCGCACGCGGATTCGACGTGACGCTCATCGGCGGCGACGTGTCGCGCACGCCCGAACGGATCGTGATTGATTCAATCGTCATCGGCGAGACGGGGCGCGGGCGCGCAGTCTTACGCGCGGGCGCACGCGCGGGCGATCATATCTACGTCACAGGCACGCTCGGCGGCGCGGCGGCGGGCTTGCAATTACTGGAACACGCCAACAGTCTGCGCACACGTGCCGCACGCACGCGCTCTCTCTACGGCCTCGCAGAACTCACGCGACGACAGATGCATCCCACGCCGCGCGTCGAATGCGGCGCGCTCCTCGGCGAGCGGCGGCTGGCCTCTGCGATGATTGATTTGAGCGATGGACTCTCCTCCGACCTCGCGCACCTGTGCGAGAGCAGCGGCGTCGGCGCGCTCATCGAAGCGGCGCGCATCCCCGTCGCCCCTGTGCTCAGGCGTGCAAACGAAATCAACTCTAATCAACTCACGCGCGCGTTGACGGACGGCGCGCTCAATCTCGCCCTGCACGGCGGCGAAGATTTTGAACTACTCTTCACCGTGCGTCCGCGCGTCGCGGCACGACTCCCGCGCCGACTCGGCGGCGTGCGCCTGACGCGCATCGGCGAAGTGAGAGAGGCGCGCGAAGGCATCCGAATCTCGCAGGGCGGGCGCGAGGATGTTCTGCTGCCTTCCGGCTTCGACCATTTCAAAGTTGGGCGCTGATGTTCCCGCGCGGCAAACGTCTTCTGCCGCGCGCTCCTCACGGCCGAACCTGAAATTTGACTAGCCGCCTTTCCTTCCCTAGACTCTCGCTAGAGGGACGACAATTTTCGGCCACGGGCGCAGTCGTTCGTCGAGCCATCGTTCAGCAAAGGACGTGAAGTTATGCAAAGCTCATTGCTCCGTCTCGCAGTTGCCCTCCTCGCCTTCGGCGTCGGCGTCAGCGCGACCATGTTCTGGATCGCTTACCGCACGCCGGACGTGAAGAGACTCCAAGCCGCCCCGCATCATGCGCACCCGCTGCCGCCGTTGCCGCCGTTGCCAACCGTCGAGGAACTGCCGCCTCCGCCTCCGCCTCCGAGCAGCGTGAACGCCCCCGTCTCCGGCGGCATCATCAACGGTAAGGCGCTGAGCAAACCCGCGCCCGTTTACCCGTCAGTTGCCGTAGTCTCCAACGTGTCGGGCATGGTGGTGGTGCAGGTCTTGGTGGATGAGAGCGGGCGTGTGGTGACGGCGGAAGCCACGTCCGGCAATCCCTTATTGCGGGAAGCAGCGGTTGACGCGGCCTTTCAGGCGCGCTTCGCGCCGACGCGGATCAAAGGTCAGCCGGTCAAAGTCTCCGGCACAGTCACCTACAACTTCGTGCTCCCGTAAACTCACAAGCTCAAGTCGGATCATCTCGCGTCGAATTTGCCGCGACGCCGCGCGCCGGTTCTCTCCACACGGTTCGCGCTCAATCGAAGATGTTGAAGTTTCAAAACACGCTCACGGGTCAACTCGAAGAATTCCGCCCGCTCAAAGAGGGCGAGGTCAGGATGTACAACTGCGGCCCCACCGTCTGGGACTTCGCGCACATCGGCAACTTCCGCACCTCCGTCTTCGTGGACATCCTGCGGCGCTACCTCATCTTCAAAGGCTATCGCGTCACGCACGTCACAAACATCACGGACGTTGACGACCGCATCATCCAGATGGCCGGGCAAAAGGGCGTCTCGCTCGACGAATACACCGCGCCTTATCTCGCAGCCTTCTGGGAGGACTTCGACGCGCTCGGCTGCCAGCGACCCGAAATCGCCCCGCGCGCCACGCAACACATCCCGGAGATGGAGCAGATCGTGCGCGGTCTGATGGAGCGCGGCTGCGCCTACGAGTCCGAAGACTCTTACTACTTTCGCATCACCTCGTTCCCCGAATACGGCAAACTCTCGAAGATCAATTTCGCGGGCAACATCGCGGGCGCGAGCGAGCGCGTGGACACGGATAAGTACGACAAAGAGGACGCGCGCGATTTCGTGCTCTGGAAGGCGCAGAAGTCTGCGGAGGAGCCGGCGTGGGATACTGCGTTCGGTCGCGGTCGCCCCGGCTGGCACATCGAGTGCTCGGCGATGTCCATGAAGTATCTGGGCGAGACCTTCGACATCCACTGCGGCGGCGTTGATCTCATTTTCCCGCATCACGAAAACGAGATCGCGCAATCGGAAGGCGCAACCGGCAAGCCCTTCGTCAACTACTGGCTGCACGGCGAGCACTTGAAGATCAACGGCGAGTCGATGTCGAAATCGAAGGGCAACTATTACACCTTCCGCGATCTCGCGCGGCAGGGTTTTACGCCCGCCGCGATTCGCTACGCCCTGTTCAGCGCGCCCTATCGCAAGCAGATCAACTTCACGCTCGACGGCCTGCGCGGCCACGAGAAGACGGTCGCGAGCCTGCAAGACTTCCGCGCCCGCCTCGAAGAAGCGCGCACCGAACCCGGCAGCAATCCACAGATGCGTGCGGCGGCCGCGCGCGCCCTCGAAGAGTTCACGAACGGACTCGACGACGACCTCAACACATCGGTTGCGCTCGCGGCCGTCCACAATCTTTCGCGCGAGGTGAACACCGCGCTCGACAACCACGCCCTGCGCGCAGACGACCAGCGCGATCTGCTCGCGCTCATCATTCGCTTCGACTCCGTACTGAACATCTTCGGCCAGCCCCGGCGCGAGATGCTCGACGCAGAGATACAGGCTCTCATAGACGAACGCCAGGACGCGCGCCACCGGCGCGACTTCGCACGCGGCGACGAAATCCGCGACGAACTCGCCGCCCGCGGCATCATCCTCGAAGACACGCGCGACGGCGTGCGCTGGAAGCGACGTTGAAAACTCGCCCGTCGTCAGTGGTCAGTTGTACGTGGTTTGTGATACATACTCTAGTCGCTCAAATGTAGTCTTGAACAACTGACCACTGGCAATGAACACAGAACTTTTTCAAATGTTCGAATCGCACCTCTCCAATCTCCGCCCGCTCGATCAACGCGCGAACATCTTCGCCGGCTAGCTTCGCACCTTCTTCCTTCAACGCGCCTCGCACGTCGCAACTCTCATTTCAGATTTGAGATTTGCAATCCCGCACCGGCTTTTCGTTTCACCGAAGGAGAAAATTCCATGTCAACCATCGCCCCGCCGCAGCGGCCGGAGATCAAAACTCAACTTCCCGGCCCGAAGGGTCTGGAGATCATCAAGGCCGACGCGCAATACGTCACGCCGTCTTACCCGCGCCCGTCTTTCAAACTCGTCGCCGAACGGGCGTCCGGCGTCTGGGTGACGGACGTTGACGGCAACGTCTTCCTCGACTGCAACGCCGGAGTCGCCGTCTGCTCGACCGGCCATTGTCATCCCGAAATCGTCCGCGTGATTCAGGAGCAGGCCGCGCAACTCATACACATGTGCGGCACGGATTATTACTACCGCCACATGCCCGACCTCGCGCGCAAACTCGACGAGATCGTGCCCGTCCCCTCGCCGACGCGCACGCACTTCGCCAACAGCGGCACAGAGGCCGTCGAGACCGCGCTCAAACTCGCGATGCACGCGACGGGGCGACAAAAGTTCATCGCCTTCTTCAACAGCTTCCACGGGCGCACGCTCGGGAGCCTGTCGCTCACCTCATCCAAGATCGCACAGCGCATAGGCTTCCGCCGCAGCGTCCTGGACGTAACGCACGTGCCTTACCCGAACGCCTTCCGCCACCCGTTCACCGGCGAACAGACGGACGAGGCGACCGTCAGCCGCGCCTGTCTCGATTGGATCGAGGAACGCCTGTTCAATACGACGACGCCGCCCGAAGAGGTGGCGGCGATCATCGTGGAAGTCGTGCAGGGCGAGGGGGGCTACGTCCCCGCGCCGCGCGAGTTCTTGCAGGGCTTGCGCCGCATCTGCGACGCGCACGGCATCATGCTCATCGTTGACGAAGTGCAATCCGGCATGGGTCGCACGGGCAAAATGTTCGCGTGCGATCATCACGACCTGCGCCCGGACATCATCTGTCTGGCGAAGGGCATCGCGTCGGGTCTGCCGATGGGCGCATGCGTGGCGCGCGCCGACCTGATGGACTGGAAGCCCGGCGCGCACGCTTCGACTTTTGGCGGCAACCCGGTTGCCCTCGCCGCCGCTTTGAAGACCATCGAACTCCTTGAAGGCGGTCTCGTCTCGAACAGCGCGGAGGTCGGCGCGTATCTGAAAGCGGGGCTGGAACGGTTGAAACAGAAGCACGATTGCATCGGCGACGTGCGGGGCTACGGGCTGATGATCGGCGTCGAGTTCGTCGCAGACCGCGCTACGATGAAGGCCGCGCCGGAACTTCGCGACCGCATCGAAGTGGCCTGCTTCGAACGCGGCCTGATCATTCTCGGCGCTGGCGCGAACACGATCCGCTGGTCGCCGCCGCTCACGCTGACGCGCGAGAACGTTGACGTGGCGTTGGAGATTTTCGACGAAGCGATCACGGCTTCCATCCAGTAGCAAGCGCGTGCGAACCCTTGCAAGGGGCGTCGGCCAATGCTCGTCCGGGCGCTGGCCGACGCCCCTTTGTTTGGGAGGGCTAAACTTTACCGGGTGGCGGGCGCGGCGGCACATTTCGTTGACAACGGGAAGGCGTCTCACTTAATGTTCTGCCCTGACGCGCCCGTTGATTGACGGCTTTGGCGGTCTCCCCGCAGACAGTTTAAACGTTACGTGAGGAGTCGGTGATTTATGAAAGCCTTCGCATTGTCGCTTCTATTGCTGCTCGCCGCGGCCGCTTCGACCCCGGCGCAGACGCCGCGCACGGCCAAGGATTACGTCAAACGCGCCGCCGCCCGCTATCTCAAGGGCGACCTCGACGGAGCGATTGAAGACTACGACAAGGCTCTGGATTCCGAACCGCGCGCGGCCGAAGTTTACGTTAAGCGCGGCGGGGCGCGACGCGCGAAAGGCGATCTCAACGGCGCGATTGACGATTTCAATCAGGCTTACGACATCGACCCGCTCTCCGTGCGCAACGACCGTAGCGTCGCCGAAGCCTATTCCAATCGCGGCTTCATCCGCACCAACAAGCTAGACATGCCCGGCGCGATCTACGACTTCAACAAAGCCCTCGAATGCTATCAGGGCAATCCAGACCTCTATTTCAAACGCGGCCGGGCGCGACTCATCAACGGCGACCTAGCGGGCGCGATCACCGATTTCACAGACGGCCTCGCCCTCAAACCCGAAAGCGGCCTCGCCTCTCTGGCCTACGCCTCGCGCGGCTACGCACACATGCTGCAAGGCGACGAGGCGGAAGCCCGCAAAGATTTTGCGGAAAGCTCTAAGGTCAACAAGGAAGGCAAAATCTTTCTCCACCTTCATCTCATGTCGCTCGACGAGCAACTCAAAGAGATGGAACGCCTCCGCGTCCGCGACCAGCAACGCGAAACGTAAAAAGCCGTAAATCGTAAATCGTGAATCGTAAATCGTGAATAGATAAAACCAGTTCTTTCTATTCACGATTTACGATTTACGATTCACTTGTTTTGTTCAGTATCGTTGCGGCGCGCCGTGGACGCAGCGCACGGTGTCGCGCGCGATGAGCAGTTCTTCGTCTGTCGGGATGACGTAGACGGCGAGGCGCGAAGAGTCAGTGCTGATGAGTCCTTGCCGCCCGGAGTGGTGCGCGGCGTTGCGTTCGGCGTCGAGTTCGAGGCCGAGCCACTGGAGACCGTCGCAGATGCGCGCTCGAATCTCCGCAGAGTTTTCGCCGATGCCGCCCGTGAAGACGACCGCGTCCGCGCCGTTTAAGGCCGCGAGGTATGCGCCGATGTATTTCCGCGCGCGGTAGCAGAAGATTTCGATGGCGAGACGCGCCCGCCGGTCGTCCGATTCGCGCTCCTCGTCGAGCAGTTCGCGCATGTCGTTCGTCAAACCGGAGATGCCGAGCAGCCCCGATTGCTTGTTCAAAAGCGTCTCCACCTCCTGCGCCGACAAACCCTCTTTCGCCGCCACGTAATCGATGATCGCCGGATCGATGTCGCCGGAGCGCGTGCCCATCACGAGACCTTCGAGCGGCGTCATGCCCATCGAAGTGTCTATTGAATCCCCGGCGCGGATGGCGGCCACCGAGCAGCCGTTGCCGAGGTGCAGCGTGATGACGTTCGTCGCCCCGCGTTCGATCCCCAGCAGTTGCCGGTAGCGATAGGCGACGTAGCGGTGCGACGTACCGTGGAACCCGTAGCGGCGCACGCGGTAACGCCTGTAGAGTTGATAGGGCAACGCATAGAGGTAGGCGTGCTCGGGGATGGTCTGGTGAAACGCCGTGTCGAAGACGGCGGCCTGCGGCAGCCCCGCGCCGAACACGTCGCGCGCCGCGGCGATGCCTTTCAGGTTTGCGGGATTGTGCAGCGGCGCGAGGTCTATGCAATCTTCGATGCCGCTGAGCACCTCGTCCGTAATCAACACGGAATGCGTGAAGCGCTCGCCCCCGTGGACGACGCGATGGCCGACGGCGTGAACGTCTGCGACGCTTTGCACCTCCGCGATGCCCGACCCCTCGGAAGTAACCCAACGTATGATCAACTCCACGGCCGCGCGCGTGTCCCTGAGCGGCGCGGTCGAACGCTGCGCCGGCGCGCCCTCGGCCTGCAAAGTGATGATCGCCTCGCCCCCGATGCGCTCCACCACGCCGCGCGCCAGACGCCTGTCCGTGTTCCCCGCGATCCGCTCAAGGTCGGTCGCGATTAGTTGAAACTTCACGGACGAACTGCCGCAATTGAGTACGAGTACATTCATAAAAAGCCGTGAATCGTGAATCGTAAATCGTGAATAGAAGAAAGCAGG
>DASVPS010000067.1:0-65346 GCA_036389555.1 Pyrinomonadaceae bacterium
CCGGGTAGCGCGCGACGACGCGCACGCGCGCCGATTCTTTCGCATCCGACAACTCGAAGGCGGGCGAGTCTTCCGCCCACGCGATTGACTGGCGGGGCATCCCGCTGGCGATTGGGTGCGCCGTGTCGAGTTCGGTGCGCAGGATCGAGCCGGGCACGTAGAACTCCGTCTCTTTCAACCCTTCGGTCACGTCGCGCACGGGGAGTTTGAGTTGGGCGATGCCGAAGTCGGAGGCGCGGTTGAGGAGTATGAGCGTGCCGCCCGCTTCGACGAAATCGGCGAGCGCGCGCACGCCCTCCGCGCCGAGTCCGCCCGTCAACTCCGCGGGCATCGCGTCCTTGCGATAGCCTTCCACGATAGCGCGCGGCGAATGATCGGGAATGAGAATCGCGTCGTACTTCGCGCGCAAGTTTCCGGCGCGGGCTTCGCGGTCTTCCAGCGACGTGTAAGAGATGTTGTTCTGTTCGAGCATCCAGCGCGTCCAGCCTTCATCCATCGAAGGGACGTGTGAACGATAGAGCGCGAGGCGCGCGCGCGTGCGCGCAGCGGGCGCGGCGTCTTTGAAGATGCGCGCGCTCAACTTCGGGTATCTGAAAGGCTCGCTCAAGGGGCGTGCTTCGACGCCCATCAGCAGCGAGAGCGTGTGCGCCGTCACGTCATAGGGCGAGATGGGATGTCCGGCCTCGTCTCGCAGGTCTGGATAGCGTTGCGTTTCGAGCAGGGCTTTGGCGAAGTTGCCGTAAGGCTGATCCATCCGGACGACCGCCGTGCCGCTCGCATAGCGCACGCCGCCCGCCGTGAACGCCCCCGCATAATCAACTTCGACGCCGCCGCGCTGCAAGATGCGGATCAACCTCTGGTCATTCTCCGTCCGCGCGGCCGACTGCGTGTGCGGAATGACGTAGGCGAAAAGTTCGCCCGGTCGGCGTTCGCGCACGGCCTCGCGGCCGACTTCGTAGAAGCGCGTGAGCCAGCGTTCGCGATTCGCGGCCGCGTGGCCGAGCAGGGCAAATGCGCCCGCCGTCATGTAATTCGTGATGTCTCTGAGACGCCACTCGCCGCCGCGCCACACGGGGCCGAAGTTGGCGCTCTGCTTCTGCGGGTCGAAGCCCTCGCGCGAGCGCAGTTGTTTGAACTCAACTGTGAGCGGCGTCGCTATCTTGGCCGACGCGGTTTCGGAAAGGATGCGGACGCCGCCGTGATAATGCGAGTAAGCGCGCGCGGGCGTCCAGGCGTCGTAAGTGGAGTTGGTCGTGATGCCTTGAAATCCGGCGGCGCGCATCTCGGCGGCCATCGCGTTGCCGAGTTCGGTGTAGCCTTCGACGATTTTGCGCGGCACGTTCGGCTCGACGGGCTGCATGTAGGGCGGCAGGAAGAGGCGCGCGCCGTATTCGCCCTGCTGGTGTATGTCGTGGACGATCTGCGGATGCCACGCATTGTGAATCCGGTCGACGGTGAGTTGCGTCTCGACCTGCGTGAAGGCGTACCAGTCGCGGTTGTTGTCGTGGCCGACGTACTTGTGATAGAGCACGGGCGGGCTTGTCCCCTCGTAGGGCGTGCCGAGGGTGCGGTCGTACCAGTTCTTCACGATGTCAACGCCGTCGGGGTTCAGCGAAGGGACGAGCAGCACGATGGTGTTCTGCAACACCTGACGCACGAGCGGGTCGTCGGAAGAGGCGAGGCGGTGCGCGATGAGCATGCTGGAGAGCGTCGAGCCGACTTCCGTCGAATGGATGCCGCAGGTGATGAGGACGATTGTTTTGCCGCGCTCGATGAGTTGCCGCGCGCGTCGGTCGGCTCCCGCGCCGCCTTTGCCGATGGTGCGCGGGTCTGCGAGTTGACGCTGAATCTCTTTGAACTCCGAGAGCCGCGCCAGATTTTCCGGCGCGCTGATGGTCGCCATGACGAACGGCGCGCCGAGCGTCGTCTTGCCCAACTCTTCAAACTTCATGCGCTCGCTCGCCGCATCGAGACGGCGGAAGTATTCGACGATGCTCGTCCAACTCGCGAGCCGCCGGTCGTCGCCGACGCGAAAGCCGATGACCTCTTCCGGCGCGGGCACGCTCGCTGCAGACGAGACCGGCGCGGCGCTTAAGCGTGCGGCCGCGCGCGCGTGGGGCGCTTCCATCTGGCGGCGAGCGGATTGTGTCTGCGCGTGATTCGAGCCGGCACACAGGGGCGCGGCGAAGAGGGCGATGATGAGCGCGGGGGCGAAGAGACGAGAGCGCATATCGTGTGATAACTCCGGCGATTGGGTGTCGGTTAAAGCCTGCGGGAAATTCGTGCGCCGTCAAGTTTAGCATAACGGGCGTAAACCGCGGACAACGGGCGGAAACCATTTGTTCATCCATAACTTAGTGCTTGCTCTGAGTGGCTGCGGGGAGTAAAGTAGCGCCCGAAAGAACCCCAACGCACTCCCCTGTAATGACAGTAAAATAATTCGGAGGTCATCCAGAATGGCGACTGAAGATGTTGCTCCGCGACCGAGCATCGCGACGACAAATGAATATCCAGACAAGGTCGGCGTGAAGCCGGATAATCCTCACCTCGCCGCGTTTCATCCCTACATCGGGGCGGGCACGATCATGCCGGAGTTGACGGCGCGCGCCGTCATCGTCGGAACGCTGCTGGGGATGGTCTTCGGCGCGTCGTCGCTCTATCTCGTGCTGAAGGTCGGTCTCACGGTGAGCGCCTCGATTCCCGTCGCGGTCATCTCGATCACGCTCTTCCGCGTGCTCTCGAAGCTCGGCGCGCGCAACGCGACGATCCTTGAGAACAACATCGTGCAAACGGCCGGGTCGGCCGGCGAATCAATCGCCTTCGGCGTGGGCGTGACGATGCCCGCGATCATGATCCTCGGCTTCGACCTCGAATTGACGCGCGTGCTGCTCGTCGCCATGCTCGGCGGCCTGCTCGGCATTCTGATGATGATCCCGCTGCGGCGCGCGCTGATCGTGCAGCAGCACGGTTTGTTGAAATACCCGGAAGGGACGGCGTGCGCCGAAGTGTTGAAGGCGGGCGCGTCGGACGAATCGCGCGCGCTGGCTTCGGATGCGGCGAAGGCCGAATGGGCGCGCGCCAACGAAGGCGAGTCGGGCGAGGCCGCCGACAACGGCGCGAAGACCATCTTCGCAGGGTTCGGCGTCGGCCTCATCTACACGACGGTGATGAAGGCGTTCTTCGGTTGGAAAGAATACCCGACCAAAGTCTTCGACGAGCCGTTCAGGAACGCTTCCGTCTCGCTCGAATCATCGCCCGCGCTCCTCGGCGTCGGCTACATCATCGGCCCGCGCATCGCGGCGATCATGGCGGCGGGCGGCGTGCTCGCCTATCTCGTCCTGATCCCGATGATCTCTTTCTTCGGTAATTTCCTCGGCTCCACGGTCGTCCCGCCGGGCACAACTCCGATCAGCGAGATGGGGCCGGACGACATACGCAACGCCTACGTGCTCTACATCGGCGCGGGCGCGGTGGCGGCGGGCGGCATCATCTCGCTCGTGCGCTCGCTCCCGACCATCTGGCACGGGTTGAAGGGTGGCCTCGCAGACCTGCGCGGCGGGCAGGCGCAGACCGTGGCCTCGCCGCGCACGGATCAAGACCTCTCTATGAAGTTCGTGCTGGCCGGGATCATCGCGCTCGTCGCCATGATCATGATCTTCCCGCAACTGCATTTGCAGGGGAACATCCTCGGCGCGCTGATGATCGTCGGCTTCGGCTTTCTGTTCGTCACCGTGTCTTCGCGGCTGACGGGCGAGATCGGCTCATCGTCGAACCCGATTTCGGGCATGACGGTGGCGACGCTGCTGCTGACCTGTTTCGTCTTTCTCATCATCGGCTGGACGGGGCCGACCTCTTATGTGACGGCGCTCTCCATCGGGGCTATCGTCTGCATCGCCGCCTCGAACGGCGGCACCACTTCGCAGGACTTGAAGACGGGCTTCCTCGTCGGCGGCACGCCGTGGCGACAGCAGATCGCGATCCTGATCGGCGCGGGCGCGTCCGCCCTCGTCCTCGGCCCGATCCTCTTGAGTTTGAACAACGCCTCGACCGTCTACGTGCAGGCCGGGCAGTTGCAACTGCCCGCCGACGTGCGCGTCGATCCCAATACGCTGACCGAGCGCGAGACAATCCCGGCCGATCAGGGCATCAGCGACACGAACACTTACCGCGTCTGGCACAAGATTGACGAGAAGGGTTCGCGCGCGGGCAAGTATCTCGTGGACGACGCAGGCACGCCCGTCTATTTCGCAGACCCCGGCATCAACGGCACGTTCAGGGCGCGCGCGAGCGGCATCGAGGTGGACAAGTTCGCCGCGCCGAAGGCGACGCTGATGTCATACATCATCAAGGGCATTCTCAATAGAGAGTTGCCG
The DNA here is from genome assembly GCA_036389555.1 of Pyrinomonadaceae bacterium. Classification (GTDB taxonomy): domain Bacteria; phylum Acidobacteriota; class Blastocatellia; order Pyrinomonadales; family Pyrinomonadaceae; genus JAIVJZ01. Next base: position 4,374 of record DASVPS010000067.1, read on the forward strand.
TGGGGGCTGGTGCTGCTCGGCGTGATGATCGCGGTCGTGTTGGAGATGGCGGGCATCCCGTCGCTCGCCTTCGCGGTAGGGGTTTACCTGCCGCTCTCGTCTTCGTCGCCGATCTTCGTGGGCGGGCTGGTGCGCTACGGAGTTGACCGTTACCTGCGCCGCAAACTCGCGGGGCGTAACCTGTCGGAAGATGAACTCGTGGCAGAGGGCGACAAGAGTCCCGGCGTGCTGCTGGCCTCCGGTTATATCGCGGGCGGCGCGATTGCGGGCATCATCATCGCGTTTCTGGCGGGCGTGCCTTACTTCACGGGCTTCAATCAGCGCATGGCCGCATGGGGCGAGCGCAATCCGTTGAATGCGGGCGCGGCCTCGGACGCGCTGGCGATGATCCCGTTCCTGCTCCTCGTCGCGCTGCTCTACGCCGTCGGGCGTGAACGGGTACTCGCCGCACGACGAACGAGGGTTGAAAGATGATTTTGGAAGGCGGATTTCGGATCGCGGATTGAAAGCAACTCCGGTTGTCTTTGATCATCTGCGATCCGAAATCCGCCTTCCGCAAACGTTTCAGTTGCGGCAACGTTTCCCGCTGTTCTATCCTCTATCGGTGTGGCGCGCTCCCCGCGATGTTCCGCCGCACGGATGCGCCGCACAAATTTCATCCGTCCGAAGGAAATATCAGACATGCAAGAGTTCATACCTCGCCGCGGGCGCGCGGGTTTTGCCGGGTTGTTCGTCTCGGCGCTGCTTGTGCTTGCCTTGAGTTCGGGCGCGCATCAGGCGGCGCGCGCGCAAACCGCCAACAACACGACGGCGCAGGCGCGTACGCCGATCCAGACCGTGAGCGAATTTTACAAAGCCCTGCGCGAGCGGCGTTTCCGCGAAGCCTTCGCGCTCTCGATCTACAAGCCCGCGCTCGAAGGCTTGAGCGCGGAGGAATACGCCGAGTTGCAGCCGGAGTTTGAGAAACTGGCCGGGGCGGTGCCGGAGAAGATAGAGTTTGGCGGCGAACAGATCAGCGGCGACACGGCGACCGTGTTCGCGCGCGTCGGCGGGGAGAACTCGCAACTGGAAGCCATCACGCTGATGCGCGGGGCGGACGGCGCGTGGATTTTCGGCGACGCCGAGAATCAGGCCATCGTCAAACGCGACGGCAAGGAGTTCTTCCTCAAAGCACGCATTGACACGCATCACAAAGAGGTAGAGGCTCTACTGCTGAAACTGGCGAACGCAGAGGCCGGCTACAGCGCGCTGAACGGCGGGCGGTTCGCGGATATGCCCGCGCTGCTCGCCAGTAAACCGGCGCTGCGCGAAGAGGTCGAAAGCTCGCAGACGCTCGGTTACACTTTCCAGATCACCGTCGGTCGTGACGGGAAGACTTACCGGGTCAACGCCGAACCCACCCGCTACGGGCGCACCGGCCTGCTCTCCTACTACATGGATCAGACCGGCATTCAGAAGAAGGACACCGGCGGCAAGCCGCTTAACCCGCAGACGAAGAAGTGAGGGGAAAGGGTAGAGGGAGAGGGTCACAGGCAAAACCGGCGGGACACGATTCCTGACCCTCCCCTTTCCCCTTCTTAAAACTTATGCCGGAACTGATGCGTTCCATGGTCGCGCGCATGCGCGTCTACATCGGCAACCGCCGCCGCGCGCGGCGTTATCGCCAGAGCCTACACTTCAACGTCTCGATCTTCGACCCCAAACTGACCCGCGAACAACTCGAACACGCGCCCTATCTCGAAGGCACGACGAGCGACCTCAGCACGAGCGGCCTCGGCCTCGTCGTGCCCGCCATACGCATCAACGACCGCTACCTCACCGCGCCCGATCAAACGCTCCACCTCATGCTCGAACTCCCGGACGGCCGGATCGAGTTGCAAGTTGCGCCCGTGCGTTACGAGCAACTCGAACGCGAAGGCGTGGCCTCAGGCTACCTCATCGGCGTCCGCATCGCCGGCATGAACGACGCCGACCGCACGCGCTTCGAGGAGTATCTGCGCCAACTACCTTGAGTCGCGCTGCTGGAAATTTACTTTTGGTTTCTTTACGTTTATATGAATGGTGAGTTGCTGCGGTGAGAATATTCTATAAGTTAATAAGAAGGGCGATCAGAAATGAACGCCTTGACCGAAATGAAAGACCTGACATATTGAAGACGGCTGAGGGATAAAGAGTCATGACGAGTGAAGAAATGGAACGCGCCATTGAGTTTCTCCTACAGGGTCAGGCCAACCATCAAGTACGGCTCGACGAACTGGCCGCGCAAGTCGCTGCCACGAACAGGCAGGTTGCGGAGACCGGCCGGGTCGTGCAACTTCAAGCGGAGACGCAGAGCGAGTTCATCCAGATCGTAACGCGCCACATCGAAGCACAGGGCGAGATCAATGCATCACTTCGCGCTGCCGTCTCTCACACGGATGAGCGGCTTGATCGTTTGGAGGCATTAGTCGAACGCTACATCGAAGGGCGCAGCGGCCAAGCCTAAAATGCGATGTGAGTTGCGTTAATCGGCGAAATGTAGCCAGCCGAACTTCTCCGGCACGTGGAAGTTCGGTTCGGGCGCGAGCGTCGGTTGCCAAGCGATGTAACCGCGCGTCTCGCCCTCGCCCACGCAGCGAAACAGATTGACGCGCCAGCGCTCGCCCACGCGCGGCGCGGACGCCAGCCCGAACGCATCCCACGGCACGCGCATCGCCACGGTGACGGAATCGGCCGAGATGCGCGCCGCCACCGTCATTCCCGAATCGAAGTCCCAGTCAGTCTCGCGCCCTTCGGCCGTCATTCGCACGGCGAGGTCGAGCCACTCGCCCGTCGGCGCAACTTCAAATTCAAAGTAACGCGAAGGGTCTGCCGCCTGCGGCGCGACGAACATCTCGCACACATCGCGATCCCACAGCCCCACCGTCTTCCGCTCGCGCCGAGGACTCGCGCTCACGACGAACGGTTCGCGCTGCTCATACACGAAGCGCGCCGCGAGTGCCCCTTCGTCCCACAAGAGACGCGCTTCCGCCTGACGCGCCGGGGGCGCGGCCTCGCCTGACCAGTAATGCGCGAGCCTCGCGGCGGGCGCACGCGCCCACTCCTCTCCGTCGAGTTCGGCGACGTTGACGGCCGCGCGCGCCCGCCGCGCTTCGACGATGTTGTGCTCGTACATCATCTCGTCCGTCCCTAAAACAGGCCGCGCACCCAGCCGCCGTCCACCTGCAAGGTGACGCCCGTGATGTAAGACGCGCGCTCCGAGGCGAGGAAGGCCACGGCCGCAGCGATCTCTTCCGCCGTGGCGAGCCGTCGCATCGGCACTTGCTCCGCCCACATCCCGATCAACTCCTCCTTCGACTTGCCGCTCTGTCCCGCGCGCGCGGCGGCCAGCTCGTCCTGCCGCTCCGTCAAGGTGTAGCCGGGCGCGACGTTGTTGACCGTCACGCCTTCGGCCGCGACTTCCGCCGAGAGCGTCTTCGCCCACCCGGTCAAACCCGCGCGCACGGTGTTCGACAGCAGCAGCCCTTCAATCGGCTGTTTGACCGAGATCGAAGTGATGTTAACGACGCGACCCCAGCGCGCCGCGCGCATCGAGGGCACGACCAACTGCGCCAGACGCACCGCTGAGAGCGCGTTCAATTCAAACGCGCGGCGATACATCTCCAAATCCGCGCTCTCAAAGGTCGCCGTGGGCGGGCCGCCCGCGTTTGTGACGAGGATGTCCACGCCGCCCGCGCGTTCGCGCGCCAGTTCGACGAACGCACGCGCGTCCTCGTCGTTCGTCACGTCGGCGCGCACGCCCGTACACTGCGTCCCCGTCTCCGCGGCGATCTTTCGCGCGGCCTCGCGTGCGCGCTCCTCATCGCGCGAACACAAAAACACGCGCACGCCCTCGCGCGCCAACTCGCGCGCCGACGCAAAGCCGATCCCCTTGCTCGCCGCCGCAACGAGTGCGACGCGCCCGTTCAATCCGAAGTCCATCCTTCAAGCCTCCATGTGCTCTTGATGATAATTGACGCATTGCCGCTTGTTAATCGCTTGAGAGGTGAATCTTCGTGGCGGCATCGCGCAGCGCGGCATCGCTCGTCGCGGAAGGCGCGACGGCGCTCGTTGGAGTGTGCGACGACTCCGTGCTCTCCCTGTTCCACCAGCGCGCGGTTGCGAACCAGAAGAGGCCGGGCAGGAGGAACAGTATGCCGATGCCGATGGTGACGGCGCGCGGCGAATAGTTGAAGCGGTCGAGCAGTTCGCCGGTGACATAGTTGGAAGCGGCCATCGTTAGCGTGAGCAGTGCGAGTTCGGCCGCGAAGACCCGGCCGCGGAAGTTGTCTTCGACGGCGGTTTGCAAAAGCACCGTGGAGAAGACCCAGAGGATGCTGCCGCCCATGTGCGCGAGGGCGAGCACGACAAGCGCGAGCGCATAATTGGTCGCGCCGCCGAAGGCCGCATAGAAGACGCCGCCGACGAGGAACGAGATGCCGATGGTGGTCTGCATGCGCGCACGCGATTCGCCCGCGAGACGGCGCGCGAAGATGGGGCCGATGGCCGTGCCGATGCCGCGCGCGGCATAGAGCACGCCGATACCCGTGGCCGCATCGCGCCCGACGGGGAAAACTTTCTCGCCGAAGACCGCGAGCAGCACGAGGATGCCGCCGCCCAGACCCCACGCTGGCTTCACCGCCATGAGCGCGAGCACGCGCGGCCGCGTGCGCACGTAACGAATGCCTTCGAGCGTGTCGGTGATGCCGAGCGCTTTCGAGAGGGTGAGCCGGGTCTTTTCGCGCGGCGGGCGGCGCGGCAGGCGCACCGTCCAGATGAGCGCGGCGGAGACGAGATAGGTGGCCGAGTCCACGACGAACGCGGCATCCGTGCCGAACCAACCCGTCACCACCCCGCCCGCCACCGCGCCGAGCGTGAGCATCGCCGACCACGTGACCGACGTGATGGCATTGGCCGAGACGAGTTCACGCTCGGCGACGATGGAAGGGATGGCCGCAGACTTCGCCGGCTCGAAGAAGGTGGAGAAGGTGAGTTGCAGGACGGTCAGCACGTAGATCATCCAGATTTGATCCGGCCGCCGCACGAAGAGAAAACCGAGCACGACGACGGCGCGCAGTACATCGGACACGATCATGATCGTGCGCCGGTTGAACCTGTCGGCGACGACGCCGGAGAGCGGCCCGACGACGACGCTCGGCAGAAAACGCGCCACCATGATCAACCCGACGTCGCGCCCCGAACCCGTCAGGTTCAGCACGAGCGTCATCACGGCGATGGTGTCGAACCAATCGCCGAGTTGGCTCACCACCTGACCGAGCCACAATTGCCGGAAGCCGCGATTCTCACGCAGCAATTCGAGATAGCCAACGGACATAAAGATTGGTAAATCGTGAATTGTAAATCGTGAATAGAAGAAACCCGTCTTCATCTATTCACGATTTACGATTCACGATTTACGGTTCTTGAACGATTTACGATTTTTTCAGAGTGCGCCAGCGGGGCGAAGGTTGTCAACGCGCGAAAGGTCTCTAGGTTGATAAAAACTGGAAGTGCCCGGCTCTCTGTTTTCGCGTGGGGCGCGGCTTCGGTCAGGACGTGACGGTGTAGTCAGCATGACGTGTCAGGTTGACGATAAACCGAGACGGAACGGCTTCCAGTTTTCAACTGAGCCGGCGGACGGCGCACTTTGGCGAGTTTTGCGCCGCCTTTATCGCCGGCGTCGTGCGGCACGCGGCTTGTTTAAAGAACGGGCGCGGCTGGAAGCGTTAACGCGCTTCGCGGACTCACCGCACGGAGTCCGAACGGCCGCACCAATTTTGATAACCTGACGGGTTCGCGCCGCGAGTTCTGTTTCGGAATTCAGACGATTGGCGGCGCGACGAAAGACGGACTCGGATTCTCACCCCTGACACGGCGAGTGAGTGCCACGCACTCGCCGCTTGCCCAAGCCGTCGCTGAAGACGAAAGACGATTTGCTCCCGTCCGTCGTCTTCAGCGACGGGCTTTTGAGTGCCGTCAAAAAAATGAAATCGACGACGAATCGTGCAACCTGAAGATAACCAAGCGGTCGGAAAAACTTTTAGGGCGGAGGACGAGTTGAGAATGATTGACATGTCGGACTACAGCCGGGCGGCGAAAGTCTACTGGGTCGCGCTCGTCTCGGCGGGCGCGCTCATCGTCGCGTGGGCGATCTCGCAATGTCTCTCGTTCACCCCGGCGCAGGGCTTGCAGTTCATCGCGCTCGCGAGCTTCGTCGTGCTCGCCAGTTCTCTCCCCATCCGCATTCCGAACACCTCTGCCAGCATCACGGCGGGCGACGCCTTCATCTTCCTCGGCGCGATCCTGCTCGACGTGCCAGCCGCGCTCGTGCTCGGAGCCGCCGGCGCGCTCATCAGTGCGCTGCGCACCTCGCGCCGCGCGACGAGTTGGCTGGCCGCGCCGGCCACGATGTCTTTGACGGTGCTCGTCTCGGCCACCGCCTTTTATTTCCTGCTCGACTCTTACGCGGGCGTCACGCGCCAGCCCGTCGGCATGTCGCATCTGACGTTCGAGCAACTGCTCGTGCCGCTCGTCGCCATGGCGCTCCTGCAATACTTCTTCAACGGCATGCTCAGCGCCACCCTGCAAGCTTTGAAGGGCGGCAGTTCGATCTGGAAGTTCTGGCGCGACGGCTACCTCTGGACTTCATGCACCTTCTTCGCCGCCGCCATCGTCACCGCGTTGCTCTATCAGGCGATCCAAAACTTCGGCCTCATCTACGTGCTCCTCAGTGTGCCCGTCATCGGCGCGACGTTCGCCACCTACAAAATCTATTTCGAGCGCATCAACGAAAAGTCGCGCGCGAACGCGGAACTCGCGCGCCTCCACCTCGCCACCGTCGAAGCGCTCGCCACGGCCATTGACGCCAAAGATCAGACGACCCACTGCCACGTTCGGCGCGTGCAGCTCTATGCGGCGCGGCTCGGCGAAATGCTCCACCTCTCGCACAACGAGATCGAGGCGCTCAGGGCGGGCGCGATGCTGCACGACATCGGCAAACTCGCCGTGCCCGATCACATTCTGAACAAGCCCGGCAAACTGACCACCGCCGAGTTTGAGCGCATGAAGGTTCACACCATCGTCGGCGCGAGCATACTGGAACGCATTGATTACCCTTACCCGATCATCCCCATCGTGCGCTCGCATCACGAGCGCTGGGACGGACTCGGCTACCCGGACGGCCTGCGCGGCGAAGAGATACCCTGGACGGCGCGCATCTTCGCCGTGGTCGATTGCTTCGACTCGGTGCGCGAAGATCGCCCGTACCGCCGCGGCCTGACGTGTGAAGAGGCGAGCGCGATGCTCCTGCGCGGCGCGGGCACGCATTTCGACCCGAAAGTCGTCGAACTGTTCCTCAAACACCTGCCGCAGTTCGAGGCCGAGATCGTCGAACTCGGCCTCGACCAGCACGGTTTCACGAGCCGCGAAGCCGAGCCGCGCGCCCTCGTCGAAGCGAGCGGCGCGTCGTACGCCGCCCCGGCCGCTCAGCCCTTCAATCCGAAACACTTCATCGCGCCCGCCTACCTCGAACAGATCAAGAGCGCGCACAGAGAGGTTTACGCGCTCTACGAAATCGCCAGCACCTTCGGCGCGTCGCTTGAGATCGAAGACCTCAGCCAGATTCTCGTCAACAAGGTCGGCCACATGATTCCGTTCGACACCTGCGCCGTCTATCTCTTCGACGAGGTGAAGAATTACGCGACCGTGGCGCACGTCAGCGGTTTGCATGCCGAACTTTTGCGCGGCCACTGCGTCGCGCCGGGCGAGGGCGTGACCGGGTTCGTCGTCGCCAATCGCCGCCCCGCCGCCGGGTTCGACCCGATGCTGGATTTCGCAGCCTTCGCGCTGCCGGAGACGCAACACTATCGCTCCATGCTCGCGCTGCCGCTCGTCAAAGACGAACGCCTGCTCGGCGTGCTCGCCGTCTATTCGCTCCGCCCGGATTATTACACCGACGACCACCTGCACCTGCTCGACACCGTCGCCCGCCTCGCCTCCGATGCCTTCTCCAACGCCCTCCAGCACGCCGAGGCCGAATCGAACGCGCTCACCGACGCGCTCACGGGGCTGCCGAACGGGCGCGCCCTCCAACTCCGTTTCGTCGAAGAGGAAGCCCGCGCGCGCCGCAACAGCACTTCCTTTCAGGTCGTCATGCTCGACCTCGATGAGTTCAAATCCGTCAACGACACTTACGGTCATAGCATCGGCGATCAAATGCTGCGCGAAGTGGCGCGCGTGCTGAACGCCCAACTGCGCGAGTATGATTTCCTGGCACGCTACGCTGGCGACGAGTTTGTCGCCGTCGTGCAAGACCTCCCCCACGCGCCGGCCGACGATCTGTGCGAGCGCATCGAGCGAGCCATCGGCCAACTCTCCCTGCGCGTGCCGCCCGACAAACGCGCCCGCGTCGGCATCAGTGTCGGCACGGCGCGTTTCGGCGTGGACGGCGAGACGCTCAATCAACTGCTCATCGCCGCCGATCAGGCCATGTACTCCGTCAAATCCGGCCACAAACAACGACGCCGGCACAGCCCCGGCGCAACCCTCTCAATCGTCGAAACCCCCACCGGCGAACTCGCCACGACGGCGATCAATTAAGCGCAGCAGGTAGTAAGCAGTGAGCAGTAAGCAGTAAGCAGTAGTAAATCCTTCTGCTTACTGCTCACTGCTCACTGCTCACTGCTTACTGCTCACATCTCTTGACATACCCGCCCGACATCGCTTTCAATCGTTGGAGAGGCTCAGGGCTGCGGCAAGCGTCGCCGGCTCGGATGTGCTTCGTCAGAGAGTCTTCGCTTTGCGCGCACACCCCGCGGCCGGGACGGCTTCAGCCGGTTCTTCCACTGTTCGCCGGGAGACGCCGGGGTTTGGCGCATCCCTTACGAAAGCATACCGGTGTCTTCCACCCAAGCAGCGAAAAGTTTCACCCTGCTCATCGTTGACGACGATGAACGGACGCGCGCCTCTTTGCAGAGCACGTTCGAGAGCGCGCAGCATCAGGTTAAAGTCGCGGCCGATGCGCCGACGGCTCTGCGCATGCTCCACCGCGAGCCGTGCGATTTGATTCTCCTGGACATCGAACTGCCCGGCGTTGACGGCCTCGCCCTGTGCCGTTTGTTGCGCGCGCAGGAGGCCACGCGGCGTCTGCCGATCATCGTCATCTCGGCGCACGACGACGAGGAGCGCAAAGTGGGCGCGTTTGCCGCAGGGGCTGACGACTTCATCGTCAAACCGGCGACGCGCCGCGAACTGCTCTCGCGCGTCGGCACGCAGATCGAGGCGGCGCAGCGCGAGCGCGCGCTCGTCGGCAGCAATCGCGAACTAGGTTTTCTGGCCGATCTGGGGCGCGGTCTGCTCGTCGCGCTCGAACCCGTGCAGGTCGTCCGTCGCGTGGCGGGCGCAACCTACGAAGCCGCCAATGCGACGCTGTGCGCGGCGATGTTGGAACTGCGTAAATCCGGCGACGGCGAACAGGCGCACGAAGAGGGCGGTGAGGCCATCAGCCACACGGCGGCGTGCGTCTTCGACCGCGAGGGCAGCGCGGAAGACGGTGCTCTGATTGATCAGGCGAAGCTCAGGCGTTGGCTCGCCACCGACCCGGCGATTTCCGTCAGGCTGACAGAGAGCGCGAAGTTTTTCCTGCGCGACGAGGGGCACCGCATCGAGTACGTCGCGCCGCTACGGTTCGAGGGGCACGCGCTCGGCGCGCTCGTCGCCGCCTTCGACCGCGCGGAGGATTGCGGCGAAACCGAGAGCCGCTTGATAGATGCGGCGGCGCAACAGGCCGCGCTCGCGGCGCGCATCTCTTCGCTCTACGAGGCGGCGCGCGCCTCTTCGGCCAGTCTGGCGAAGGAGGTCGAGCGCCGCACGGCCGAGGCCGAAGCGCAGCGGCGCTTCACCGAAGCCATCATCGACACGCTGCCCGTTTCGCTCTACGCAGTGGATCGCAATCACCGCATCGTGGCGTGGAATCGCAACCGCGAACTCGGCGGGCAGGGCATCCCGCGCGGCGAAGCTCTGGGGCGCAACATCTTCGACGTGTTGACGCGCCAACGGCGTGAAATTCTGGAACGCGAATTCGGCCGCGCCTTCGAGACCGGGCAGATGGAGCGCATCGAACAGGAATCAATCGCCCCGGACGGCACGGCGAAACACTGGCTCGTCAGCAAAGTGCCGATGCGCGTCGGGGGCGAAGAGGTCTCGCACGTCATCACGGTCGGCGAAGACATCACGACGCGCGTCGAGGCGAATCGCGCCGTCGCGCGCACCGAAAAACTCGCGGCCGTCGGGCGACTTGCCGCAGGGGTCGTACACGAGATCAACAATCCGCTCGCCACTATCGCGGCGTGCGCGGAGGCTTTGGAGTCGCGCGTCGCGGAGGGCGTCTTCGGACAGTCTGCGGAAGTCGAAGACCTGCGCGAGTATTTGTCGCTCATACGCAGCGAGGCTTTTCGTTGTAAGACGATCACGAACGGGCTGCTGGATTTCAGTCGCAACCGCGCGGGGCAGCATGCGCCGGTCGAGTTGGGCGAATTGCTGGAGGCGGCGGCGCGCCTGCTGCGTCACCAGAAGCGCAGCCGCAACGTCGAGATCGAGGTTGACGCTCCGGCCGACATGGCTCCGGTGTCGGGCGACGCGGGGCAGTTGCAGCAGGCCGTCATCATCCTCGCCGAGAACGCGATTGACGCGATGCCGCAGGGCGGGACGCTCCTGTTGCGCGCGCGGAATGAAGGCGCGGGGGTGCGCATCGAGGTGTGTGATACGGGCGTCGGGATTCCGCAGGAGAATCTGGCGCGCATCTTCGATCCCTTTTTCACGACAAAGGAGGTCGGGCGGGGAACGGGTCTTGGGCTGGCCGTCTGTTATGGTATTGTGACGGAGCATGGAGGGCGCGTCGCGGTGGATTCAGTGGTCGGGCGCGGGACAACTTTCACGCTGACCCTGCCCTCGCTGAGCGAGGAGCGATTGGACGGAGGCCGAGTGAGTTGAGTAACGAGCAGCCGAGCAGAATTCTGGTGGCCGAGGATGAAGCGAACCTCCGGCTGGTGTTGCAAAAGGAACTTCAAAGGCAGGGGCACGAGGTGCGCGTTGCGCCCGACGGCGAGGCCGCCCTGCGCCTGCTCGAAGAGAGCAACGTCGATGTGCTGTTATGCGACATCAACATGCCGCGCATGGACGGGCTCGAACTTTTACGCCGCGTACACCAGCGGCCGAACCCGCCCGAAGTGATCATGCTGACGGGACACGCCACCGTCGAGACGGCCATCGAGGCGATGAAACTCGGCGCGTATGATTACCTCTCCAAGCCCTATCACATCAACGAACTCGACACGCTCGTCAAACGCGCGGCGGAGAAACGCCGTCTGCGCGTGGACAATCAACGCCTGCGCGCGCAACTCGCGCGGCAATCGGGAATGCCTGAGATCGTCCACGTCTCGGATGCGATGCGCGAGGCTTTGCGTCTCGTCGAGCGCGTCGCGCCGTCGGACGCCTCCGTACTCATCACGGGCGAATCGGGCACGGGCAAGGAGTTGATCGCGCACGCCATACACCGTCTGTCGCAGCGCAAGGACGGCTCGTTCATAGACCTCAACTGCGCCGCCTTCCAGGAATCGCTCCTCGAATCCGAACTCTTCGGCTACGAGGCGGGCGCGTTCTCCGGCGCGAAGGGGCGCAAGCTCGGCCTCTTCGAACTCGCCGACAACGGCACGCTCTTTCTGGACGAAGTGACGGAACTGCCCGCGCCCTTGCAGTCGAAACTGCTGCGCGCCATCGAGACGCAGACCTTCTATCGCGTCGGCGCGGTGCGCAAAGTTCAGGTCAACGTGCGTATCATCGCGGCGACCAATCGCGACATGACGCAGGCCGTCTCCGACGGCAGCTTCCGCGCCGACCTGCTCTATCGCATCAACGGATTCCAGATCAACCTTGCCCCCTTGCGCGAACGCCCCGAAGACATCGAGCCGCTCGCGCAACACCTCGTACGTCAACTCGGCGGCCTGAACCCGCCGGAGATCACTGCGGAAGCGTTCGCCGCGCTCGCCGCCTACCCTTGGCCGGGCAACGTGCGCCAACTGCGCAACTGTCTGGAGCGCGCCGTCCTGCTTGCTAACGACGGGCGCATCACGACGAGCGAACTGCCCCCCGAAATCATCAACCCTGCGGCGGCGACCGCGTTCGCGCCGGCTTATGCGGGCGCTGGCGGCAGCGGCGGCGCGGGGGGTGCGTCGGTCGAAGGCGGAAACTCCATCGTACAGCCGCCGCTCAGAGAGGTCGAGCGGCAACAGATCGTCTCCGCGCTCGAACAGACCAACTGGCATCGCGGCAAGACCGCCGAAATCCTCGGCATCTCTCCCTCCACACTTTACAGACGCCTGCGCGATTACAATTTGACGCGGCGCAGTTAGCCTGCAAAGCAGCAACCATGAAAAGAAGCCGCGGATGGCCGCGGCTTCTCTTCGTTTCGGCTGGTGATGTGCTTTAACTGCTGGCGGACGCGCCGCTCTTTGCGGGCGACTGGTCGAGCGCGCGCTGCGCGGCCTCGGCCTTGTCGCGTTGGCCTGTGCGGACGTAGAGCGTGATGAGTTGGCGCAGCACGTCCGAAGAGACGGGGTTGAGTTTGCGTGCGGCTTCGTAGTGCTTGATGGCGTCGCGGTCGCGCCCGGCCGTGGCGAGAAGCGCGGCGGTGTTGGTGTGCGCGTAAAATTCGCCGCCCGCGCGCTTGAACTGTTTGAAGGCGTCGTCGTACTTGCGCAGACGGCCATAGACGAGCGCGAGATTGCCCGCGACGCGCGTGTCTGCCGGGGCGAGCCGCGCGGCGTCTTTGAGACGCGCGAGCGCGTCGTTGTAGCGGTCGTCGAGATAGAGCGAGTGGCCGAGGTTATTCAAGACATGCGCGTTCTGCGGCGCAACCGAGAGGGCGCGTTCGTAAAACTCGCGCGCCTGCTTGTGCTGCCCGCGCCGATCATAGGCGAGGCCGAGCAGATTGTTCGCCTCGACGAGATCGGGGCCGGTGACGGCGGCCACGGACAACGACGCGACGGCCTCGTTCGTGTAGCCGTTCGCCAGCAGAGCGCGCCCCTGCGAGAGCGCGTCGCCCGGCACGCCTTCGATGAACGGCGTGAACGGGCGCGGCTCGTAGTCGAAAGGCTCTTTAGCCGCGTCGGACGGAGGCGGCGGCGGGGCGATGTTGGACGGCGTTGTGACCGGCGACGACGCGGCGAACGTCGGCGGCACGCTCAACACCTTCTCGCCTGTACGCACGGAACGCGCGGCGGCTTCAGCCAGCACGTCGGGCTGCGATGCTGCTGCGGCGGGCGACGCTTCGATGCGCGTCGCGTCCGTTTGTACGCTCGCGGGCTGACGTGCGGCCGCGGTTTGCGCCTCCTTCTTTTGATTCTCTTTCGCTTTGGCGCGTGCAGCCTTGTCAGCTTTATCGCCGCCACCGCCGAACAATTTGGCGAGGCCGCGGAAGGGTGCGGAGATGATGCGTACAAACAGGTTCGGGCGTTTCTTCGCTGCCCCCGGCGTCTCGTTTTGCGCAGCGTCTGCGGTCGCGGCTTCTCCCGCGTCAACGGGTGCAGCCTGCGCCGGCAACTTAACGTGCGTCTCCGTTGGATCATTCCAGAGGGGCACGCGCATTGAGGCGGTGCGCGTGTCGTCGCTCAAATCCGATGCGTGCAGCGGAGTGAGGATAGAAAAGACCAGCGCACAGGCACAGGCGAGACGTATGGCTTGAGAAAAACGCACGGCGGCAGAATCCTTTCGCGAGAACGACCTGCCCGCAATTCAAGGACGCAGGCTGACGGGTACGACGCAGGCGCGAAGACCAGGTTCGCGCTAATGAATCTTAGGGCAGTCGCGGTGTAAGGTCAAAAGCCCGCAAGCAGGTCTCCCGCAGCGCAGGCGCGCGAAAAGCCACGGCGCGGATTGGATGATTCCAGTCCACGCCGCGGCAAATGGGGAGAGTAAGCGAGACTAAGGGTGCAAGAGAGACTAGCGATTCAAGCGAGACTAAAGATTCAAGCGAGACTAATAGGTGCAAGAGAGACTGCCGGTACAAGAGAAACTACGGGTGCAAGAGAGAAGTCCGGTCGAGGCATCGAGGCGTTAAATCTTACTGTTCCTCCGTCGCATTCAAAGTAAATGCCGAGTCGGCCACGCTTTCCACAAAATATGTGCGCGGCGCGAAACGCATGCGGGCGGGAGCATTGTTTTCAGTCGTGACTGAAGGATGGAAGCGTGTCTGTTCAACTCCCTCCGGCGGCCGTTCAACTTGCGCTGGCGGCGAAGGCGCGGCGATATGTTTCGGGGATATGGACGGGGCAGCGCGTGTCCAGATTCATCGCCACGTGAACCTGCGTGGAGCGCGCGCAGAGTGTCCCGTCGCCGGTGCGGCGCGCGGCATATTCAAAGGTGGCGGAACTGTTGCCCGTGCGCGAGACGTAGATTTCCACGTCCACTTCGTCGCCGTAGACGAGCGGGGCGAAGAACTCCGTCTCAGTCTTGACGGTGGGAAAGCCGATGCGCTCTTCGGCCATCAAACGCCCGTAGCCGATCCCGCAGCGCGCGCCGAAGAACTCTTCGAGGGCGATGTGGAAGTAATGAAAGATGTTCGGGTAATAGACCAGCCCGGCCGGGTCTGTGTCGCCGAAGCGCACCGTGATGCGTGTGGAGAAGGGCATAAGAGGGAAGTAAATCGTGAATCGTAAATGGTGAATCGTAAATCGTGAATAGAAAAAACCGTCTTCCACTATTCACGATTTACGATTCACGCATTCTTGAGTTTCTTGCGATCAATTTTGCCGCGATCATTTTTCGGGAGCGAGGCGACGAACTCGATCCAGCGCGGGTATTTGTAGAGCGCGAGGTGCGACTTGACGAACTCTTTGATCGACGCGGCCAACTCGTCCGTCGGCGCGAAGCCCTCGCGCGGCACGATGAAGGCTTTCGGCTTGACGAGGTGGTCGCCCGCGTCATGGCCGATGACGGCGCATTCAAGGACGGCCTCGTGTTGCAGCAGGCAAGCCTCGATCTCGACTGGCGCGACGTAGACGCCGGACACTTTCAACATGTCGTCCGTGCGCCCGTGATACCAGTAATAGCCTTCTTCATCGACGTGGAACTGGTCGCCGGTCGTGCAATAGTCGCCCGCGAAAGTCTCCTTCGATTTCTCGTGCGCCTGCCAGTAGCACAAGGCCGCCGAGTCGCCGCGAATGCGCAGCGTCCCCATCTCGCCCGTCGCCACTTCGCGCCCCTCCGCGTCAATCACCTGCGCCTCGTAGCCCTCGACGATGCGCCCCAAACTCCCCGGCCGCACGTCGCCCAAACGGTTCGTGATGTAGATGTGGAACATCTCGGCCGAGCCGATGCCGTCCAGAATCTCCACGCCGAAAGTTTTCACCCAGCGCTCATATAACTCGATGGGCAGCGCCTCGCCCGCCGACAGGCAGAAGCGTAAGTGTGACAGGTCGCGCGCGGCCGCGCCTTCCAGGTTGAGCATGCCGTTGATCATCGTGGGCACGCTCGTCAAGACCGTCGGGCGGAAGCGTTCGATCACCTCGAACAACTTCTCCGGCGTCGAACGCTCCGCGAAGAGCGCGGTCGCGCCGCCCACGGCGAAGGGGAACAGCAAATTCGTCCCCGTCGCATAGCCGAAGAACAATTTCGGCACGGAGACCGTCAGATCATGTTCGTTGATGCCGAGCACGCGCTTCGCATAGCACTCGGTGTTAAAGGGCAGGTCGTGGTGCAAATGCACCGCGCCCTTCGGATGCCCGGTCGAACCGGAAGTGAACAGCCAGATCGCGATGTCGTCGCGGTGCGTGTCGGCGGGCGTGAGTTCGTCCGGCATCGCCGCCGTCGCCTCCGCGAACGACGCGAACTCGCCGCGCTCGCGCCCGACGACGAGCACCTTCTGCAAGTGCCGCGCGCCGCGTGCGGCCTCTGTGAAAGTTTCAAGCAGCGACTCGTGGATGACGGCCACGCGAGCGCGCGTGTATTCGAGGTAATAGACGTAATCGGCGGCGGGCAAGAGCGGGTTGACCATCGTGATGACCGCACCCACGCGGCTCGCGCCGAACCAGACCCACGCAAACTCCGGGCAGTCCGGCAGCACGATGAGCACGCGGTCTTCCATACGCACGCCGCACTCTCTGACGAGCGCGTTGCCCGCGCGATTCGACAGCCGCACCGCGTCGCCGTAGGTGTAACGCTCGTCCTCGAAATACAGGCACACCTTCCCGTCGCGTCCCGCCTCCACGTTGTGATAGAGGAAGTAGTCAGCCATGTTGAAGCGTTCGGGGAATTCGATGTTCATAAGCGGCGCTGTCCGAGCTTCGATTCGAGATCGCGAATTACAGGTTCAAAATATAACGTGCGTATCCCACTGCGTAAACTTTCAATTATTCGTTCTCACGCCGCGCGCGGAGCGAGAACATGTGCGGGATTTCGACCGGCCAGCCGGCGAGACGCGACTTGCCCGGCTCGAACTCTTCCGAGGTGAGGAGGTTCGAGTGCCAGTAGGGAAACTCGTGCAGGAACTCTAAGTGCAGACCGGCGCGGAGCAGGGCGTTGACCACGTCGGCCAGACTGTACGACCAGTTGTACTCGGTGTGCGAGAAGTCCTTCGCTTCGGGCGCGGCGTAAGAACCCGTCGAGACCAGTTCGATAGGAACGGGAGTGTGGAAGTAGGGGTACTCGAAAGTGCGGCCGTCGTCGCCGAGCATGAAGACGAAAGGGTGAAACTCGGCGATGTAGAAGAAACCGCCGGGCTTGAGGAAGTGTGAGACGACCGCCGCCCACGGGTCGAGTTCGGGCAGCCACGACAGAACGCCGTAGGAAGTGAAAACGATGTCGAATGAATCTTCGAGCGCGGCGGGCAGATCGTAGACGTTCGAGCGGACGAAACGTGCGGGGAGGTCGAGTTCAGACGCGAGCGCGCGGGCGAAGGTGATCGCCTCGTCGGAGAAGTCCGCGCCCACCACGCGCGCGCCGAGTCGCGCCCACGAAAGCGTGTCCATGCCGAAGTGGCATTGCAGGTGCAGGAGCGACTTGCCCGCCACGTCGCCGATCTCTTCGAGTTCGAGCGGTTTCAGCGAAGACCTGCCCGCCTTGAACGATTCCACGTCGTAGAAGCGCGAGCCTTTGTGCAACTGCGTCCAGCCGTTCCAGAGCGAGCGGTTGTTTTCCAGGAATTCGTTCATGTCTAGCGATGTCCGGCGAAGGGGCAGCCCGAAGCGCCGTGTTTCGTGTCGAGATGGGTGCGCGCTTCCCAGAGTTCGGGATAGAAGCGTTGGTCGAGCGTGGTGCGCAGGTAGCCGACGCCCTCCGAGCCGCCCGTGCCGCGTTTCGTCCCGACCATGCGTTCGACCATCTTGACGTGATGCGAACGCCACAGCGAGAAATATTCATCGTGCGCGATGAGCATTTCGCCCAGCCCGAACTCTTCCGGACGCGCCTCGAAATGCGTGAGCACTTCGAGCACGGCGCGCGTGCGCGCATGGTAACGGCGCGTGCGCTCGGCTTCCGCCAGCGCAGAGTCGTCTGCGGGCGCGTCGAGGCCGCGACGGCTGAGAAGCGCGTAGAAGGCGTCGGCCAGCGTCGGGGTGCTGAAGCGCGCGACGAGGCGCGCGTGCGCAAATTCGTCTTCGCGGAAGTTGTCGAGCGTGGCCGGGTCTTTGAGGCCGGAGGCGAATTCGATCTCGCGAAACTGCATGGACTGAAAGCCGCTCGCGGGGTTGAGTTCGTCGCGGAAGCCGAGAAAGTTGATCGGCGTCATCGTCTCAAGAATGTGAATCTGATCGACGAGCACCTTCTCGATTTCGACGACCCGCGCCAGCGCGCGCGCCGCGACGAAGGCGCGATCCTCATTCATCAAAGCGATGCTCGCGTCGATCTCGTGGAGTATCTGTTTGAACCAGAGTTCGTAGGTCTGGTGGATGGTGATGAACAGTAGTTCGTCGTGGTGCGCCGGATCGGAGAGACAGTCCTGCAAGGCGATCAAATCCGCGACGCGCAAGTATTTGTTATATGAGAGCGGCGGATTCTCGCCGTAGGGTTTAGACATAATGATGAGTGACGGGCGCGGAGCGGTTTTCAACGGCCGCCGTCCGCTCCGCGCCTTTACTGCGAGAGCAGGCGCTCCGACTCGGTCTGCGTCAGCGCCCAGATGGTGTAGATGCCGACGGCCGTCCCGAAGGGGAAGTTGAGTATGTTCAACGCGCCGAGGACGATGGCGAGCAGGCGCGACCAGGACTTGCGTTTGAGCAATCCCCAACCGGCGATGATGCTCGGCACAGACAGGATCGCCACGATGACGGCGATAAAGAGGCCGATGCCCGACAGCAGCGCGGCGGACTGTGCGTCGCCCGATATAAGCCCGGTTCCGCCCATGACGAGCAGGACGAACAGCGCGGCCAGAACGCCCAGCGCGCCGAACGCGATGTAGAGCCAGCCGAGAATGGTGATGTGTTGCTGCATGGTCGATACCTCAAAACAGGGGACGAGTAAAACTTGCGAATTGACATATCACACGCGCCGAACAACCGGCTCAAGTGGCGAGTCAGGACGGGAAAGCCGTCTTTCTCCATGCATCCGTCCGGCAACGACGACCGCCGATTTTTAATATGCCGCGCCGGTCGCCGCCTCGTGTGCTTCGTAGGCGCGCGTGTCGAGAATGCGGCGCATCTCGCGAATCACGATGTCGAGTTCTTCGTCCTTCGTGTAAAAGTGCGGCGAGATGCGTATGCCTGCGCCGGGGCGAAAGTCCACGATGATCTCGCGGCGGATGAGTTCGCGCGTGACGGCCGGGGCGTGCTCGACGTTGACTGTGACGGTGCCGCCGCGCCGGTCGGCCTCGCGCGGGCTGGTAACGTTGAAGCCCGCGGCTTCGGCGATCTCTATGAGCTTAGACGTCTGCCGCATGCTCTTGGCGCGAATCTGTTCGACGCCGATACGGTTGATGATTTCATAACCGCCGCGCGCCGCATAGAGCGCGGGGATGGCGGGCGAACCGTGCAGGAAGCGCGCGATAGACGGCGCGTAAGTCATGCCGCCCTCGAAGGCGAACGGCGACTCGTGCGCCATCCAGCCGGTGACTTTGGGCTGGAGTTCGCCGTGCAGGCGCGGGTTGACATAGAGGTAGCCCGCGCCGGGGCCGCCGCAGAGCCACTTGACCGAGCCGCCCGTGCAGAAGTCCACGTCGAGGTCTGTGACGGAGAAGGGAACTGTCCCCGCCGACTGGTAAGTGTCGAGGACGACGAGCGCGCCGACTTCGTGTGCGCGTTCGGTGATGGCGCGCGCGTCTTGCAGGAACGCGCTCTTGAAGAGAACGTGCGAGATGGGGACGATGAGCGTCTCCTCATCAATCGCGGCGAGCATCTTCTCCAGAGAGACGGTCATCCCGTCGTCTGACGCGACGCGCTCGACGCGGAAAGCCCCGGCGCGCGCGTGCGCCTCGTAGACGTACATGACGGACGGGAATTCGAGATCGGAATAGACGATCTTATTGCGCCGCGCCTCTGGCTCGAAGCAGGAGAGGATGATCGACTGGCAGACGGAGACGTTCTGATGCATGGCGACCGACGCGGGCGGCGCGCCGATGATACGCGCTACCTCGTCGCCGATTGTCAGCGGCATCTCCCACCAACCCTCGCCCCACGCGCGCACGCCGCGCGTCGCCCACATTTCGGCGTAAGCCTGTAGGTTGTCGAAAGTGGCGCGGGGCATCGCGCCGAGGCTGTGCGAGATCAGATAAGTCGTCTTGTCCAGAATCGGAAACTCGGCGCGCCATTTGATTAACTCGTCAGTCAAACGTTTGATTCCTCCTGCATGCCGACAATGATATGCGCCGGGCGTGCCGACGTCTAGCGCGTCGGCGTGTTTCCGCCGCCTCGCCGGGAACTGCTACACTGCTCGGCTGAGACCCGCTGATGACCTGGCATCCCGCAAATCCGATCCGTCACACGCTTCCAGAGACGCGCTGGCCGACCCGCGCGGAGGCCGCCGCCTCGCTCCTCTTCCGGCCGATTCAAATTAACTCGCTCACGCTCGAACAGCGGACGTGGGTTCCGGCGATGGTCCCGTGGCGCGCGACCGCCGATGGTTTCGTGACGCGCGAGAATCTCGAATGGTACGGGCGTTTCGCCGCGGGGCGACCGGGCGCAATCGTCGTCGAAGCGACGGGCGTGCGCGATGTGCCTTCGGGGCCGCTCCTGCGCATCGGCCACGACCGCTTTCTGCCCGGCCTCTGCGAACTCGTCGAAACCGTCCGGCGCGAAAGCTCCGGCCACACGCGCCTGTTCATACAGATCATAGATTTCCTCTCCGTCAAACGTCGCCCGGAACCGTCGAAATACTTCGCGCGCTTTTTGCACCTCAACGAACGCCACCGCCGCGCGCTCGCACGCGCCACCGGCGACGACGCCTGGCTCATGCGCGATGAGTTGGCCGTGCGCGCCTTTCTCGCGGACGCGCCCGACGAGTTGATCGAACGAGTTTTGGACGAGCGCGAACTGGAATCATTACGCAAGGGCTACCGCGAGCGCGTCACGGACACGCACCTCGCGCACGTCGAAGAGTTGCCGCGCGTGCTGCCCGGCATCTTCGCAGAGGCCGCACGCCGCGCGCGCGAGGCAGGTTTCGACGGCGTCGAACTCCACTACGCGCACGCCTACACGATGGCCTCCTTTCTCTCCGCGCTCAACACGCGCGCGGACGGCTACGGCGGCGCGCGCGAGAACCGCGTGCGCCTGCCTCTCGAAGTTTACCGGGCGGTGCGCGAGCGCGTGGGAGATGCTTACGCGGTCGGCGCGCGCTTCCTCGGCGACGAAGTAATTGCGGGCGGCAGTCGTCTCCAGGACGCGATCTATTTCGCAGGGGAGTTCGCGCGTGCGGGCTTCGACTTTCTCTCGCTCTCGAAGGGCGGCAAGTTTGAGGACGCGGCGCAGCCGAAGGTCGGCCAGGCCGTCTATCCTTACACGGGCGAGAGCGGCTACGAGTGCATGCCGACAATTCGCTCGGACGAGCGCGGCCCGTTCGGTCGCAACGTCCCGCTCGCCTCAGCCATCAAGCGCGCGCTCGGCGAGCAGGGGTTTCGCACGCCCGTCATCACCGCCGGGGGCATCGCCACCTTCGAGCAGGCCGAAGAGATTCTGCGCCGCAATGATGCCGACATCATCGGCGCGGCGCGCCAGTCGCTCGCCGACCCGGACTGGTTTTTGAAAGTGAAGATGGGACGCGGCGAGGAAGTGCGCCGCTGCACCTACACGAACTACTGCGAGGGCTTAGATCAGGCGCACAAACAGGTGACCTGCAAACTCTGGGATCGCGTCCAACTCGACGACGAGAACCTCTCACTCAGCCACGACGGCCGCCGGCGATTGTTGCCGCCCGATTGGAACCGCGAAGGGACAGAAGAAGAGGAAGGGAATAAAGGGTAAAGGTAATCATCGCGTGCCGCGTGCGTTTTGCTTTTACTCTTTCCCCCTTTCCTCTTCTCCCTTCCCCATGTATTCATCATAGGCCGCGATGAAGGCCGGGTCGCGCCGACGCAAATTCTCGTAATTGATCTTCTTGCTGCGCGTCATCAATGAATAGGCGAAGGGCAGGGGCGCGAGATGCACATAGTCGCGCGCGTGCTCGAACCAGATGAGGCTATCTTGTGCGGCCTGCTGATACTCTTCGATGACCGGCCTGCGCACGCGCTCAAACTCCGCGAGTGAATCCGCCACCTTTGCGCCCGCCGCAAAACAACGATAGAGCGCGATGGCGTCTTCGAGCGCGAGCTTCGTGCCCGACCCGATGGAGAAGTGCGCCGTGTGCAGCGCGTCGCCGAGCAGCACGACGTTTCGGTGGTGCCAGCGCTTGTTCTTCACCAGCAGGAAATTGATCCACTTCGAGTTGTTTGACAACAACGTGTGCCCGCCCAAATCTCTCCCGAACACCTCGCCCAGATAGCGCCGCGTCTCTTCGTCCGACATCCCTTCGAACCCTGCGTCCGCCCACGTCTCCGGGTCACACTCTACGATGAAGGTGCTCGTCTCGGCGTCGAACTTGTAGGAGTGTGCGGCGAAGACTCCGGCTTCGGACTCGCGGAAGGTGAGCGTCAGGCCGTGAAAGAGTTGATGCGTCCCGTACCAGATATACTTGTTGTTCCCCACGCCGAGCGACGGCTCGAACGCCTCTCGGAAATGCTCACGCACGGTGCTGTTCACGCCGTCCGCGCCGACGATCAGGTCATAACCGGCGAACTCTGCAAAGTTCTTCGCCTCCGCACGGAAGCGCAGGTCAACGCCGAGCGCGCGGCAACGCTCCTGCAAGATGTTCAGCAACTTGATGCGCGCGATGCCGGAAAACTTGTTGCCGCGAATCGTGACCCGCTCGCCGCGATGCACCACGTCAACGTTGTCCCACGTCGCGAAGCTCCGCGTGATCTCACGGTAAGTCTCCTCGTCCGTGTCGCGCAAATATGAGAGCGTCTTGTCGGAGAAGACCACGCCCCACCCGAACGTGTCGCCGGGCGCGTTGCGCTCCAACACCGTGATCTCATGCGACGGCTCGTGCTTCTTCAACAGGAGCGCGAAGTACAACCCGGCCGGGCCGCCGCCGATGATGACAATTTTCATGGCTCGTCCACGTTCATCCGCTGTAGGTTAAGACTCACGCCATTGTAGCGTCTGCGCGCGGTCTGACAAGTTGAGAAGCGGTTAGCGTGGATTCTGATCTTGCCCTTGCTGCTGCTTCTTCGCTGCTTCGTTGTCCTCTGGTGTGTTGCACGGGTATGTCGGCCCGGTTTGCGACGGGCGGTTACTCAGTATCCAATTTACGTTAACGTTATACATCTTCCAGTCACACACATTGAAAGATGTTGGAAAGAGTACGAGCGCGAGTAGCAGGAGCGTAAAAAAGCTGACCGCCAGCGCGTGCCGTAAGGTGCGAACTCCGGGCGGCAGAAAGCCGAGAAAATCGGACATATAAATGATCTCCCGGTTGATTATTTTAAGCGACCGGAACGCCAGCAGAATCAGGATCGCAAAGAAGAGATTCATAAAGAACGGGAAAGTAAATGACCATCTGATTAAGTACGGATCGACGTATTGAAGGGAAAAGGACAGGATAGCCCCGGTGATGGCAAAGTTGAGAAAGTTGAACCTGATCAGCAGGTCGAGATACTTTTCGTAAAGTTCGACCTGCATTTTATACTGCTCTTTGAGCAGTTCGACGTTGATGCCGTTTACGATCTGCGAGTTCTCGCCGCCGGACGGCGGGGACGAAAGCATCAAAAAGCGTTCGTGTTTCTCCCTTAAATGCTCCTCCCAAGTCTCGTAATACCTGAGATACGTCGGGATGCAGATGAACATGTCCAGAGAAAGCCACTTGTTTTCAAACTGCTTCGGACCGAAGAGCCTGGCGAGAGGACGCCCCCTGGTTCTCAACCTATGCTGAATGACCTCCTCTTCACTCGGCGGATGATCGCAATGGTAACGAGGCGTGTATCGCCCGTGCCATATCTCCTTAAAGCGAATCAAGAGAGAGAGAAACCGTAGAGTAAGGCGGAGCAATGGAGAGAGAGGCCATAGAAGAAAGCGAAGCCATCGGGATTTAAGCGGGGGATTAAATGGCAGTTCAATTTGTTGACCCATTGGCGAGGACTCCGATCACGTTGAAGGAATGTGAGTGAGTAAAGATAGGTCTTAACTGGCGAACGCGGCTGCGCGCCGATACTACTCTTTCAGTAGTTCTCTGGCAATCACCAACTTTTGAATCTCCGACGTGCCTTCGTAGATTCTGAGCGCGCGGATGTCGCGGTAGAGGCGTTCGATGAGGTGGCCGTGAACCAGACCCGCGCCGCCGTGTATCTGGAGCGCCTGATCGATGATGCGTTGCGCGGCTTCGGTGGCGTAGAGTTTGGCGGTGCTTGAGGCGCGCGTGAGCGTGGGGGCGTTGGAGTCGTCCGCGCCGTAGGTGTCGCGCAGATAGGCGGCGCGATAGACGAGCAGGCGCGCGGCGTCGAGTTCCGTTGACATGTCGGCGAGTTTCTCTTGGATCAACTGGTGCGCGGCGAGCGCATGACCGAATTGCTTGCGGCGTTTGGCGTAAGCCACGGCCTCGTCGAGCGCGCGCCGCGCCATGCCGCAGGCCGCCGCGCCCACCGACGCGCGAAACGTGCCGAGCGTTTGCATCGCGAGACCGAACCCCTCGCCCTCCGCCCCGACGCGATCTTCGGCAGGCACGCGCAAGCCCGCGAACTCGATCTCGCCAATCGGGTGCGGCGAGATGAGGCGCGTGCGTTCGCGCACCGAGAAGCCCTGCATGCGCGCGCCGACGACGAAGGCGGAAATCTCCGCGCGCCCGTCGGCGCGTGTGCCCGTGCGGGCGAAGACCGTGTAGAAGTCTGCGATTCCGGCGTTGGAGATGAAACGCTTGCGGCCGTCGAGCAGATAGCCGTCGCCCTCGCGCCGCGCGGTGGTTTGAATGGCGGACACGTCCGAGCCTACTTCCGGTTCGGTCAAGGCAAAGGCGGCGACGGCGCGCCCTTCGACGGCGCGCGCCAGCCAGAAGTCGCGCACGTGCTCGGGCGCGGCAAGGCTTATAGCGTGCGTGCCCAAGCCCTGCATCACGAAGGCTAGATCGGCCAGCGGTGACGAGTAAGACAACTCTTCGCGAATCAGGCAGAGCGCGCGCACATCGAACCCGGCAGCGCCCGGCCGCCCCACCGCATAACGCAGCAGTTCGGCCTGCGCCAGCAGCGCGACCAATTCGCGAAACCGCTCGTCCGACTTCGCCTGATCCGCCTCGTCCTCATCCGCCTCTGCGCGCGGCTCGATCTCGCGCCACACGAAACTGGCGACACTCGCCGCGAGCCGCAAATGCTCGGCGGTGAAAAACGGCGTCTCTTCGATAAAGCGATCCATGAGAATAGTGATGAGTGATGAGTGATGAGTAATGAGTGTCAAGCCAACTGCTTTTACTCATCACCCATTACTCATCACTCATTACTCCTTTAAAAACCGGCTCGCGCTTGGCGTTGAAGGCTTCGTGGGCTTCGCGGAAGTCCGGGTGTTGCATGCAGACGGATTGCGCCTGCGCTTCCCATTCGAGGGCGGTGTCGAGGTCAACGTGCATCTCTCGGTTGAGCATCTCTTTGGTCATGCCGAGCGCGAAGGCGGGGCCGCGTGCGAGTCGCAGGGCGAGGGCGCGCGTCTCCGCTTCGAGTTCCGCGCCCGCGACGACGCGATTATAGAGGCCGATGCGTTCGGCCTCCCGCGCGGAGAGGAAATCGCCCGTGTAGAGCAACTCCGTCGCCTTCGCCAAGCCCACGTAGCGTGGCAACAGGAAGGCCGCGCCCATGTCCGCGCCCGACAGCCCGACGCGCACGAAGAGAAACGCGATGCGCGCCTCTTCCGACGCGATGCGCAAGTCGCAGGCGAGCGCGATGACCGCGCCCGCGCCCGCCGCCGTGCCGTTCAAACTCGCGATGACGGGCTTGCGCAAAGCGCGCATGCGGCGGATGAGTTCGCAGGTGAGCCGCGTGAATTCGAGATGTCCCTGAATGTCGAGTCCCTGTAGGTCTGCGATGATGTCGCGCACGTCGCCGCCCGAACAGAACGCGCGCCCCGCGCCCGTGACCACGACGGCGCGCACCTCGCGCTCGTCCTGCAACGCCGCGAACGCATCGGTCAACTCGCGATAGACTTCAAACGTCAGCGCGTTCAGACGCTCTGGGCGGTTGAGCGTGATCCGGGCGACGCCCTCGTCACTCACTTCGTAGAGAAAACTTTTAGGAGAAATCATAAGATGTGAATAGTAAATCGTAAATCGTGAATAGAAGAAGCGGGCTTCAAATCTATTCACGATTTACGATTCACGATTTACTAACACCGCGATGCCTTCAATTTCCACTTTGGCGTCGTCTTCGAGCAGCGCTTTGACTTCGAGGAGCGCCATGGCGGGGAAGTGCCGCCCCATCAGTTTGCGCCAGGACGCGCCGATCTCGCTCTGGCGCGCGCGGTATTCCTCTCTGTCCGTGACATAGACGACGAGGCGCGCGATCTGTTCTGGCGTGCCGCCCGCTTCGTGTACGACTGTGATGACGTTCAGGAGCGCGCGCTCAAACTGCGCGACGAAATCCGCGCTGACGATCCGCTGCCCTTCGTCCCAACCGATCTGCCCGGCGATGAACAACCACGCGCCGCCCGGCGGGGCAACGACGCCGTTTGAATAGCCGCGCGGGCGTCCGAGCGATGCAGGATTGATGAAAGTAAGGGATTGATTCATTGATTCATTGATTCATTGATTCATTGATTCATTGACTCAATGAGCAAATGAATCAATGAATCAATTAATACAAGACGCTGCCGCCATCGACGTTGATGGCCTGCCCGGTGATGCCGCGCCCGTCTTCGGAGGCGAGCAGGAGCGCCAGCGCGGCCACCTCTTCCGGCGTGACGAGACGGTTTTGCGGACTCATGCGCTTGATGGCATCGAGCGCATCGGCGGCCGTGCGGCCGGTCTTCGCTTCGATCTGTTCGACGGCATGCGTCGTCATGTCCGTGTCGACGTAGCCGGGGCAGATGGCGTTGACCGTCACGCCCTTCGACGCCACTTCGAGCGCGACGGAGCGCGTCAGGCCGAGGACGCCATGCTTCGACGCCGCATAGGCCGCGATATAAGGCGCGCCCGTCTTGCCCGCGATGGAGGCGACGTTGATGATGCGCCCCCAGCCGCGCTCAAGCATGGCGG
Source organism: Pyrinomonadaceae bacterium (assembly GCA_036389555.1). Lineage (GTDB taxonomy): Bacteria > Acidobacteriota > Blastocatellia > Pyrinomonadales > Pyrinomonadaceae > JAIVJZ01. Next base: position 31,134 of record DASVPS010000067.1, read on the forward strand.
GGAGCGCCGCCCGCGTGCAGTAGAAAGTGCCGTCGAGATTAACGGCGAGGTGTCGTCGCCAGTGTGCATCGTCGGTGCGCGTAACGGGCGCGCTCTCGGCGATGCCGGCGTTGTTGACGAGAATGTCCGCGCCGCGCCCGAACGTCTCCGCGACGAGCGCGAAGGCACGCGCCACGCTTTCCGCGTCCGACACGTCGCAAGTGGCGTGCATCGTCCGCACGCCGCACTCTTCTCCCACCTCTGCGGCGACGCGCTCCACTTCTACGGTCGTTCGTGCCACGACCGCGACGCTCGCGCCCTGGCGCGCGAAAGCGAAAGCGACGGCGCGGCCGATGCCGCGACCGCCGCCCGTGATGAGTGCGATTTTGCCTGCAAGGCGCATGGTCTTAGGTTTCAAGTTTCAGGTCTCAAGTTTCGGGACTGAGGTTTGAAATTCTTTGTCTTTAACTTGAAACCTGAAACCTGAGACTCTTTATGGTTTAAGGCGCGGCGTGCGTTTCTCTACAAAGGCGCGCACGCGCTCGCGCGCCTCGTTTGTCTGGAAGCAGCGGAGTTGCGCTTCGGTCTCGTACTGCAACATCTCGTCGAGTTCGGCGTGGTGGCTCAGGTAAACTGCGTGCTTGGCGGCGGCGACGGATTCGGGCGGCGCGTCGCGCAGGCGTTCGGCGAGGCGTTGGGTCTCGACCTCCAGTTCGTCGTCGGGCACGACACGGTTGACGAGTCCGAGCGCGAGAGCGCGCGTCGAGTCAATCGCGTCGCCGAGGAAGAACATCTCGCAGGCGATGTTTGAAGGCACGATGCGCGGCAGAAAATACGTCCCGCCCCAATCCGGGTGGAGTCCCATTTTCACGAACGACTGGCTGAACTTCGCCGACGCCGACGCGATGCGCAGGTCGCACGCGAGCGCGAGATTGAAACCCGCACCCGCCGCCGTGCCGTTAATCGAGGCCAACACGGGTTTCACCATCTCTCGGATCGTCGTCACCACGCGCCGCCCCGCGCCGAGCATTCGCGCAAACTCGTCCGCGTCTTCGCGCCCCATCATCTCGTCCATCGCCGCCACGTCGCCGCCCGCGCAGAAGGCGCGCCCCGCGCCCGTGATGACGACCACGCGCACGTCGTCGTCGCTCGCCGCGCGCTCCAGCGTCTCGCCCAGATCGCGCCGCATGTGTCCCGCGAAGGCGTTCAACTTCTCGGCGCGATCCAGCGTGATTGTCAGGATGCGGTCGCGCGCGTGGACTTTGATGAATTGCTCAGACATAAAGCCGTGAATCGTAAATCGTGAATCGTGAATAGAAAGAATCGGGACACTCCCGCCTTTTCTCTATTTACGATTTACGATTCACGATTTACTTTCCTTTGAACTGTGGCTTGCGCTTGCCGACGTAGGCATCGAGACCTTCGCGTGCGTCTTCGGATTGGAAGAGTTGTTGTTGGAGTTCGCGTTCGAGCGCGAGCGCGGACTCGAAGGGAATCTCCGCGCCGGTCTGCACGGCGCGCTTGATGCGCCCGACGGCGTGCGCCGCCTTGTCCGGCGCGGTGAACTTCGCGGCGTATTCCAATACCTGCCGCATGAACGCCTCGCCCGTCTCTGCTTCGTAGACGTGGTTGACGAGGCCGAGTTCCGCGCCGCGCTCAAAATCAAAAAGCTCGCCCGTCGTCATCAACTCGATGGCGCGCGACTTGCCGACCATGCGTACGAGCCGCTGCGTGCCGCCCGTGCCCGGCAGGACGCCGAGCGAGACTTCCGGCAGCCCCATCTTGCCCGCGTTGCGGCGCGCGATGCGCAGGTCGGCCGCCATGGCGACTTCGAGGCCGCCGCCGACGCAGTGGCCGTTGATGGCCGCGATGACGAGTTTCGGCGTCTGCTCCAGACGCGACAGAGTTTCGTTTGCGTGAAGACAGAAATAGTATTTGAACGTCGGCGTCACGCTCTGAAGCATCCCGATATTCGCGCCCGCGCAGAAAAACTTCTCGCCGCTCCCCGTGATGACGATAACCTGTACGCTCTCGTCCATGCGCGCCGCGAGGATGGCGCGGTCGAGTTCCCCCATCATCTCGTAGCTGTACGTGTTCGCCGGGGGATCATTTAAGGTCAACACGGCGACGCCGCCCTCCGCCGCATACCGCACGAGGTTTCCGCCCGCTTCCGTCTCCTGAACTTTCGCTTCCGCTTCCGCCATTTTAATTACTCTCCCTGCGCTCTGTTGATATGTTGAAACTCACGCAGCAAATTCATAAACCGGAGTTTCAATAATTCTCTTGGGTTCGTGCTCTTCCCAAACAATCTGCTGCAACCGCTCGACCGTTTCCGGAGAGAAAAATTGCTCGCCGGTTTCTTCACACACGCGCGCCGGGACATTCTCGATGACGAGAAACTTACCGTTGACCTCTAATGCGTAAGTAACCTTGCGCTCAACCAGCGTTTCTTTCTCGATGTCGGCACTCATCTCAACTTTTCCTCACCTTCAAATCAATCCACAAGTCCGGGTCTGGCTGATAAATCGTTATGATTTTGAGCACAGGCCGTGAGGGATAGCTGCATTGAATGTGTAATGGCCTGTGCGCCTGCGTATAGCCGAGCACCAAACAACTCGGCCCATATTTGTCGTGCGGGTAATCTTCGATTATCTCCGACACAACCATCGCCTCGCGCATTTCTCGCACTGAGATATGACGCAGAATGCTCTGGTCAACAGCATGTTTGGAAAACTCAAACTCTCCGGCGGCGATCTTCTCGCGTATCTCGCTGATCATCTGGCATGCGATTATATCACCCTAAAATGTAGGGCATGAATCAACCATTTGACGCTACGTTTCCAGTTCTCGCAAGGGCTGACAAACATCAAGTCTACGTTTGCGGAGCGCGCCAGACGCTGAGATGTTCCGTCTTGGCCGTCTTCGAGGTGAACTGTAGTTCGTCGCCCGTGTTTCCGGCAAGGAAGCCGGAGAGGAAGAGGCGCGCGAGGTTGTCCACGAGGTCTGTGACGGAGAGTTTGCCGCGCGGGTCGTACCAGTTGTAAATCCAGTTCATCATGCCGAAGAGGGCATAGGTGGCAACGGTGAGGTCGGGTTTCGGCGCATCGCCGTCGTGTCCCGCGCGTGCCGCTCTCGCCTGTTGCACCTCGGAGAGAATGCGTCGGACGAGGCGCGTGTATTGCTGCTTGCGCCCCGTGACGTGCGTGCGCATCTCGCCCGCGAGCGAATCGGCCTCGTGCGAGAGCACCTTCATCTCGGCCATGTTGGCGGCGAAGAACGAGAGGTGGTTCTCGATGACGAGCCGGAGCTTCACGACCGGGTCGGTCGTCTCCCGCAGGCGTTCGAGCAGGCGCTCGTGGACGCGCCCGAAGCAGTTGTCCTGAATCAGGAAGAGCAGTTCTTCTTTCGACTTGCAGTAGTAGTAAAGCCCTGCAAGGCTCACTTCGGTGGCGCGCGAGATGTCGCGCATGGAGGTCTGGTGATAGCCCTTCTCGGCGAAGATGCGCGCAGAGGTGCGCAGGATGAACTCCAGCTTTTGATCGTAGCGCGTAAACGATTGCGGAATTCGGATTGCGGACTGCGGATTGGAAGACACATCACTCTTCTTCGCGCTCATTGCTTTTCCTTCCATTGTTTAATCCGCAATCCGAATTCCGCAATCCGCAATCATTAAAGCCTCACATATTCAAACTCGAACGGCTTGCCCTTGATCCCTGCGGCGGGCGGCGCGATCCAGTTGGCGATCTTGCCCGGCTCCGTGACGGGGTGCATGAGGCTGCGTACGAATTCGCGATCCTCAATCGAGGGCAGCCATTCGGCGCGGCGTCGCTCGAACTCCTCTGCGGTGACGAGGTTGCCCCGCACGTCGAACGTATGCCCGGCAAACTCGCCGACGTGCCGGTGGAAGCGCGTGCTCGGCAGGTAGAGTTCGTCCGTCACGCCTTCGTCTTTGAGAAATTTGTTCCAGCGCGCGAGCGCCCGCTCGCAATCCTTGACGTACTCGCCGCGCAGCACTTCGTTGAGCGCGTTGCGAAGCGGCACTTCGCGCTGTGTGAGGCGTCCGTCTTCGATGACGGTGAGCATGAAGTTTTCGTTCGCGGCCGTGTGCTCGGCGTAGTTCTCCTGCTCCTTGTAGCGGCCTTTGAGACCGGCGGCGAAGAAGTCCGCCGAGTTGGAACTGATCTCGCCGCCGAAGAGATCGAGCGAGTAGGAGAACCAGAAGTTGATATAGCGTTGCAGTATGTCGAGCGGGATCGCGCCTAAGTTCCGCACGTCTGCGTTCGGATTTTCGCGCATCAACTGCGCGGTGCGCTTGACCACGCGGCCGACGCCCGTCTCGCCGACGAAGAGGTGGTGCGCCTCTTCCGTCAACATGAACTGGCAGGTGCGCGCCAGCGGCTCGAATCCGCTTTCGGCGAGCGCGGCGAGTTGGAACTTGCCGTCGCGGTCGGTGAACATCGTGAAGCAGAAAAAGTTGAGCCAGTCGTCGCAGGGCTGGTTGAAGGCTTCAAGGATGCGCGGCTTATCGGGGTTGCCGCTGCGCCGCTGCAACAATTCGTCGGCCTCGTCGCGGCCGTCTTCTCCGAAGTAGCGTTGGAGCAGGTAGACCATCGCCCAGAGGTGGCGTCCCTCTTCGACGTTCACCTGAAAGAGATTGCGCAGGTCGTAGAGCGACGGACAGGTCTTGCCGAGTTCGCGCTGCTGTTCGACGGAGGCGGGTTCGGTGTCGCCCTGCGTAACGATGATGCGGCGCAGGGCATTGCGAAACTCGCCGGGCACTTCCTGATAGACGGGCATGCCCAGATTGTCGCCAAAGCCGACTTTGGCGTTCGGGTCGGCGGGCTTCAGGAAGATGCCCCACTTATAATCGGGCATCTTCACGTAGTCGAAGTTCGCCCAGCCATCCGCATCTACGCTGATGGCCGTGCGTAGATAGACTTCCTTATCCTGAAAGCCGTCCGGCCCCATCTCGCGCCACCAGTCGAGATAGTTCGGCAGCCACTTCTCCAACGCGCGCTGGAGACGTTTGTCTTCCGACAAATTCACGTTGTTGGGAATGCGTTCGTATAAATTCATGCTCATGATGACCTCTCGAATTCGTAAATCGTGAATCGTAAATCGTAAATAGAGAAAAGCGGATTGAATCTATTTACGATTCACGATTTACGGCCTTTATGTTCTCTTATAGTCGAACTGCGCCTGCGTCGGTTTTCCGTAGTTGGTGAGCGCGCCTTCGGGGCCGACGGCGTTGGGGCGCTGGAAAATCCAGTTTTGCCAAGCGGTCAGGCGGCCGTAAATTTTGGTGTCCATCGTTTCCGGCCCGGCGAAGCGCAAGCTGGCTTCCATGCCTGTGAGCGCATCGGGCGAGAGCGACGTGCGCTCTTCGATGTCCACGCGAACCTTGTCTTCCCAATCGAGATCGTCGGGCGCGAAGGTGACGAGTCCGGCCTCTTCGGCCGCTTCGGCGTCGAACGCGCCCACGTGTTCGAGAACTTCGCCGGCGCGTTCGGGGTTGGCGAGGAAGCGCGACGCGAGGCGCGTCAATCCGTTCGACATCGGGAGCGCGCCCGCGTTGAACTCGCTCGTGGCGACCTCGACCGGAACTTCCGGGTCGTTCAACATGTAGGTGCGGTCGGCCGAGAGCGCGAGTTCGAGCAGGTTGCCGGCGAAGCAACTGCCGGGTGTGATGAGCGCGAAGAAACTCTTGGCCGTCAGGTCGAGACGACGCAGCACGCGCCCCATGTGCAGGATGATCTCGCGCACGAGCCAGTGATCCCGGTTGGCGAGCAGCGTGCGGTCAACGGAGAGCACGTCCTCGATGTTGCCTTCCGTGCGCGTGCAGACGAGGCCGATCTCCAGTTCGTTCATGCGCAGGTGCAAAAGCGCGTCGTCGAGTTCGCGATAGGCTTGGAGCGGCCAGTAAGCGTCTCCGAGTTGTTCGATCTCCTCGACGGTCGTGGGCTGCGCACCCTGCGGCGCACGCACCGTCAGGTCTGCGTAACGCTGCTCGCGATTCAGTTTCACACCGACATACTTGTACTCGCGCCCTTCATTCGTCACCTCGACCCGGAGCGGGTTGAGCTTAATACCTTTGGCCGCCGCCTTCGCATCGCCGTCTCGAAAGAGGCTTTGCACTTGCGCGGCGACCGCATCCTGAAACTTGCTCGTAGGGAAATAACCGTCGATCAATCCCCACTCTTTCGCGCGCTTGCCCTTGAGTCCCTCGGCGAGCGTGGAGAACACGTCTGCGCGGTCGCGTCGAATCTTGCGCTTGTCCACGAGGCGCGTGAGACCCCCGGTGCCGGGCAGCACGCCGAGCAGCGGAACTTCGGGGAGCGAGACGGCCGAGTTGCCGTCGTCCACGAGATAGATTTCATCGCAGGCGATGGCGAGTTCGTAGCCGCCGCCGGAGGCCGTGCCGTTCAGAGCGGCGACGTAGCGTTGGCCGGAATTTCGGGAGGCGTCTTCGATGGCGCAGCGCGTCTCGTTGGTGAACTTGCAGAAGTTGACTTTGAAGGCGTGCGAGGACGTGCCGAGCATGTAAATGTTCGCGCCCGCGCAGAAGATGCGTGGCTTGAGGCTCGTCACCACCACGACCTGCACCTCCGGGTGCTCGAAGCGCACACGCTGCACGGCATCCGCCAGTTCGATGTCAACGCCGAGGTCGTAGGAGTTGAGCTTCAGCTTGTAGCCGTCTCCGAGCGTCTCGTCTTCCTGCACGTCCATCGAGAGCGTGGCGACCGCGCCGTCCACAGCGAGTTTCCAGTGTTTGTATGATTCGGGTGTCGTCTCGAAATTAATCATCTGATAACTAAACTCCAAACGTGTTCTTCACGCCTTCGCACGTCCGAAGTCAAACAATTAATTTGCACCTTCGTCGCGCTTCGTCCGGCGGTAAAAGTTAATTTTCCAATTTTTCGAACGCTCGTTCGAACTCGCAATGTTACAGTCTCGCGGCCTGCCGGTCAAGGACGCACGAGACGATGCGGGGAAGGGCGCGCGGGCGTGGATGTTGAAGCGCGGCGGCCTTGTTAGTTCGGGCGGGGCAGGGCTGCGTTTTGAGAGTTCCCGCTTGACAGCCGACGCCCGTCGCGCGTAGGGTTTCAGGCGTTTTAAACCTCACGGAGGCGCATCTGTTCTGGTGAATGGCGCGGTCTTCAAAACCGTCTGTGAGACTGTGAGAACAGGCTCGGGTGGGTTCGATTCCCACACGCCTCCGCCAACTCATGAGAGGTCAGAGGTCAGAGATTAGAGGTCAGTTAAAACTGTCTTCTACTGACCCCTGGCCTCTGACCTCTATCCTCATGTTGTTATGAAAGAATGGATCGCTTTGAACATGACGCCGGGCGTCGGGCCGCGTGCGGCGGCGCGACTGCTGGAACGCTTCGGGTCGGCGGAAGGTGTGTTTGCGGCGTTGCGCTCGGAGTTGGAGCGTCTGCGTTTGCGCCCCGAAGCGTTGGAGAGCATCGTCCTGCGCGACCGTCACGCGGAGGCGGAGCGTGAACTTGATCGCGTGCGCGCGCTCGGCGCGGACGTGCTGATTCTGGACGACGGGATTTACCCGGCGCTGCTGCGCGAGATCGCCGACCCGCCCATCACGCTCTACGTGCGCGGCGAGTGGGAGACGTGTCTCGATGCGCCCTGCGTGGCGCTCGTCGGCTCGCGGCGTTGTTCGACCTACGGGCAGAACGTGGCTTTGATGCTGGCGCGCGATCTGGCGGCGCGCGGCGTGACCATCGCGTCGGGATTGGCGCGTGGCATAGATGCCGCCGCGCACAGGGGCGCGCTCGAAGCGGGCGGCCGCACGGTCGGGGTATTGGGCACGGGCATCGACGAAGTCTACCCGCGCGATCATAAAAAACTGGTGGAGGAAATTCTGGCGCAGGGCGGTGCGCTCGTCTCGCAGTTTCCGCTGGGCACACCGCCCATCCCGGAGAACTTTCCTTACCGCAACCGGATCATCAGCGGATTGAGTCTGGGCGTGGTGCTGGTGGAAGCGGCGGAGAACAGCGGCAGTCTCATCACGGCGCGACTGGCGATGGAACAGAGCCGCGAAGTTTTCGCCGTCCCCGGCAACATCACTTCGCGCAACTCGTTCGGGACGAACTACCTGATCAAAGGCGCGGGCGCGAAACTCATCCAGCAGTGGCAGGACGTGGCGGCCGAACTGCCGCCAGACATCGCCGCACGTCTCTTGCCGCCCGAACCATCGAAGCAGAAGAAGCGAGAGGGCGCGGCGGGGGCAGAGCAGCAGGCCACGCTTCCCGCAGACCTCTCGGACGGCGAGCGCGCGGTCTTTGGCCTGCTGTCGGCGGATGAAGCCACGCACATCGACGCGCTCGCCGGGGCGAGTAACTTGGCCGTGTCGGATTTAACCGGCGTCCTGCTCGGGCTGGAGATGCGGGATTTGATCCGGCAACTGCCGGGGAAGTGCTTTGTTCGGAAGTTGTAGTGTGGGTCAATTTCAAATTACGTGGACGATAGAGAAGAGGCGATAAGCTCGAACTGGTTCGGTACCTACCTGCCGCGCACACAACTTCTGTACGGCTAAGTTTAGCGGATGAAGGCCACGCTATTCGGGGTTGGGGGCATGTTGCTGTCAGGCGGCCTCAGACGCGATTATAGCTTCCTCAACGGGACCGCCACCTAAATTTATGCAACCAGACCAGGACAGAGTGTTTGCTTAATGAGCGTAGCAGCAGTATCCTTAGGCCATCCCCTGAAAGTTCGCTGATGAGTTCTCGACTCACCTGAGACCCGCTCCCATCAGTCTCCCGTCTCCTCTGTTTATCGCGCCAGGAACATACCACTATGCAACACCCTCGCGTTGCGTGCGCCACATTCTGTGGTGGACACAAGCGTCGCTCTCCGGGAGCGCGGTGTGTGCTGCCCGCGAGAACTCCGTGCGACGGCGGATGCGGTTCATCTTCCCCGAGCCGCTGACGAAATGATAGACCCCGCCGCCACTTGCCGGTGGCGGCGGGGTCTTGTTGACCACACACCCTCTGCCGCACGCCTTGCGCAGGAGAAGATGTTTAGCCGACAGCAGCATGCATCTTAGCGTAAGGATGCGACGGGGCACAACTTTAAGGAGATTTCAATGAGAGACTCTAGAAAGCCAGGCGGCAAACGCCGCCTGCCAACCGTTGCACTGTTAGCCGCCTTCGGCATGCTCCTCGTGATCGCCCTTACCATGGGCGACGGCGGGGCGACAGCCCAGAGGCCGGAAAATGTTCAATCGCCGGTAGACCTGAATCAAGTGGCATTAGCGCGGCTGGCCGAACGCCGCGGCGTTTCACCGGACGATCTGGAAGTAGTGAGTTCGGGCGAAGCCCGGTACTCGTTGCTGAACAAAACTGCCTTCGACTTCAAGGTGCGTGACAAAAATGGCAGGCGCATCACCGGCTTAACGTTAAGCGCCGATGGGCAGGAGGTAGACTCTGAGGAGTTGGCGGCCAGCGAGGAAGCCGCCCGTACTGCAAAATATGGAAAACTTGACCCGGTGCTGGCTAAGCTGCTGGAAAGCGCAGCAGCTTATGAACCCGTGGAAGTAATCGTATGGCTCAGGGAACCTCAACACGAGGGGCCTCCGCGCCTGCGGCGCAGGAAGGGCGGCGAGCCGCCTCTCAGGCGAGCAGAGTCGGATAAGTTTCTGCGGGGCGTGGACGCGAAACTCAAGGCTGCCACGAAGCCGGTCGTCGCACCCGTGGTCGCAAAGTTGGAGCGTCTGGGTTACACCGTGATGACGGACGATTTCACCCCGGCAATCCATGTAAAACTGCCGCCCGTGGCGATCAGCGAGGTCGAGCAGTGGGGCGAGGTCGAGCGAATTTACCTGTCCGAGCGCTACCACCAAACTCTGAACGTCGCACGCGATACGATAGAGGCCGACGTGGTTAACACCAGAGGGTTCGACGGCACCGGCATCAGGGTCGCGCAGGTCGAGGTGGGCGGCCGGGTCGCCAGCGGCAATCCTAACTTGCCGGGGATGTCCCTCAGTACGGTGTATCAGTGCGCTAACGATGACCCTCATGGCACGGGGGTCGCCGGGATCATCCGCAGCACCCACGCCACCATTCGCGGCATCGCGCCCGGGGCGACTTTGTGGGCGGGCGGCTCGTGCGCCGGCGTGGAAAGCGAGGTGCAGAGCCAATCGACATCCGCCGCCGACTGGGGAGCACGCGCCATCAATTTGAGTTTCGGTCGGGACACCGCCCTGGCCGTCGGCTCATTAGATCGCTTCTACGACCGGATGGTCATCAACCGCTTCCGTACCATCGTCGTGGCCGCGGGCAATCAGGCTGCCGGCACGCAACCCAATGGCACGCCGTGTCCTTTCACCAATGGCAACGTACTTTCCCCGGGGCTGGCTTATAACGTCATCACCGTCGGCAACTTCAACGACGGGAACACCCCGCTGTGGGCTGACGACGTGGTGGGGCCGTGCTCAAGCTGGGGTGACCCGACCTCTTCTCACGGCGACCGTGAGAAGCCGGAAGTGGCCGCGCCGGGCACGCTGATCACTACCACCTCAATCGCCGCACCGTGGGATAACTACACCGAATCGGGTACGAGTTTCGCCGCCCCCATGGTGACCGGCGCGGCGGCTTTGATGATGGATCGCGACCTCGTGCTGGACTCCAACCCCGAAGCCGTCAAGGCCATCCTGATGGCGACGGCCGTGAACGACATCGAGGACACGCCGACGGTCTTGAGCGAGCGCGACGGGGCCGGCGGGATCGCACTCGACCGCGCCGACAACGTGGTCAGGGATGTCAACGGCAGTTGGGACATGCGGGCCTACACCTGTAGCTCCCCGAACTTCACCAGACTGACGACGATGACGCTGGCCGCCGGTGTGCGTGCACGCTTCGTCATTTCGTGGACGAACAACCCCAGCTATTCGGCTTACGCCACACAGCAGGGCGCAGACATTGACCTCGAAGTGATCAATTCGGCGGGTACGGTGGTGGCCTCCTCGTATACGTGGGACGATTCCTACGACATCGCGGAGTTCACCCCGACCGTCGCCGGCACGTACCATTTGGAGGTGTACAAGAACCGCTGTAGCTACAACCCGCAGTACGTGGGCTGGGCTTGGTATCAAGGCACTTAGGGCAAGCGGAGGTGAAGCGGAAGCGGACGGGGGCACGCGCATGCCCCCGTCTGCCTCCGGTCATTTCGCCCTTGCACTGGGGGCACTCCCCAAACGCTCCACCGGCATCAAAGAAGATGTCTCCGGCAAGTTTTGCCAGGCGGCTGCTTATCCGCGCATGTAACCTTGGCATAGAGCCGGAGACAGTTGGAAGGTCGGTCACTCTCTCCCACACACCTGCCATGACAGTGCTCATGTTAAGCCAGACCAGAGACATGCGGACGAAGGAGAGCGAAATGAAGTGTTCAGGGTCACATCGTAGTTGTCGCGGGTTGGTACATACCATTATGTTGGTCGCTTTAGGAGTTTCAATCATCTACGGCAAGGCGGAGGTATCCGCGCAAGAGCCGCCGGATTTAAAACAGGCGGCGCTTGAATGCGTGGCCGAGCGTCACGGCCTTTCGGTGACAGACCTTCAGGTGGCCGGCGGGCCGGCAATCGGCCATTACCCGCTACAAAACAGAACCATCTTCCACTTCAAAGTGCGTGACACGCGCTCCCGGCAGATATACGGGGTCGCGCTCGATGCCGACGCACGCGAGGTCGATGCGGAAAATTTACAAGCCGCCGAGAACGCTTTCCATGAGGTTAAGTATGGAAAACTTGATCCGAAGCTTGCCGAACGGCTGGCGGAGGTTGCGGATGAAACACACGTCACGGTGAGTATTTGGCTCAAGACGCCCCTCGATGAAGATGTCGAACAACCCCGGCGCGGGAGGAGAAGAAGGCGCGGTGAGTTGCCGGCGACGCATAATGAAATCGCTGCGCTCGACAGGCGGGCGGACGCGCGACTAGCCGCCGGGGTGAGGTCGGTCGTTGCTCCCGTCATCGCACGACTGGAGAGGATGGGGTATGCCCCGACGACCATCGACGGCTCCCCCATCATCCATGCCGTGCTGCCCACTGCGGCGATCAGAGCAGTGGCAGGGTGGCATGATATTGAGCGCATTTACCTGTCTGAGTCTATCCATGCTGCCGGAAGTCTTCGGCCGCTACCGACTCATATCAGGCCGGATGAGATGGCGGGCGCTGTTCCCTTCGAGAACCTGGGGCAGGGAAACTCGTTCAATGCCGCAAATACCTTGGATAAGCCGACCATCCTGGTTTTCGGCAACAAAGGTGAGGCAGCGCGCTTCACCGAACTACTGAACGATAAAACTAATGCCAAGCGAATAGAAGAAGTTGATTTCACCCGCAATTGCGTAGTCGTTGTCGTCCGCGGCATCAGACCCAGCGGCGGCTACGGCATTCAAATTCAGAAGGTTAGTCGCGCGCCGGGTGTGGTAAAACTGCGCGTTAAGTTGACAAACCCAGACCCTCGGCGCTTTGTCACACAAGCCATCACCTACCCATACCATCTCATCAAGATACAGAGAAGTAAACTCTCTATGCCTGCCGGAACTAAATGGGCTGTCCACGCTCTGTCGGGGGAGTTGATCGCACAGACAATTTACCCGCAGCCATCTCCGGCGATAGAGGGTGCTACTATGAAAATCAGGTAGTGCGTTGGCGTCAAAGATCATGACTCCAAACAAGAAAGTGTTCGCGAGCGGCTCTCATCCTCAATTGAATCGGCGTTTGCACGCTGGCTGAACACGGTCAGCGGCCTGTGACAAACGGCGAGCGGTTTGTCACACCACTCCATTATGTTCAGCGTAGTGTGTCTCCGGTTTCTTTCGTCACAAGCGTTCAACTTCTCTCGAACAGTTTTCCGCGCCCATCTTATTAAAGCTGCCTGTGAGTCGCGAGCGGACTCACAGGCAGCTTACTGATCGAGCACTCAAGTTGTGCTGTTGGTAATGTACTTCAGGGCGCGGCGACTAAAAATACATCCCATGCCCAGCGTCCTGCTTTAGTCTTCTTCCCCTCCAACACCTTCGCACGGTATCTGAACTGATTGCCGTATTCGTCCGCGCGTTTTGACTCTTTATAGTCAAGTTCTAACGCTGTGACGTTAAGCGACGGCAAGTCACGCAGTTCATTAGGCTCGGAGATGCCATTGTGATTGGCGTCTTGCCAGAGGCGCAGACTGGCAAAGACCGGATCATTAGCATCAATCACGCCATCGCCGTTGCCGCCCTTATCAGGCCGGTCGAACCACGCCAGGGCGTTGAAGCCGTTCGGTTTTGGCGACCAGAACTGCCAGGTGAAGTTACCGAATAACTCCGTGCCATTATCTATGACGCCGTTGCCATTACGATCCAACGCGAGCCAGGCATCATCGCTGTGAGCGACAGTCCATGACAGCCTTTCCTTAGTGCCGTTGCTATTGAGATCAAACGCCACTCCGCTTGCGTCATCCGTCAGGTGGAACCCGTTGCCTGCGAGGTCAATCAAGATGGGCGACGGACTGCCGCACTCGGCGGTGTTCCAACAGGTGTTCAAATCGAGGTCGGCCAGACAAGACCCTTGATTCGGTGTACATTCGCCGCCGCCGCCACCGCCGCCGCCACTTCCCCCGGTCTGATTCCAATTTGGAGAAGCGGCATCGCCGTTTACGCCCGTCGCGCCGGGATCACCGTGTGCTCCACCTGTTGGCGTACCACCGTTCTGCCCTTGTTGCCCTGTGTTGCTGGTGCCGCATCCGATAGCGCTGCCGCCGCTGCCACCGCTGCCGCCGCTTCCACTAGCGCCGATAGTGCCACCAAATCCGCCACCGCCGCCGCTGCCCGCCGCGCCACCAGCCGCACTGGCAAAGACTCTCGATGTGTCATAACCAGCGGGATAGTTGATAGTGATAACTGCACCGTCGCCACCGTTGCCGCCGATGCCGCCGGCACCGCCAGTGCCCCCGTCGCCCCCGGCGGCGCCGTCTCCACCTTTACCGCCGGCGCCTAACAGACAACCGGGACACACAGCCCCGTTACCACCGATGCCTCCATTTCCGCCATTACCACCTTGGCCGCCATTACCACCTTGACCGCCTCGCCCTCCTGCGCCGCCGCGCGCGGTTATAGAGTATGAGGTGGTGTCGTTAGGATCGGTAATAGTTAGAGTGGCAGGTTGTCCATCGCCTCCCGGGGCGCCATCGCTTCCTCTCTGACCATCTGTTCCGTTTGCTCCCCAGTTGCCGTCACCGCCGGGTTGACCATTACGGTCGCCGGCACAGGAGCCGCCGCCGCCATTGCTCCCGGATGATCCGCTTGCTCCGGTATTCCCGAACGCACCCATGTCTCCATCAGCTCCGGACGCTCCGTCATGGTTCTGCATCGAGGCCGGCCTAACCAACGGGGCATGACTGTAGCTAGCTTTAGACATGAAGAAGCCGCCCCGCTCTGTCGAGCGAAGAGGGTTCTCTTTACTCCTGGCGCTGCCACGTTGGCCGCCCTTGTTTTGTTGTTGCTGCTCCAGCCACTCGGTTCTACCGAAACCGCTGGTGTCAATCGTCACCGTTCCGCCGCCATTAGCAGTGCCGAGTGAGTTGATAGCAAAGAGATGTATAGCGTGATTTCCTTTGATCAGAACATTGTTTCCCTCGAACACAATTCGGTTGGCGATAATCACGGTATCGCCCTTGAGTTGAACCTTTTCAGGCAGATGAAAAACATCCGCCAGTTGTGCGCCTTCCAAAGTGCTCGAATGAAACTCTTCCATTCGCATTTCCGGCATGCGAGCCAGAAAGGGTGTTAGCTTCGCGCGCCAATCCGGTTCGAGCAAAAGGTTAGGCTCGAATGGCACGCCCTTCGCGCGCAGCACATCGCGCCCTGACTTGAAAGCTTTCACTTTCGCTGCCTGAGCTAATTTGCCTTTGTCGAAATCGGAGATCGCCTGAGCGATGGACAGTAGTGCCGGCCGACCTTGTTGCTGTAAGAGAGCCACTTGCTTTTTCTGCTGCGGGTTGTTTTGTCCTTGACCGTGTTGTGTCGTTGGTGGGATAGCTATGAGTACTACCGATAGTACCAAGATGGTCGCGTAAGTTGTCTTTTTGAGACTACGCATGAGTGTATTTCCTTCCGGGCAGTTGAAGTTGTTTTGCCCATCTAGCGTTTCGGTGAAGTCGCAGAAGACTTGAGTGAATTCAGTCTACCACAGGCGAAGCAGACTCAACGCCCGCCATCACCCGCCGCGCATCCAACCTCGCTACGGCCAAGTTAACGATAAGGAAGAACGCTGACTCACGGCCGGGCGTATGGCGCAGCCCACCCTTATCATGAACTCAACGTCAACACCGTGTTAGGAGATCAGAATTGAATGTCAGGAATGGCCTGCGATGTTCAATTCAACTGTGAGTGATTGGCCGGCGTCCTGCTCGGGTTGGAGATGCGGGATTTGATACGGCAACTGCCGGGGAAGTGCTTCGTGCTGAAGTTGTGGTAGCAGGTCAGTTTGAAATTACGAGGACGATAAATACGAGGCAATCAGTTCGAACTGACCCGCTACTCATGAAAGGGATGCTATCGAGGCGTCGGGTTGAATGAGTTGTCAGGGGCGGCGTGATTTAAATCACCGCGCTTCGATTCGTTAAGGCTTCGCCTCGAAGATAAGATTGAAGGGCGTTTCGGTAGCGCGCCGAAAGTGTGTGAATCCTCCGGCCGTCACCACCTCGCGCATTCTGGCTTCACCGGCCTGCGCTCCCAGTGCAAGTCCTACTTCCTGTGACAGCGAAGCCGGAGTGCAAAGCAACGTCGAAGCGGAATAATAGATGCGTCCGACCGGATTCAGATTATCCTCCACACGATCCCCTGCAAACGGCTCGACGATCATCCAGGTGCCGTCGGGAGCAAGCGATTCTCTGACATGAGCGGCCGCGCCGACGGGGTCGCCCATGTCATGCAAACAATCGAAGAACGTGACGAAGTCGTAGTTCTCTCCCGGATAATCTTTAGCTTTAGCCACCGCGAACTCCACCCGGTCAGCCACCCCCGCCTCGACAGCCTTTTGCCGCGCCATTTCGATAGACTTATCGTGATAATCGAAACCAACGAAAGTGGAATCGGGAAAGGCTTGCGCCATCAGAATTGTCGAAGCGCCAAGCCCGCACCCGACATCTGCTACTTTCGCCCCTGCCTTGAGCTTGGCCTCGACACCGTCGAAAGCGGGAATCCAGGAGTTGACCAGATTGGCGGCATAACCGGGGCGGAAAAACATTTCAGTCCCACGAAACAGTCCGTGATCGTGTTGATGCCAGCCGAAACCCTCTCCCGTGCGAAATGCTTCCGTAATCTTAGGCACGGCTTTAAGCGCGGAGACGGCCAGCAGAAAAGCGCCGGGTAAATATGCCGGACTCTGTTCATCCGCCAGCGCGAAGGCTTGCTCCGCGGTGAGAAAATAACGTTGCGTCTGTGCATCATATTCGACGTAGCCGCCCGCCGCCTGCGAGCACAGCCACTCGCGCACGTAACGCTCACTCGTGTTGGTTCGTTCGGCTAATTCGGCGGAAGTAAGAGGTTGCTCTGCCTGAGCCATCGCTTTGTAAAGACCGAGGCTTTCACCGATGACAACCAGACCGGCGTGGAAGGCGGCACCGAAGTCTGCGACGAACTTCCCTAACAATTGATTCAAATTTTCTTCATTGATAGACATTCGGCTCTCTCCTTTGGCGAGCAGGTAAGCAGGCGGGAATGCTTTTATACCAAAGCGGTTCAAGCGTCAACAATTTCGCCTAGCAAGTGATTGACCGGCGTTCTGTGACAAACGGCGAAGTGTTCGCCGTGCCGGGCAACATCACGTCGCGCGACTCGTTCGGGACAAACTATTCTGATCAAAGGCGCGGGCGCGAAACTCGTCCAGCAGTGGCAAGACACAGCGGCAGGCTTGTCTCTATTCGTGCAAATTTGCACGCCCGTTGAGTTAACTATTTATCGTCTCCGTCGCGGCGGGCGTCGCGTTCGGCGGCGCGGGCGTCGAAGAGTTTTTGTTGTTCGGGCGTGAGGAGGGCGCGGATGCGTGTGCGCGCGTTCTGGCGCACGGCGTCGTAGCGCGGGCGCACCTCGGCGCGCAGGGCGCGGTAGTCGTTGCGCGTCTGTTCGAGGATGGCGCGGATTTCGGTCGCCTGTTGTTCGGTCAGACTGAGGTCGCGGCGCATGCTCTCGAAAATTTTGTCCTCTCTTTTGCCGCCGCCTTTCTGGCGTCGCTCAGGGCGTTCGTGGTCGCCGCGCAGGCGATAGAAACTGGCGAGCGATGCGCCGGTCACGCCGCCGAGCAGGAAGACGGCGAGGAGCACCAGCAGGATTTTGAGCCGGGTCGAGCGGCGTCGAGGTGGCGTCGTCGTCATCTGGGAACCTCCCGCTCGTCTTCGTGGAGAATCGTCGCCAGCACGTCGTCGCTTGAGAGCGGACGCCGCTCTGCGAACACTACGCTCTCAATTCCGGCGTCGCGCGCGTCCAACAGAGCCTCGTCGCTGAGGACGCCGGGCGAGACGGTCGTCGTGCCGAGGCTCGAAGTCCAGAACAGGACGAAGGCGACGAGGGCGACGAGCGCCATCGCGGGCACGGAGCGCCAGACGACGCCGAGCAGCGTCAGCCACGTCTCGCCGCCAGCGGCGCGCCGTTCCTCTTCGGCATTGATGCGCGTGCGCAGGCGCGCGTACAGGAACGGCGATGCGGCGGCTGCTTCTGCCTCCGCTTCGTTCGCCGCCGAGGCGCGCACGACCGCCCGCCCGAAGCGTTCCAGCCGCGCGCCCGTTTCGCCTTTTTTGTGATTGCCGATCATCTTAGTTTTACTCGCTCTCTCGTCCGCCGACTCCGGCGACGGCTTCGTTAATGAAAACGCGCGCTCGCTCTCTCAGGTTACACGAATCTCTCCAGCACGCGGCGCAAGTGTGCCCGCGCACGATGCGCGCGGACTTTGACTTTCGAGATTGACCAACTGTTGGACTCGCCGATCTCTGCGACCGACATTCCCTCCACATCGAGCATGACGAGCAACAGGCGGTCTTCGGGGCTGAGCCGCGCGAGCAGCTTGTCGGCCAGATCGCGCGCGATGGCCGCGGCCTCCACGTCCGCGCCCGCCCCGTCGGCGCGCAATTGCGTCGTCAACCACGCCGCCTCTTCTTCCGAGATGTCGCCCGCCGCGCTCTCAGGTCGCCGCTTCAGCCGCCGCAATTCGTCGTAGCAGGCGTTGAAAGCGATGCGCGCGATCCATGAGGCGAAAGAGTTTTCCTGCCCGTTGGCGAAGTCGGGCAGCGCGAAGTAGGCTTTCATGAAACTCTCCTGCACGATTTCCTCGATCTGTTCGCGCTGGCGGAAGAAGCGGCTGGCGATGAGCGAGACGCGGCGGCGGTGTCGGTTGAAGAGTTCCTCAAAGGCGTCTGCGTCGCCCGCGGCCGCGCGTGAGACGAGTTGGGAGTCCGACACGTCGGCGGCGGCCGTGTGCCCCGGCGTCTCAAGCGCGCCGCGGTCGGAGTTGTCTGCCTGCTCGTCCATAAAGTATCAAACGGCGCGCGCCGCCTTCGTCTCGTGCGGAGAACCTGCGCGCCGATGCCGATGCGAAAAATGAAGGGACAGCCCCCTTTCGCCTGAGAGCTGCCCCTTCCGTCTTGCACCGGCACATGCTCAGTGGTTTTTAGCGGCGACGAGCGTCTGCGTTCGCGCAGGTTGTCAGTGTACAACGCCTTTGCCGCCCGCGCCGACGAGCGCGCCGTTGTTTGCGCCCTCATTAATACTTCAACACTTACTTGTTCCCTACGGCTTAACGATAAATTCTACGGCCGTTCGGCAAGATGGTGACGATGCGGCCGTCGCGCGTGCGGTAAGTGCGTGCGCGTTTGGCTTGCGGGTAAGACTGCCGGCTGCGCGAACTGCGCACGACGCGACGGCCGTTCGGCAGGACGACCACGCTGCGACCGTTCGCGCGGCGGACGACCGTGCGACCGTTCGCGCCTCGCACGATGGTGCGGCCGTTCTGCCCCTGCACGACGCGGCGGTTATTCGGATACACCGTCACCGTGCGCCCGTTGCGCGTTTGGTAAGTTGTCTGCGCCGCCGCCGTCATGGCCGTGCCGACGAGCAGCGCACACATCATTAAGATTACCTTGAATCTATTTTTCACAGTTTCCCTCAATTGAAAATTTGAAGGGGAGAGTTCTGTTTTGGGCGGAGACGCCCGTTTGCTGACAAGTTAGGTTCGGCTCGCCGGTGCCGCGTCTGTATTGCGACGCATGCGCCGCTCCTGCCGCTTCTGCTCACGCTGTTGACGCTCGGCCGTGAGTTGCGCTTTCTGTTCGGCCGTCAGCACGGCGTACAGTTCGGACATCATGCGCGCGTGCGCCACTTCGCGTTCGACACGCGCATTGGCTCTGGCCTGCGCCGCCGCGCGAACCTCTGCCTCGTTGAACGTGCCGCCGTTGAAAGCGTCGAACCCGCGTTCACGACCGCCGCGACCCTGCCGCTGCTGCCGCCCGGCCTTCGCCGTCTGGCGATAGCGCGCGGTGATCTGATCGATCTGCGCCTTCTGCGCGTCCGTCAAATTGAGCTTCTCGGCGAAATGACCGCCGAAGCCGCCACGCATGCCGCGCATGCCGCCCTTTTTGTGGCCGCCGCGTTCGCCGCGTCCCCACGAGCCGCGATCTTTGCCGCCGCCCTGCGTCCCTTGCGTTGTCCCTTGCTGCGCGAATCCGACGATCCCCGACAGCGCCATCGTCCCGGCCAGCGCCAGTCCGCCAATGATCTTCCTCGAACGAGTTAGTTGCATCTTTCCTTATCTCCAATGATGTTTTAAGTAAATTTCCCGAAGCCGCATCGGACACAGGAGAGAATGAAGCCTCAATCCGGCCAACCAAGATGTAAGACGAACAAGCGGAGCGGGCGGTTACATGTTTTTAGTGATGAGTGATGGGTGATGAGTGATGAGTGACAGGCCTGACCGCTTTTACTCATCACTCATCACCCATCACTCATCACTATTCGTCAGGGACGAGCGCGAGGCGGAAGCCCATCAGCGACCACTCGGCTTCGCCCTCGACTTCGTTGATGTAGGAGAAGTCGCCGGGGGCGTTCGAGCCGACGGCGAAGCAGGTGGCGTTGCCCTGTTCGTCGCGGTAGAAGCCGAGTTCGAGCGACTCGGTTTCGCTCCATTCGGGATGAAAAATCGTGCCGACGAGGTTGAAGACGGCGGGCGGGCAGACCGTGGCGCGGTAACCGGCGGGCAGCAGGCGACGCGCGCGCCAGTCTTCGTTGACGACGCTGAGGAAGGCGCGAAGGCTGAGGTAGTTGTGCGCGTAGCGCGTGCCGTTCATCATCCCGGCGCGTCCCATATAAGGGGCTAAGGGATCGGCCGTGGCGTCGTGGCCGTAGGGCGTGCCGTAGAATTGCCGGTTGCCGGGCAGGTAACGCGGCTTCGGGGTCGTCTCCACGCCGACGACGCGCCCCTGATGCCGTGCGTGCCCTTGCAGGAGTTGTTCGCGGTAGTTGTGCCCGTGCTCGCGCGTCTTCGCGAAGTCGCGCGGGGCAGACGGGTAGAGGCGCGCGAGATAATCGCCGTCGAGCGGCACGGCTTCGGCCGCAGGGACGACGTGCCATTCGATGTTGAAATGGCGCAAGCCCTCTGCCACCTCCGGCGGCAACTCGAACTTCGCCGCCGCATCCGGCGCAAGGAGTTCGCGCCCCGCGTCGAGCGCGAAAAACTCGCGCAGCTTTTCGGTTCGGTCTTCCTGCCAGTTAGACATATAATCGTTCTCCCCGTGTGACATTTTCGACTACTGTAATTCATTTATTCTCAAGTTTCCCGTGACGGCGCGGCGAGCCTGAGAGTAATTTTAAACATCTCATTCACCAATTGCGTTGAACGTCTTCAGGCGGAGAGAATTCTGTAACCGGAAAATGCCGCCAAACGTTTTCAAACAGATAAGCTGATCAGGTTTATTAAACGTCGGTCAGGTTTATTAAAGCTCGGAAGGTTTCATCAAGGTCTACTTTATGTCTGTCTCATTTATCTCCCCGAACATTCGCGCGGGCGCGCTCGGCCGCCTGCTGCTGTTGCTCGCCGTAGTGGTTTTCGGCGCGACCTCCTGCGGGCGTTCCGCGTCGAAGGCCGACGCCAAAGCCGACTCGCGCGCAGAGGAAGGCGCCGGAGGCCGGGGCGGCGCGGCGAACGCTACGGAAGCCCCGCCCGTCGCCGTCACCACGGCGAAGGCCGAGGCGCGCGAAGTGCCGTCTTACATTCAATCCACGGGCAGCCTCGTCGCGGAGGAGACTTCGGACGTGGCCTCGCAGGCCTCCGGTCAGGTTGTGGCAACGCCGGTCGGCGTCGGCGCATTCGTACGGCAGGGCGACGTGATCGCGCGGCTCAACGACAGGGACGCACGCCTGCGTCTGCAACAGGCGCAGGCCGGGGTGCAACAGGCCATCGCGGGCGTCAGGCAGGCCGAGGCACGACTCGGCCTCAGACCGGGCGGCAACTTCGACGCCAGCGCCATCCCCGAAGCGCGCGCCGCGAGCGCCAACCTCGAACAAGCGCAGGCCGAGTTGCGTCTGGCCGAAGCCACCGAGCGGCGTTATCGCGCGCTCGTCGAAACGGGCGACACGGCCGTCAGCACCTACGACCAATTTCGCACGCAGCGCGACACGGCGCGTGCGCGCGTCAACGCCGCGCGCCAGCAACTAGAATCCGCGCTCAACACGGCGCGGCAGAGCAATCAGGCGATCCAGACGGCCGAGTCCGCCGTCACGTCTGCGCGCGCGCAGGTCGCCATCGCGCAGAAGGCCGTGGCCGACGCCATCATCCGCGCGCCCTACTCTGGCTACGTCAGCAACCGACCCGTCGCCGTCGGCGAATACGTGACGCCTGCGGCCGTCATCGCCACAGTGTTGCGCACCAACCCGATCAAATTGCAACTGCAAGTGCCGGAGGCGGAAGCGCCGTTCATCACGCCGGGCATGGGCGTCTCGCTCGAAGTTGACGCGCACCGCGACCGTAAATTTGCAGGGCGCGTGACGGCCGTCAACCCGGCAATCGACCCCGTGTCGCGCGCGGCGACCATCGAGGCGGCCGTAGAGAACGGCGACAACGCGCTGCGCTCCGGCATGTTCGCCACCGCGCGCATCGTCCGTGCGGGCGGCAGCCGCGCCGTATTCGTCCCGCGCGCGGCCGTCTTCTCCGATCAGAACACGCAGTCTTACCGCGTCTTCGTCATTGAGAAGGACACGGCGAAACTGCGCGTCGTCCAGATCGGCGCGGATGAGGGCGGTGCAATCCAGATACTTTCCGGCGTCAACGCCGACGAGACGGTGGCGACCAGCAACCTCCAACAACTGTTCGAGGGGGCGCGCGTCAGGCAGTAACGAAATTGCGTATTTCGGATTGCGGAATGCGGATTAGAAAAAAAGTTGATGTTTTTCAATCCGCATTCCGCAATCCGAAATACGCAATCCTGAGGAGTTATGCAAAAACTAGCTGAAATTTGCGTCCGTCGTCCGGTCTTCGCCACCGTCATCATTCTGATCCTGACCGTCATCGGCGGTTTCTCTTTCTTCACGCTCGGCGTTGACCGCTTCCCAAAGATCGATATCCCGACCGTCTCGGTTTCGACGACCAACCCCGGAGCCGCGCCGCAGGAGATCGAGACCGAAATCACGGACATCATCGAGGGCGTCGTGAACACCGTCCCCGGCATTGACGAGATGCGCTCCAGTTCCGCGCAGGGACGCTCGAACGTCACGATCAACTTCAACCTGGAGAAAGACCCAGACCTCGCCACGCAGGAAGTGCGCGACAAGGTCTCGACCATCATCAACCGCCTGCCCGAGACGGCCGACCCGCCCGTCGTCCGCAAGGCAGACCCCGACTCGCAGCCCGTGCTCGTCTACGCCATCAGCGCGCCGCGCTCGTCAATCGAGTTGACCGACCTTGTCCAGAACCAGATTCAGGAGCGCATCGAATCGGCCGACGGCGTAGGCGAGGTGGTCGTCTTCGGCGGACGCCAGCGCGAGATCAAAGTCTACGTCGAACCGGATCGCCTGCGCGCCTACAACCTGTCGGTGACCGAGGTGTCGAACGCCCTGCGCGCGCAGAACCTCGAACTGCCCGGCGGCCGTCTCGACGAGGGCGCGCGCACCGTGACACTGCGCACGCTCTCGAAGGTGACGAAGGTCGAAGACTTCAACCAGATCGTGGTGGCGACGCGGAACAACTATCCGGTCAAGATCAGCGACATCGGTCGGGTCGAAGACAGCGGCGTCGATCCGCAGTCGGCGGCGTCTCTAAACGGCGTGCCGTCCGTGTCCTTAGGCATCCGCAAACAGTCTGGCGCGAACACCATCGCCGTCATCAACGGCGTCAAGCAGCGCATGGCCGAGATCATGCCGCTCCTGCCGCAGGATTTGAAGGTCGTCGTCACGCGCGACCAGTCGGAGTTCATCGAAACCAGCCTGCACGCCATCGAGGAACACCTCGTCGTCGGCGGCCTGCTCGCTGCCCTCATCGTCTTCCTGTTCCTGTGGAACTTCCGCTCGACGATCATCGCCGCGCTCGCCATCCCGACCTCGATTATCTCGGCCTTCGCCATCATCGCCGCGCTCGGCTACTCGCTCAACCAGATGACGATGCTCGCGCTGACGCTGATGGTCGGCATTGTCATCGACGACGCCATCGTCGTCTTAGAGAATATCTACCGCTTCGTCGAAGAGAAGGGGATGCACCCCTATCAGGCAGCGATTGAGGGCACGCGCGAGATCGGTCTGGCAGTCATGGCGACGACGCTCTCGCTCCTCGCCGTCTTCATCCCCGTCGGGTTTATGACCGGCATCGTCGGGCGCTTCATGTCGTCGTTCGGACTCACGTCGGCCGCCGCCATCGCCGTCTCGCTCATCGTCTCGTTCACGTTGACGCCGATGCTCGCCGCGCGCTGGATCAAGCCGCCGAAAGAGTCCGTCACGCCCGAAGGCGTCCCCGCCGGGGCGGGCGCGGCGAGCGGCGGAGACTCGGACGACCATAACAAACACGCGGTGCCGCTTGACGATACGGCCGAAGGGAACGCGACGAAGGCGCACACGTCGTCGAAGGGCGGCCGTTTTTACCGCCCGATTGATCGCTCGTACATGTGGATGCTCCGCTGGTCGATGGCGCACCGCTGGATCATCGTCGTGCTCTGCGTCGTGGTCGTGGCCTCGATCTGGCCGCTCTACAAATACGTCGGCTACAACTTCCTGCCGGACGAGGACGAGTCGGGCTTCTCGGTGAACCTGCGCGCGCCGCAGGGCACGAGTCTCCCGGCGACGCAGTCTGTATTGGAGCGCGTGGCGCGCGACGTGCGCGAACAGATTCCCGGCGTCGAACTGACGCTCGTCAACGCGGGCGGCTTCGGCGGCGGCGGCCAGCCGAATCAGGGCAACGTCTCCGTCAGGCTCAAGCCGGTCAAGGAGCGCGAGTTCTCGCAGACGCAGTTGATCCAACAGACGCGCGACCTGATCCGCAAGCGCAAGTACCCGAAAGAGTACGTCATCAGCGCGTCGGGCGGTTCGTCCATCGGCGCTGCCATCGGCGGCGGGGGCGGCGGCGGGGGCGGTGGCGGTTCGTCGCTCGGCCTGTTCATCAGCGGCCCCGACATTGCCAAACTCGACGAGTACTCGAACAAGCTCGTCGAGCGCATCAAGAAAGACCCTAACTTCCGCGACGCCGACCGCTCGCTCCGGTTGAGCAGCCCGGAACTGCGCATCATCATCGACCGCCAGCGCGCCGCAGACCTCGGCGTCAGGGCGGGCGACGTGGCGCAGGCTTTGAACACGCTCGCCGCAGGGGCGCGCGTCACGACCTACAGCGAAGGCTCGGATCAGTACGATGTGGTGGTGCGCGCGGGCGAAGAGTTCCGGCGCACACGCGAGAATTTGAGCAACTTCACGGTGGCGTCTTCAAACGGCGGCACGGTGGGGTTGGAGAAACTCGTGCGCCTCGAAGAGGGCGAGAGTCCCGCTTCGATTGATCGCCTGAACCGGCAGCGGCAGGTGACGATCTCGGCGAGCCTTGCGCCGAACGGGTCGGAGGCCGACGGGCTGGTCGCCGTCCAGCGTTACGCGCAGGAGTTGAACATGGAGGCCGGGTATCGCACGGGCGTCACGGGTCAGTCGAAGGAATTGCAGCGCGCGAACCAATCGTTCATGCTGGCCTTCCTGCTCTCGTTCGTCTTCATGTACCTGATCCTCGCGGCGCAGTTCGAGTCGTTCATACACCCGGTGACGATCCTCCTGACGCTGCCGCTCTCGATCCCGTTCGCGCTCCTATCGACTTTGATCGCCGGGCAGCGTCTAAACATCTTCTCCGCGCTCGGCATCCTGCTCTTGTTCGGCATCGTCAAGAAAAACGCGATTCTCCAGATCGACCACACGAACGAACTGCGCTCGCACGGCATGGAACGCTACAGCGCCATCCTGCAAGCCAACCGCGACCGCCTGCGGCCGATCCTGATGACGACCATTGCGCTCGTCGCAGGCATGATCCCGCTCATCTTGGGGAGCGGCGCGGGCGCGGCGACGAACCGCTCCATCGGCGTGCTCGTCGTCGGCGGGCAGAGCATGTGTCTGCTCCTGACGCTTCTGGCCGTGCCGGTCTTCTACTCGCTGTTCGAGGATGCGAAAGACTCGCGCGTGTGGGCTTATGCCGGGTCGCGCTTCAACAATTTCAAGGGGGGCGCGGGTCGCCGTTTCTCCGAGGCTTACGCGGGCGTGTTCACCCGTCGCCAGAAGGTGGCGAAACCGCAGGTGGCGAAACCGCTCGCGCGGCAGGCCGCAAAGGATGGTTATGCAGATAATGTTTCAGGTGATTAAGAGTTTGCTTCAAAGTCCACGGCACGTCTTTACCTTTGAGCCTTTGCGCCTTTGCGTGAGGTCTGTTCTTTGGCAATCACAAGTCTCACGCAAAGGCGCAAAGGCGCAAAGAT
This sequence comes from Pyrinomonadaceae bacterium, assembly GCA_036389555.1. Taxonomy (GTDB): domain Bacteria; phylum Acidobacteriota; class Blastocatellia; order Pyrinomonadales; family Pyrinomonadaceae; genus JAIVJZ01. The sequence continues at coordinate 57,077 of DASVPS010000067.1, forward strand.
GGGGAGCGTCGTTCGTTGCAGCGATGATGTTGTGTGCGCCGTTCGCGGCGTTCGCGCAAAATCAAACTCAACAACAACCGCCTTCGTCCACAACGCAGCAGACGCCGCCCGCGGGCACGACGCAGCAGCGGCGGCCGCCCGGCGCGCTGCCGCCCGCGACGACGGAACTGCCGCCCAACTCTTCGTCCGCTCCCATCCGCCCCGACAACGAGGCGCAGCAGAGCACGCAACCGCAGACGGGCGTCGAGCAGCAGCGGCAGGCGACGACGCCGAACACGCAGGGGCCGCGCCCGCCTTCGCCGCAAGTGCCGAACGCCTCGCAACAGGGCGCGCCCGCGACGGGGCAGCCGCAGACGGCCACGCCCGCCGGAACGAATGCCCCCCAGACGCCCGCGACCGGCGGCGCGACGACACCCGGCGGCGTCCCGCAGACGCCGGGGCAGAACGTCGGCACGTCGGGCGGCATCGCGCCCGCAGAGTTGCCGGCCGACCCGCCGCCCGTCGCGCCCAATTTTGAAGCGGCCTCGCGCCCGCTGCCTTCGGCCGAGCGCGTCGGCGTGGACGTGTCCGAGCAGTTGCCGCTCACGCTCAACGAGGCCATCGCCCTCGCCTTGCAGAACAACAACGACATTGACGGCTCGCGCATCAACGTCGAGATCGCCGAGTTCAATTTGAATGCGGCGCGCGGCGTCTATGACCCGCTCTTCTCGTCCGAGAGTTATTACGAGTCGCGCACGACGCCGACGAGTTCGACCATCAGCGGCGGGGCGAACGGCTCGGTCACGCAGAAGGATTTGACGGGCGCGGTCAGGCTCGGCGGCTTCTCGCCGTTTGCGGGCGGCAACTATCAACTCGACTTCTCTTCGACGCGCCTGTTGACCACCAACCAGAACGCCACGCTCAACCCGCAGTTCCCGACGGCATTCACTTTCACCTACGCGCAACCGCTCCTGCGCGGCCTGCGCTTCGACAACAACCGCCGCACCATCGAGATCGCGAAGAAGAATTTGAGCTTGACCGACGCGCAGTTTCGCCAGCGCGCCATCGAAGTGATCTCGCAGGTCGAGCAGTCTTACTGGGATTTGGTTTTCGCGCTCCGCAATTTGCAGGTGCAGATCGACGCCGTGAAGCAGGCGCGCGTGCAGGTCGAGAGCAACCAGCGGCTCGTGGCGCAGGGCGTGCTCGCGCCCATCGACATCGTGGCGGCCAACACGCAGGTGACGACCTTCGAGCAGAACGTCTACACCGCGCAGGAATCCGTCACGCGCGCCGAGAACACTTTGAAGACTCTGATTCTCGCCGAACGCACCGCCGCGCTCTGGTCGCGCCCGCTCACGCCCGTCACGCCCGTCAGCCTCGAACCGCCGCGCGTGCCGCTCGAACAGGCCGTCAAGGCGGCGATTGATAACCGGCCGGAACTGGCGCAGCTTCAGACGAGCGCGGAGATCAACCGGATAGACGAGCGCTTTTACCGCGACCAGTCGAAGCCGCAGGTCGACTTGGTCGGCACTTACACCTCCACCGGCCTCGCCGGTTCGACCGTCACGCCGACGATCAACCCCAACACGAGCGCGAACGCCCAACTGCGCGCGCGCGTCAACGAACTCTCCACGCTCGCCGGACTCGCGCCGCTCGACACCGGTACGGGCACGACCGGCAGCACCGTGAACCCGAACCTCATCGGCGGCTATACGACTTCGCTCTCGAATTTGCTCGCGCAGGACTACCCGACTTATCGCGTCGGCGTGCGCGTCGAACTTCCGTTCCGCAACCGCACGGCGCAGGCCAACCTCGGCCGCTCGCTCGCAGAAGGTCGCCGCATCACTAACCAGCGCGCGCAGGCCGAGCAACTGATCGAGGCCGACGTGCGCAACGCCACGCAATCACTGCGCTCGGCGGAAGCGCGTCTGGCCTCTGCGGCGGCCACGCGCTCGTCGGCCGAGCAGCAGTTCGAGAGCGAGCAGCGGCAGTTCCGCGCGGGCACCACCACCGTCTTCCTCGTCCTGCAAAGACAGAACGAACTGCTCGCCGCGCGCGGGCGCGAGCTACAGGCGCAGACCGATCTCAACAAAGCCATCGCAGAGTTCCAGCGCGCCACCGGCAACACGCTCGGCGCAAACAACGTCTTGGTGCGCGGCGCACGCGAACTCCAACTGCGTCCCGAAGCCACCGCAGGCTTCGACACGTCGGTCGTCCTGCCCACCGCCGCCGCGTCGTTGAAGCCGCAGGCGGGCGGCGCGACGAACGCCGGCACGCCTGTGGCAGCGGGCGGCGCGGCGGCGGCGGCAACAACAGCGGCGGCGGCAGCGACGGCGACGCCGGAGTCCAGATCGAATGAGAAATAAACTCGCGCAGTCGTCGCCGCACGGGCGCAAGTTTGGAGTCGCGCCGCTGTGCGTTTGCGCGCTCGTCGCGCTGCTGTCGGCGTGCGGGGGCGGCAGGGACGAAGCGCGCGGGCTGATCATCGTGAACGCGCCCGTGGCGGGCGAGGTGCGGCGCGTGCTCGTGCGCGAAGGGATGAACGTCAGCGAGGGCACGCCCATCGTCGAGATCGTCGTGCGCACGGAGGCGCAGAGCGCGCCGCAGACTAAGACGGAAGACCCTGTGGCGCGCGCGGGGAGAAACATCGGCGCGGCGCAGGCGGGCATCGAGGCGGCCAGAGCAGAGGCGGTGCGCGCCGAAGTCGAGGTGCAACGCCTGACGCCGCTCGTCGCTTCCGGCGACGCATCGCAAGCGCAACTCGATGGCGCGCGCGCCGAGTACGAACGCGCGCAGCGTCGTTTGCAGGAGGCGCAGGGTGCGGCCGCGGACGCGCAATCCGGTCTCGTCGCCGCGCGCCGCCAACCGCAAAATACTACGGCCGCGCCCGCCGTCGCCCCGGCGGAGAAAATAGTCGCGGCCGAGGCCACGTCCGCAGGGACGGTCAGCGTCGTCAGCGCGCGCGTCGGCGACCGCGTGGCTGCCGGGCAACCGCTCGCGACGCTCCGCGCGGCGCAGTAGTAGTAGAGCGGTCGTCGCAGCAATGTCGAGCCGAAGTTCGAGTGTGATGGTTTCCGAAGTCTCAAACATCGGGGCGGGCGAACAGCGCAAGCGGCGTCTGCTCGGCATCGTGGCCTTGACCGTGGGCGTCGCCGCGGCCTTCATCCTCGTGGTATATGACGCGCCGCGCCTGCTCCGCGCCGTCGTCTTCTTCCCCATCTGGATCGCGGCTCTGGGATTGTTGCAGGCGCGCGAGAAGACTTGCATCGCGCTCGCCGCGCGCGGCACGTGCAACTGGGACGCGGGCGAAGAGAGCCTCGATGACGACCGCCTCGTCGCCGAACTGCGCGCGAAGTCGCGGCTGATAAACCGGCGCGCACTCGTCACGGCCGTCGCCATCACTTTGCTCACGCTGGCCTTTCCCCGCGTCTGAATCCTCGCCGGAAATGTTCGCGCCGGACGCGCCGCCGCGACCTCGCGCCGCACTCTGAAATCAACTGTCGAACGCCTCCCTGCACGGGGACGCTCCCGCCGCTCATTTGACTTTTGAGGCTCTACCAGTGCTATTTTCATAGCCCTTCAGCCGACGTCCAGATGTCGAAGCGCAAAAACGAGACGTGCGCGCGAGCCAGTAAATCGGCGTTTTGCGGCATCTAAACGGTGACGGCAAAGGGAATTTAAGGACACATCAGAGCTATTTACAGGCGTCTGCGGTATGGACGCCCCGGTTAGTTGAAGGGAACGGAATGACGAAGAATTTAGTGATAGTCGAGTCGCCTGCGAAGGCCAAGACCATCGGGAAATATCTCGGCGCGGACTACCGCGTGATGGCCTCGCTCGGCCACATCAAGGATTTACCGTCGAAGGGACTCGGCGTTGACGTGGAGAACAATTTCGCCACGTCCTACGAAGTGATCCCAGACACCAAGAAACGCAACAACAAGAAGACCGTCTCGGAACTCAAGAAGGCGGCGCGCGATGCCGACGCCATCTATCTGGCGGCCGACCCTGACCGCGAAGGCGAAGCGATCTGCCAGCACCTCGCCGAAGAGATCGTGCCGAAGCGACCGAAGAAGCCATCGTACCGCGTGATGTTCAACGAGATCACGAAGCGCGCCGTGCAGGAGGCGTTTAAAGAGCCGAAGCAGATTGACGAGAACCTCGTCGATGCGCAGCAGGCGCGCCGCGTGCTCGACCGCCTCGTCGGCTACAAAGTTTCGCCGCTTCTGTGTCGCACGGTCGGCGGTAGGTTGAGCGCGGGGCGCGTGCAGTCGGTCGCGCTGCGCATGGTGGTCGAACGCGAACGCGAGATCGAGAAGTTTCTCAAGACGGAATACTGGACGGTGACGGCGAACCTCGCGGCCGGATTGCCGCCCGCCTTCGACGCGCGCCTGATTCGCATCAATGAACAGACGGTGAAGACCGGCGGCTTCGATCAGGAAGTTAAGAAGAGCGAGATTTTGATCGGGACGGAGGCGCAGGCCACGGAGATCGTCTCGGAGGCCGAGGCGCAAACATTTAGCGTCGCCGAAGTGACGACGAAGGAACGCAAGCGCAACCCAGTGCCGCCCTTCATCACGTCGAAGTTGCAGCAGGAATCGGCGCGCAAACTCGGCTTCGCGGTGAAGAAGACGATGATGGTCGCGCAGAAACTTTACGAGGGCGTCGAGATCGGCGCGGAGGGCGCGGTCGGCCTCATCACCTACATGCGCACGGATTCGACGCGCGTCTCGGAGACGGCGCTCGGAGAGGTGCGCGATTTCGTCGGCACGCAGTACGGCGCACAGTATTTGCCGGAGAAGCCGATCCACTACCGCTCGAAGAAGGACGCGCAGGACGCGCACGAGGCCATACGCCCGTCCGACGTTTCGCGCACGCCCGATTCGCTGGCGCGCTATCTGACGAGCGAAGAGTTGAAACTTTATCGCTTGATCTGGCAGCGGTTCGTCGCCTCGCAGATGATGCCGGCCGTGTTCGACCAGACGACGATTGACATAGAGGCGGGTCGCTTCCTGTTCCGCGCGAGCGGGTCGGTCTTGAAGTTCGACGGCTTCCTGCGCGTCTATGAAGAAGGGCGCGACGAGAAATCTGAGGAGGACGAAGAGGCGGCGCGCAAACTGCCGCTCGTCGAGCAGGGCGAGACTTTGAAGTTGAACTCCGTCCTGCCCGAACAGCATTTCACGGAACCGCCGCCGCGCTACAGCGAAGCGACGCTCGTCAAGGCTCTCGAAGAGAAGGGCATCGGGCGGCCTTCGACCTATGCGGCGATCATGACGACGATCCTCGACCGCGAGTACGTCGAAAAGCACGAGGGGCGTTTTCATCCGACGGCGCTCGGCACGACGGTCAATGACCTGCTCGTCGCCAGTTTCGGCGACCTCTTCAACGAGTCGTACACGGCGCGCATGGAAGAAGAACTCGACGAGATCGAGGAAGGGAAGTTGAAGTGGACGACGGCGCTGCAAGAGTTCTACGGGAAGTTTGCGAAGGACTTGAAGATCGCCGAAGTCGAGATGAAGAAGAAGAAGGTGGAGGCCATCCCGACCGACGAGAAGTGTGAGAATTGCGGCGCGGGCATGGTCATCAAGTTCGGCCGCTTCGGCCAGTTCCTCGCCTGCTCGAACTATCCCGAATGTCGCACGACGCGCGAGATCGCCAAACCTGCCGCGAGCGATGCGGCGGGCGACACTCAGTCGGCGAAAGCGAGCGCGGGCGAAGCGGGCGCTGCTGCGGAGGGCGAAGAAGCGGAGGTCTGCGAGTTGTGCGCGAAGCCTATGGCTTTGAAGCGCGGCCGCTTCGGCCAGTTCCTCGGCTGCACCGGCTACCCGGACTGTCGCAACATACGCAAGATCGACCGCAAGGGTGTGGTGGCCGCCGCGCCCGTGCCGCTCGACGAAACGTGCCCGGTTGACGGCGCGCACCTCGTCCGCCGGCAGGGACGCTTCGGCGAATTCGTCTCCTGCTCAAATTACCCGACGTGCAAGTTCATCAAACGCGAGACGACCGGCATCGCCTGCCCGCGCGCGGGCTGCAAAGGCGAGATCGTGGTGAAGAAGTCGAAGCGCGGCAAAGCCTTCTACGGCTGCTCGGAGTATCCGAAGTGCGACGCGGTTTACTGGGATAAGCCCGTCAGCGAGCCTTGCCCGGAGTGCCACGCGCCGTTCCTGTTGGAGAAGACGACGAAGAAAGGCACGACGCGCTCGTGCGCCAACGAGGAGTGCGGCTACAAGACCGAGCCGCTGCCCGCCGTGCCGCCGGCGACCGAACCACCGGCGAGCGGTCGCGGTTCGCGCCTCGCGCGTTGAAAGCGCGTTGAGAGATAGAGAGCGGGTTTGATTCTCGCATGGGGGACGGGTCGAAAGGCTCGTCCCCCTTTTTTCTGTTTGAGATTGAGTATAAGTAAAAGCGTCCACCACCGCAGACACAGAGAGCGGGAAGTAAGGGATGAGGGATGAGGGATGAGGGATGAATCAGGAAAGTACTCAAGCAAGTTAAGCATTCCTTTTATCCCTCATCCCTCATCCCTTCATTCGTGTCCGTCGGGATGAACATCCAGACGAGCGGCCGCACTCAATCATCGCGTATGTAATTCACGAGGCAGTTTCCGCCCTGAAACTTTCCCGCGGGCGTTAGAGTATAATCACTTCACTTGAAGGCTAGTGCCGCTCGCCTGTTCGCAGGTTTAAATTTTAAGTCAACAACTTTAGGAGTCCATTTTATGTTTCGACGCAAGATCGCAGTCGCCTTGCTACTGGCCTGTTCAGTTCTGGCGAACAGTTTGCCCGTCATCGCGCAGCAACCGGCTGCCACGCCCGCCTCCGCCGCCGCCCGGACGCCCGACCCGAACGACCCCATCGCGCGCATCAAGGACGAGGGCATGAACCGCTCGCAGGTGATGCAAACCCTGAGCTATCTCTCCGACGTGATCGGGCCGCGCCTGACCAACTCGCCCGGCATGAAGCGCGCCAACGAGTGGACGCGCGACCAGATGACGAAGTGGGGCATGCAGAACGCGCACCTCGAAGCCTGGGGGCCGTTCGGGCGCGGCTGGACGTTGAAGCGTTTCTCGGCCGAAGTCGTCGAGCCGCTGAGCATCCCGCTCATCGCTTATCCGAAGGCCTGGTCGCCCGGCACGAACGGCGCGCTCAACGCCGAAGTGGTCTATCTGGATGCGACCGACGCGGCGGGCTTGGAGAAGTATCGTGGGAAGCTCAAGGGCGCAATCGTGATGTTGGCTCCCATCCGCAAAATTGACGCGCACTTCGACCCGCAGGGCACGCGCCTGACCGAGAAGGAGTTGCTCGCGCTCGCCAATGCGCCCGACCCTGCATCCGCCCCGCCGCGCCAGCAGCAGCCTCCGCCGATGCCTGAATTCGTCGCGCAGTTCATACTGAATTTGCGTAAGACGAAATTCATCGCCGACGAAGGCGCGGCCATGATCCTCGAACCGGGACGCGGCGACGGCGGCACGATCTTCGTCCAGAGTGCGACCGTGCCCCCTGCGACGATTCCCGACAACATCGACCCGTCCAACATACAGGGTTTCTTCCGCCGGGGCATCTCGCCTTACGACAAGAGCGCGCCCGCCTTCCCGCCGCAGGTGGTCGTCTCCGGCGAGCACTACAACCGCATGCTGCGCATGATTCAGGCGGGCGAGCGCCTGCGCCTGAACGTCAACCTCGAAGTGCAGTTTCAGGATCAGGATTTGATGGGCTACAACACCATCGCCGAAATTCCGGGCACGGATTTGAAAGACGAAGTGGTGATGCTCGGCGGCCACATGGATTCGTGGCACGGCGGCACGGGCGCGACCGACAACGCCGCCGGTTGCGCCGTCGCGATGGAGGCCGCGCGCATCCTGATGGCCTTGAACCTCAAGCCCCGCCGCACGATCCGCGTCGCGCTCTGGAGCGGCGAGGAGCAGGGCTTGCTCGGCTCGCGCGCCTACGTCCGCCAGCACTTCGGCGAGATCGTCCAGCCGACGCCGCAACCCACGCCGCCCGGCGCGGGCGAAGGCCGCCCCACGACCGCACCGACCCCTGCGCCGCGCGGCCGTCTCGTCACCAAACCGGAGTACGACAAGTTTGCAGGCTACTTCAACCTCGACAACGGCACGGGCAAAATTCGCGGCGTCTACCTGCAAGGCAATGAGGCCATCCGCCCGCTCTTCCGTTCGTGGCTCACGCCCTTCCGCGACATGGGCGCGCAGACGCTCTCCATCTCCAACACGGGCGGCACGGATCACCTCGCCTTCGACGCCATCGGCCTGCCCGGCTTCCAGTTCATACAGG
>DASVPS010000068.1:0-10479 GCA_036389555.1 Pyrinomonadaceae bacterium
CGCGACGCGCTCGATCACTTCTTCCATCTCCAGCCCGTTACTCGTAAAGTAAGCCCGCCCGCCCGTCGGCCTGGCTAACTCATCGAGATTTTTCTGCCCTTCATAATCCATTAACGCATAGTTGGGAACCGACAGGGCGACCGGGTATAGCAAAACCCCGGAGGTTACGCTCAGGCGGCGCAGTTCGCCTGACTTGTGCGCAGAGGCGTTGTCTCTCCCGCCGTCGGTCAAGATCAAAATGGCTCGCTTCCGGTGTGTGGCGCGCGCCATTTTTTCGAGCGCGCCGAAGCAGGCGTCGTTGAGGGCGGTTTGTCCGTGTGGCTTAGGCTTCTTCCGCTCCGCGTCCGCCCCGGCCATGCCGACTTTGCTCAGGGCTTCGGTGAGCGCCTGCCTGTCGCGCGTCCACGCGCTCAACTCCCGCCATTTGTCGTTGAACTCCACGAGGAAATACTCGTTCTCCGGGTGACCCAGCCCGATGAATTTCGCCGCCAACTGCCTGGCCGCATCAATGCTTTGAGCCTCCATCGAGCGCGACACGTCAATGAGAATCCCGACGCTCACAGGCACGTCGCTCGTGTCGAAGTAGCTGATCTCGCGCGCGGATTTTCCTTCAAAGACCGCGAAGGACTCTTTCGGCAAACTGGTGACGAAGCGCCCTTTCTCGTCCGTAACCGTGACGATCAATTTGAGCGTGCCGGACGTGTCGGCAGCGTCTTGTGCGACGGCGGGCGACGTTTGTTGCGTGGCGCGCGTCGCGCCGGGCGGGGCGGCGACGATGAACGGCAGGACGAGTATCGGTAAAATTAGAAATGCGGCGCGGCGCGCCCTTTGCAATGTCGGCTTCATCGTGTGTCGCTCCGTGGTACGGCGATGGGACGGCGCTAAGAAGAAGAAGGAGTTTTACGGCGCTGGCGTCGCCGACGGCGAGAAATATCCCTCGCGGCTGAGCACTAAGAGACTCTTGAGCTTCGTATCGCGCGGCGTCACTTTGATTTTGACTTTGTTCCACTTGCCGGCCGCCGCGGCGTTTGTCGGCTTGAACCCGATGACGTACTGATACCGCAAGTGCGCCGCGATGCGGTCAACCACCTCGTCCATCTCTTTCCGATCTTTGTTCTCCGGGAAGTAAGCCCGCCCGCCGGACACGGCCGACAATTCAACGAGGATGGCCTGGCCGGCCACGTTGAGGCTGTCCGGGTAGCTTCGATCAGTGATGCCGATGCCGTAAATCTGCACGTCCGATGCTTGCACCTTCTTGCGGAGTTGAGTGAACTTGATGCGCGATTGATTGTCCTGCCCGTCCGTTATCAGCAGCAGGATGCGTCTCGGGGCAGCGCGCGCGGCGAGCGCGTCGAGGGCGGAGTCGCAGGCATCGTAGAGCGCCGTCGGCCCGTATCCTTTCGACTTCGACTGCCGCGTAATCGTCGCTTCCGCCATGAGATTGTCAGAGACTTCGCCGAGCGCCTGCGGCCCCTGCATCCAGCCGATCAACCCACGCCACACCTGATTGAACTCGCCGACTAAATACTCATTCGCCGGATTACTCTGTGCGAGAAACCTCGCCGCCCCATATCTGGCCGCGCTCAAGCCGCGCGGTTGCATCGAGCCTGACCCGTCGATGAGCACGGCGATGCTCGCGGGCAGCTCGTCGCTGCTGAAGTAATTGATCTCGCGCTCCGTCTTACCTTCCCAGACGGAGAACTCTTCTTTTGTCAGGCCGGCCAGGAAACCACCCTTCGCGCCGATGACGGTAACGGCAAATTTCAGCGTGCCGGAATCATTCGGCGAAGCCTGCGCAGTAGTAGTAGTAGTAGCCGGGGTTTGTGGTGGGGCATTCGTCGTCGCGCCGGACGGGGCGGAGATAATGAGGGGCAGGACGAGGAGAGGAAAAATGAGAAACGCGCTGCGGCGCAACCCGTGCGGTGTCGGCTTCATAACAATCGCTCCCGCGAGAATTAAAGAACGACTTGATTGTAGCGGCGGCAACAGAATGGGGGCGGCAATTTCTTTCGCGCCCGTGTCGCGCCCCTTCGCTATTCCGCGCTGAGGACTTGCCGGATCGTTTCGCTCACGTCTTTGGTCGGCTGCTTGGCGGTGAAAGGCTTTTGCGGGTTGCGCCAGTTGTCGAGGATGGCGACCTTGTGCGAGCAGGCGACGGTGCAGAGCGGCGCGCAGGGCTTCTCCGCGTTGTACTCGCGGCGGAAGTCTTCCATCGTGTAATCGGCGAGCGGGATGCCGGGGTAGCCGCGCTGCTGTGAGCAATAGTGTACGAGTCCGTCTTCGCAGACGTAGAGGTAGCGCGCCCCTGCGCGGCACTTCCATTCGTTCGGGCGACCGGCCGCGAGGTTATCCTGAAACCAGCCGAGCCGCGCGTACTCCTGTTTGCCGAGTTGCTTGAGTTCGCGATAGACGCGCTGTTCCTCGTCGGCCAGGGGCTTCAAAATTCCCTGCCCGTCGTGGATGACGCCGACCGTGGTGGAGAAACCGAGTTCGAGCGCGCGGCGGCCGATGACGAGCGCATCCGACGGGTTCTTGATGCCGCCGCCGATGACCGAGTTGATGTTGACGTGAAAATCCGAGTGCTCGGCGAGCCACTGCAAACGCTTGTCGAGCAGTTTCAGACTCTTCTTCGACACTTCGTCGGGCGCCACGTTGTCGATGCTGATCTGCAGGTATTCCAGCCCGGCCTCGTTGAAGCGTCTGATCTTTTCGGGCGTGAGATAAAAACCGTTCGTGATGAGACCAGCGATCATGCCGCGGCGGCGGATGTGCGCGACGAGTTCGTAGATTTCCGGGTGCATCATCGGCTCGCCGCCGGAGATGGTGACGATGGAAGTCTTCAGGTCGGCGAGTTTGTCGAGACGGCGGAGCATCTCTGCGGTCGGCACGTGATCGGAGAAGTCGTCGTACTCGTTGCAGTAGGCGCAGGCAAGATTGCAGCGGCGCATGGGGATGACGTGCGCCAGCACGGGGTGGTTCGACGATAACAGGCCGCGCGCAATGAAGCTCACTTCGCGCGCCTTGAGTTTAAGGAAATTGCTTCTCTTCATCTGGCCGTCGGCTTGAAGGACGACTCGTGGTTCGCCCGCGCCCGCGCTCCTGCCCTTGCTGGTAATAGTTTGTGCCCTAACTGGACTTGTGGGAGAAGATACGAAATCTAAGTGTCCGAACGCAAGAAGACCGGGGCGTTTAGCGCGCCGGAGCGCCCCTAGAAACGGCAAAGGGTTCCGGTCTTGGAGGAGCCAGAACCCTTCGGTCGTGATTTCAGTTCGGACGGTTTAGCCGCGAACTTTCTTGATGTCCGAGCCGAGTTCGACTTTGAACTCGTTTTTGGAGACCTGCGCGTTGCGCTGCACGTTCAGGAGGCGCACGGTCGTCGAGTCGCCGTTCTTCTCCACGACTTTGGTCTGGACGGGCATGCCGTTGCCGTCAACCCAGAGTTCGGCGTAGCTGTAGCGCGCGCCGCCCTTGGGCACGAGTTTGAGGTGCGTGGTCTGCACGCCGCCCCAGAGCGTCTCGTCGTAGACGTTCTGCGTGTCGTAGGCGCTCGCCAACTGCGACTTGGTGGCGTCGAGGCCGAAGCCGAGCACGCTCGAAACCTTGTTGCGGTTCGAGTTGGCTTCGCCGACGTAGGCCATCTTGAGGCGCGGGCGGAAAAGCGTGTACTTACCATCGGCGACCGCCAGCGTCTCCTGCTGCGGGCGCTGCCAGTCAACGCGCACAAAAGCGTTTTTACCTGCGCCCGGCAGGTAAATCACCGTGCCCGACTGCTTGTCGCTGTCCTTCAATTGCGCGTTGTACTTCTCCATGCTGATCCCCGCGCGCATGCTGCGCAGATCGCGTCGGTTGCGCTCCATTTTGGAGAAAATCGAACTGACCAATCCAGCGCTCTGTGCGCTCGTCTTCGGGGGGACGACGGAAAATGCAACGATGGCTGTTAAAACTACTGCGAGGCCAAGCGTCAAGTATCTCTTCATGCAAACTCCTTCAAAAATTAGGGGAACTAAACTCTCGCCCGGCTGAAAATCCGGGCGATTATAAAGAAAGCCTATTCTATGTCAACCTCGTAGGCGACCACCTTGCCGCCCGCGTCCGCCACGGGACGCATCCCTTTCACCCGCACATCGGCGCGATTCGTGACACTTTGCACGCGCCTTTCAACTTCTTCTATGCCGGGGTTTGCCGGAGAATTTTCCGGCCAGACTAGCAACAAACGTGTCGCCGTCGTAGAGCCATTTTGATGCGATTCGCGGTGGCCGCGTTCGCTGTTTTCAAACCAATTTCCGGGCGTCAGAAAGATAAAGGCGAGTATCAGGACGCACAACACGTCATATTGCCATGTACTGCGTCCGTACGACCAGAAAAACAGTTTTTGGAGGAACTTCAAAACCGCCTCACCGTCCGAATCCGAAAAAAGGGGTTGCCATAAAAGCAACAGGTGGCAAAGACAAAAGCGCACGCCCTTGTCCGTGTCACCTGCTACCGTCGGAGATTATACCTGTAAACCCGTGTTCGGCGCAACAATTTGTCCGTCGCGCATCTGCACGATGCGGCGGCACATGGCGGCGGCCTCCGGGTTGTGCGTGATCATGATGATGGTCTGGTTGAAGCGGTAGTTCATCTCCTGAAACATGTTGAGGACGATTGCCGAGTTTTCCGAGTCGAGGTTTCCGGTCGGCTCGTCGGCGAGGATGATGGCCGGGCGGTTGACGATGGCACGGGCGAGTGCGACGCGCTGCTGCTCGCCGCCGGAGAGTTCGAGCGGCTTGTGGTGCATCTTGTCTTCGAGTTTCAGCAAACTCAAGACCTCGCGCCGCCGGTCGCCGGAGTCTTCGCCGTTGCCACGGCCGCCCGCGTGTATGCGTTCGGCGAGCCGCAGGTTGCCTTCGGCGGTGAGCGTGGGGAAGAGGTTGAAGCGTTGGAAGACAAAGCCGATTTTGCGCCGTCGGATGTCTGTGCGTTTGGCGTCCGAGGCGGCCGTCAGGTCTTCGCCGTCAATCACGATGCGCCCGCCGGAAGGCGTGAGCAGGCCGCCGAGCAGGTGCAACAGCGTCGACTTGCCGCACCCGGAAGGCCCCATGATCGCGAGAAACTCGCCCTCCTCCAAATCCAGAGAGACGCCCCGCAGCGCGGCCACGTCCACGCTGCCGACGCGATACACCTTCTCGACATTTTCAGCTTGCAGGATAGTCTTCATAAGACAGTGACAGGTGACAGGTGACAGGTGACAAGTTGAAGACAAGTTTTCTGATTTAACCTGTCACCTGTCACCTGTCACTCATGCGCTAAAGCGTTGACCGGATCGAGATTCGCCGCGCGCACGGCCGGGTAGAGCGCGCCGAGGACGCCGCCGCCGACGCCGATGAGTGCGGCCACGAGCGCCCAACGCCAACCATACTCGAACTGCAAGCCGTAGGCGCGGTTGATCAGATAACCCGCGACGAACGAGATGGCGAAGCCCGCCACGAGGCCGAGCAGGCTGATCACGAAAGCCTCTCGCTCGATGATCGAGACGATGTAGCCGCGCGACGCGCCGAGCGCCTTGAGCATCCCGATCTCGCGCGTACGCTCCGTGATGGTCGTGTACATCGCGAGCATCACGACGAGCCCGCTGACTATCGCCGACAGCCCGACGAGCGCGCGCAGGAAGACGCCGAGGTAGGGGATGGTCTTTTCGATGTTCGTGATGATGTCGCGCGTCAACTGTATCTTGTTCCCCTGGGTCGAAGGCTGCGCCTCGATGCGCCCGACCACGGCGAGCGGGTCAACGCCGTCCACGGTTTTGACGAGAATGTACGAGCACTTCCCCGGCGCTTCGAGCGCGTCCTGCATGGCCGCGAGCGACATCTTCACGCGCGCCTCCGCTTCGGGCGAATAGACGCCCGTGATACGGTAAGGCTTCCCCCCGAAGAGGCTGAGCGTGCCCCCGACGCCCAGGTTTCCGTTGCGCGCTTTCGTCTCGTCGATGATGATCTCGTCTGCGGCCGCAGGCGCGCGTCCCGCGACGAGTTGCAAATCGTTCATCGCGGCGTAAGGCTCCCAGTCAACGCCCTGCACCTGCTCAAAGCCGAAGCCGCGCCCGCCCTGAAAGATGTAGCGGATGACCGGGACGGCGGACTTCACGCCCTCGACCTTCATCAACTCGTCGGCGTACTTCGTGCTCAGGTTCGCCGTCGAAGTCGTCAACTCCATCCCGCCCGGCCGCGTGAAGTAAATCTCCGCCAGGACGCTCGACGAACGCCGCTGCAAGTCGTTCGACATGCCGCGCGACAGCCCCGTGAACAGCATCACCAGACACACGCCGAGCGCGACCCCCGCGATGCTCACGAGCGCGCGCAACGGACGCTGGCGAATGTTATTGGTGACAAGGCTCTCCATAAGAGATTAGTGAATCGTAAATCGTGAATCGTAAATAGAGAAGAACAGGTTTTATCTATTCACGATTTACGATTCACCATTCACGGCTTTCTCGCGTCCAGATCAACTTCCGGCAGGTTCGATTTGTTTTCCAGCACGAACACGTCGGCCGGCCACTGCTGATCCACTTTGGCAGCTTCGGGCACCTGATAGCTGATGCGCAGCGAGTAGCGATCTTGCGGGCGCGTGATTTCGATGTCGGCGGGGAGCGTGTACTTCGTCGTCTCGCCGAAACTCTTCGGGTTGCGATAGACCACGTCGGTCGTCAACTCGCCGCGCTCGCCGAACGTTTGCAGCCGCGCCAGTGTGATTTCGCCGAAGCGGTCAAACCAGAAACGGCGCAAGAGGCGCGCGCGCCCTTCGCCCTCCGGCGCGAGTTCGTCCAACTGGTAATAGCCGCGCACGACGCGCGCGCCTCTCTTCGCGTTCGGGCGCGTGTCGATGTCTTCGGCGAACGCCTCGCTGCGCACGTAGATGAGGTTCGCGCCCGCCGCCGAAGGGGTGACGGGGCGCACGAGCAGCGCGTCCGTGAAGTGCTGCGGGCGCAGGCCGGAGAAGGCCGAGGCCGCGCGCTGCTGCATCTGCTCCGTCTTCTTCTGGTCGCCCTTGCCGCAGTCAACCTCCGCGCCGCCCTCGATCCGCTGATAAGTCGCCGTGTTCGTCCCCTTCAGGAAACGCTGCCACTTGTCTCCGCCCTGCAACACGGCGACGCGAAAACGCTCGCCGTCGGAAGTCATCTCGGCGATCTTGACGCTGAAAGGCCCCTGTATGACGAGGTAAATCTTCCCGTCGCGTTGCAGGATCACGTCGCCCTCGGCCGTGCGATACTTCTCTGTCACGCCGCACTGCGCAAACGACGTGTCTAAAAACTGTATGTCAATCTTGCCGCGCAGCGATTGCACCTGCGCCATGCGGTTGACCACTTCGATCAGTTCGCCGGGCGCGGCCTCTTTGAGCGGGGCGAGCAGCGGCGGCACGGTGACTTTGCTCTTGTAGAATCTTGAGCAACCGCTTCCGCCCGCGAGCGACGCCAGCCCCAGAACTAACGCCAGCACGTAGCTCTTCCTGAGCCTGCCTGCCCGAAATGAGTTTGAACCGTTCATCAAAAAGTGTCAGACGCCGACGCCGGGGAGCCTCCGATCCGGCAAAATTCCCTTGAAAATTTAATAGGCGAAGCTAACAAAGCGCTCCGCCCTTGTCAACGCGCAACGCCGACAGAGAAAGGGAAAGGGGCACAGGGTAAAGGGTAAAGGAGAAAACAAAAAGCGGCGCACCGCCAAGCGTTGTCTTCACCTTGACCCCTTTCCTCTGCCCCTTCCCCCTCAAGTCTCATCCAGTTGTAGCGGCGGGCGGTCGAATCTCGCGCGGATGCGGTTGATGGCGCGCAGGACTTTGGGGCGGCTCACGAGTTTGAGTTCGAGTTGGCGCTTGCCGGGAAAATCCAGGAGCATCACGCCCATCAGGATCGTCAACACGCCCTGCCCCGGCACGCCCGGCAGAGACATCACGACGCCGAACAACACCAGCATCGCGCCCAGCAAATTCTTCAGGATGAGGCCGCCCCAACGCAGCGCCGGGTGGCGTTCGACCCAGAACTCGCGCCCGTGCTCCGCCTTGAAATAAGTATCGGGCAGTTTGATCAGCACGACGATGGTCGCCGCGATGCTCAACACGAAGGTGACGAACGAGAACACGACTATCCAGACGACGCCCTGCCCCGTCAGGCCGAGCGTGTTCGTCAATTCTGTTAACCAATCGGGCATTCGTTCTCCGGCCGGGGCGACGCGCGACAGCGCGCCTCATCCCTAACGCAACGCTTCGCGCGCCGTGATGAGCGCACCGAACATCTCCGCGACGACCTCTCTCGCCGCGCCCTCCAACCCGAAGTCGCGCTCGCGCGCGCCCTCCCAAAACTCTCCCAGTTCGCGCGCGCCCGCACGCTCGAACGCTAACGCCTGCGCCAGCAAGTCCAGAATGTCGGCCGCCTTCACCAAACGCGCCTCCAAACTCTCGCGCGCCTCGTAATCCTCATGCAGCGCCCCGTATTGCGCGGCGCTCCGCGCGCCCAGATCACGCACCATGTCCTCGAACGCCGCGCGTTCCGCCGCACGCCGCGCCGCCGCGCCGTAGTACAAGGCCATCGTGCGCGGCATGTCGCCCGTGCGCGCTTCTGCCAGATCGTGCAACAGCGCGACGCGCAACACGCGCTCGACATCCACCTCGACGCCACGCGCACGCACCTCGTCCGCCAACAGCATCGCCGTGAACGCCACGCCGTAACTGTGCGCCGCCACCGACTCCGCCCCCGGCGCAAGTCCGCGCAACACCCAGCCCGTCCGGTCGAGCCGCTTCAAGCGTTGGAGTTCCAGTAAGGTTGATAGCATGAAAGGCGTCTACACAAACATCTTGCCCGGGTTCAAAATGCCGTTCGGGTCGAGCGCGCGCTTGATGCTCTTCATGGCGTCAATCGTCGCCGCGCCGAGCGCCATGTCGAGGTAGGGGGCTTTGACGTAGCCGATGCCGTGCTCGCCGCTAATTGTGCCGCCGAGTTCGACGGAGAAGGCGAAGGTGTCGCGCACGGCGGCGCGCGCGCGTCGCATCGCTTCCTGGTCGTCGCGGTCGCACATGAAATTGACGTGGATGTTGCCGTCGCCCGCGTGGCCGAAGTTGACGACGAACGTGTCGTGCAACTTGCCGATCTCTTCGACGCGCGCGACGAGTTCGGGCACGCGCGAACGCGGCACCACCACGTCTTCGTTGAACTTCATCGTGCCGAATTTTTTGAGCGCGGGCGAAATCGCGCGGCGCACGTCCCACAGGCGCTCCTCTTCCTCGCGCGTCTCCGAGCGCATCACGTCGAAGCCGCCGCCGTCGCAGACGACCCGCTCGCAGGCGAGCGCATCGCGTTCCACTTCCGACGTATGCCCGTCAACCGAGACGAGCAGGAGCGCGCCCGCGTCTGCGCCGAAGCCGAAAGCGAACTCCGTCTCGACGGCCGCGATGGCGTTGCGGTCGAGCACCTCGATTGCCACGGGCGTGACGCGCGCGCGGTTGAAGCGCGGCACGCAGGCGCACGCCTCCGCCATCGTGCGAAACGTGGCGCGCACGGTGCGCGTCGCTTCGGGCAGCGGCAGCAGGCGTAGCGTCGCTTCGGTGATGATGCCGAGCATGCCTTCCGAGCCGCAGATGAGTCCGGTGAGGTCGAAGCCGACGACGTTCTTGCTCGTCAAACCGCCGGTGCGGATCACGTCGCCCGTCGGCGTCACGACTTCGAGGCCGGTCACGTAATGCTTCGTCACGCCGTACTTGGCAGAGCGGATGCCGCCCGCGTTCTCCGCGATGTTGCCGCCGATGAAAGAGGTTTTGTAAGAGGCCGGGTCGGGCGGATAGAACACCCCTTGCGCTTCGACCGCCTGCTGCAAGGCGTAGGTCGTCACGCCCGGTTCGGTGACGACGTAGAGATCGTCGGCGTTGATCTCGCGGATGCGGTTCATGCGATCCGTGCCGATGACGACGCCGCCCTCGACCGGCACCGCGCCGCCCGTGTAGCCGACGCCGCCGCCGCGCGCCGTGACGGGAAACCGGCGTTCGTTGGCGAATTTGAGAATCGCCGCGACTTCGGCGGTCGTCTGCGGCAGCAAGACGGCTTCGGGCGGAAACTTCTCCTTCACCGCGTCAGCCGCGTAAGGCTCGACGCGCGCCTCGTCTATGAGCACGTGCTCCGCGCCGACGATCTCGCGCAAGCGTGCGAGCACGTCCTCCTCAGAGGCCGCCGTGCGTGCGCGCCCTCCGCCCTTTAGTCCTTCGTGATGCCTGCTCATAGGTGCAACGTAAAAGTGACCGCGCGTTAAGTGCGTCTCAAAACCCGCGCTCCCGGTTTAATCTTTGCGTCTTTGCGCCTTTGCGTGAGACTTATGCTTAGCAAAGAATAAACTCACGCAAAGGCGCAAAGACGCAAAGGAAGACATAGATAATTTCGCCACGTACTCTAAAAGTGTGCGACGTGAACATCTCCGCGCATCGCTCAAGGCGCGGGGCTGACGACTATCCGTACGCGCTCGT
>DASVPS010000069.1:0-10277 GCA_036389555.1 Pyrinomonadaceae bacterium
GGCGCGGCGGGAGAATACAGGGAAGACTCGCGGCCGTCGAATCCGAGGCCGCTCGGTTACGACGGGAGTTTCGCGTGGCAAGTAGACCGCACGGGATTGCCTGCGCCGATGCCGCAACGGCTGCGCGAGAAACTTCTCATCCCGGCGTGGGTCAGGAGCGGCTGGTGGCTCGACGAGCGCGCGCCTTTCGTCTACTCCATTTTGCAGGCGGAGACGACCGACAGACGAATCGCGCTCTCAATGCGACTCCCGCGCGGGTTGGTGGGCGCGAAAATTTTCGTTGACCGTGCGACGTGGTTGCCGGAGACGTTCGTCGTCGAGTATGAGCGCGGCCCGTACACCGTCGTGTTGAGAGATTATCAAGAGACGCTCGGCTTTCGCTTTCCGCGCGAAATGCTCGTCAATTACCGCGGCTCGGATTCGGAAATTAAGGTGCGTACGGTGAGGGAAACTTCGGCGGCGGACACCGCGCGGTTCGCTGCGCCCGCGCTGCCGTCGGACACAGTGTTCGACAACACGCTGCCCGCGGAGTTGAAGGTGGCGCAGGGCGTCCCGTTTTCGGAGTCGTCGCCGGGGCATTACTACGTGCGGCCGCTCGTGGACGGGCGCGACCTCGGTTGGTTTCACTTCGACACCGGCGCCGATGCGATGTATCTCGACTCGAAGCTGGCAGACGAACTCAAACTGCCCGTGCTCGGCAAGTCGCAATCGATGGGCGCGGACGGGAAGCCGCAGGAGGTGACGATCCGGCAGGGGAAGACTCTGCAACTCGGCCGCGTCACGTTCAAGAACCCGCTCTATCTCTCCACGGATCTGTCAGACCGCAACGCACCGCCCGGCACGCGCCGCGCAGGACTCATCGGCCACCCGCTGCTGGCTCGCGTCGTGGTGGAGGTCGTAGGCGGCGGTCGCCAGATCGCCCTCTACGATCCGTCGAGTTACAAACTCCCGAAGGGCAGGTGGCAGCCGTTGTCTTACATCGATCTGACGCCCGCCGTCATGTGTCGCTTCGAGGGCAACCGCGAGGGACTCTTCCAACTCGATACGGGCTACACGGGCACGGTCACTTTTTACGACAAGTTCATACGGGACGAGAAATTGCTCGAAGGGCGCGAGGTGAAAGATGCGACCGGCCTCGGGTCGGGCGGGACATTTAAAGTGTTGACGGGCACGATGGAATGGTTTGAACTCGCGGGGTTGAGATTCAAGCAACCGAAGGTGACTTTCAGGGTCGCGGGTCTGAGCCGAGAGGGCGGGGCGGGCGTGGTCGGGCGCGAATTCCTGTCGCCCTTCACCGTCGTCTTCAATTACCCTGCGCGACGCATCGCGTTCGTGAGGAATTGATCCATTGAATCATTGCTTCATTGATCCATTGCTTCATTGAATCAATGAACCGATGAAGCAATGAAGCAATTCCTGCCCGGCCTATCGCGTCGCGCCGTTGGGTTTCATACGGTCGAGCAGGGTTTGGGCGCGTGCGCGGAGGCGTGCGTTCGCGCCGCTGTTGAGGAGTTGTTGGAGGGTGGTGCGGGCGGCCTGCGTCTCCTTCATGCGGACGTAGACTTGCGCGAGGATGAAGGTCAGGTCGGGTCGCCCCGGCGAGAGTTTTAGTCCCTGCCTGAGCAGTTCGACCGCTTCGGGGAGTTGCTCGCCCGTCACCAGATTGATGAAAGCCAGCAGGCGATAGGATTCGGTGAAGCCGGGTTTGAGCGCAATCGCGCGCCGCAACTCGCGGCGCATGAGTTGTGCCGCGCCCTCTTCGTAAGCGTTGATCTCCTGCTCGTCGTCCATCTCCTCGCGGCTGAGCGCGTAGGCGTAGTAGTAATGCGCCAGATAATTGTCCGGTTCAAGCGTCGTGGCCTGTTTGAGCAGACGCTCTGCCTCCGCGCCGCGCCTCTGCCGCACGCGCACCATGCCG
Source organism: Pyrinomonadaceae bacterium (assembly GCA_036389555.1). Lineage (GTDB taxonomy): Bacteria > Acidobacteriota > Blastocatellia > Pyrinomonadales > Pyrinomonadaceae > JAIVJZ01. Next base: position 1,919 of record DASVPS010000069.1, read on the forward strand.
AGCGAGGCGAAGGCCGCCGCCGAAGTGGGATTGAGCGCGATGGCCTTTTGCAGATGACGCGCCGCGTCCTCGTAACGGTTGATGTGTAGGAGCAGGTCGCCGAGATAATAGTGCGCGTCGGCGTCCGTCAGGGGCAGCGACTCCAACTCGGCCACGACGCTCAGGTGATCTTCCAACTGCGTGTTCCGCACGCGGAAGTTTTCGCGGCGGACGTACTCCTTCAACTCTTCCTCCATCGTCTCGTATCCCGCTTTGAACGACTGCCGGAAACTTTTCTCGAACGGCGCGCCCGCCGCCGTCAACTCGATGAAGCGCAGAAGTTGAAGCTGGCGTCGTCCTTCGTTCGCGGTCATCAGGTAATGAACGAGCGCCCACGACTGCGCGTTGAAGATGCCGCTGCGCTCTCTCTCGTTATAGTCGGCCGACTCTCGATCAACGGCGAAAAGCGTGGCGAGGGGCAGCAGTTTGTTTTTACGCAGGAACGCGAGGTGTCCTGTGACCGGCTTGCCGAGGACGTTTTTGTTCGCCGCGATGTCGAACTCGAAAGTGCTGTAATACTGCGCCAGCCCTTCGTTGAGCCAGTCGGGGATGCGGCGCGATTGGCTGTCGATCAAGAGGTGTACGGACTCGTGGAAGAGTTTGACGTAGAGGCTTTCGCGATCCCGGTCGAGCGATAGCGCGATGTAATTGGTGTCGAGACCGGATTGAAAATAGCTGACGAACTCGGTCGGCCGGCCTTGATAATGTGGGCGAAAGTCCTTGTAGGAATCGAAGTCTTTGAAGACCACGACGGTCGTCGGGACGGAGGAACTCAAGCCCGAGGCGGGGAAGAGTTGCGAGAAGGCTTTGCGAAACTGCTCGAACCTGATCGCGACTTCCCTGATCTCGCTCTCGGTTGTGTCGCCCACCAGCAGGTAGTGCGGCGAGCGCACGCCGACCCATTCCTCCTTCGCCGTCGTCGCCGCCGCTGCTATTGCAGCGGGCGAGACGGCGAACAAAAAACAGAGCGCGGCCAGCGCGTGACGGGCGCGTCGCCCGTCACGTCGTCCGTCGCATCTTCGGGCGCGCCCGTTGCTCCCGTTAGTCCACGGTCTCATCACAGTTGATTTCCGCAAAGTAAAAGTTTCCCCGCGCACGCCGGTTGAGAGAACGTTTGAAGTTTAAACGGCCGCCGGATCGCTGACCGGGTCGGCCGGCGTTTGAGAGATGTGTCCGCCCGTCGTGCGCGTGTGCTCCGGCGCGCCCATGCCGACGGAGGCGGCCATGAAAGGTCGCTCGAAGAGGCGGAAGAACAGCCACGCGAACAACACCGAGAGCGGCGTCATGACGACGAGCGCGATGGTGCGTATGTGAAACTGCGTGAAGCCGAACCAGTACCATTGCATCAACACGAAGAGGTGCGTCAGGTAGAGCGAGTAAGAGATGAGACCGAGACCCGCCAGCCCGACCATGAGGCGCGAGGCGCGCCGCGCCAACTCGCGCCGCCGCCGCTCGGCGCGCACCGCCCCGTTCACCAGCACGAAGAAGCCTACGCCCCACGCCGGGTGCATCAGGAGCCAGCCCGCGTCGTGAATCCAGACGAGGTGATTCACATAGGGCAACCCCGTGGCGAGACCCATCGCCAGGAGCAGCGCGGCCGCGCCCGCCCACCACCTGTAACACCATGCGGGCAATTGCACGACGCCGAGCGCCGCCTCCACGCTGAGCGCGCCCAAAGCCCAGATGAACCAGTTGGTCGCCGCCGCTTCCGTGACGGGAATCGTGATGCCGAAAAAGTAGCCGATGCTGCGTCCGAGCAACAGCCAGCCGGCGCGCGCCGCCACGCACACTGCGAGCGTGCGCGCCCAGCCGTAGCGGATGCGAAGGTATAGCAGGAGGAAATAGGCCAGATAGAGTTGTTCTTCAATCGCCAGCGTCCAGAACGCGGCGTTGATGCTGTAGGTCGTGCGCATGTCCACGTTGTGGAGCATCAGTAGGTGGAGCGCGGCGTCCCACAGGTAAAAGCCGGACAGATCGGGCGGCGTCTGGTAGGCGTTGTAGCCGAGGTAGAGGACGAGCGCGGCGAGGTAAGGCGGGTAGAGACGCCGCACGCGCCGCTTCCAGAAGGCGTAGAAGTTGACGGACGGATGCTCAACTCCGGCGGCGCGTGCGCGCGCCCAGTGGAGATGTATGCAGAAGCCGGAGATGACGAAGAACAGGAAAATTCCCGCGTAGCCGAAATGCACGACCCACGCGGTCAGCGTCGGCAGCCACCACTGCCAGCCCGCGAAGGCCGTCTGCGGCGCGACGCCAAGCGCGTGATAGAGGACGACGACGACGGCGGCCACGCCCCGCATCGCGTCGAGGCTCAGCATCCGCCCCATTTTCCGCCCTTCAGACTTGAATTCCGCCACAGGAGTCAAAAAAGTATACCCGTGAAGTTGGAGTTAAGCGCGCCATTCTAGCACCTGCGGAAGCGTGGCCGCATCGGCGCGCGCTTGGCCTGCGGTTTCGTGAATGGAGCCGTTGTCCTTGTGTTCACTGCTCGAATAGTGCATACTGACTGCCAGTTAATCCTTCTCCTGTGTATTAACGGTGATACGCATTGAGCCGCGCAAGCGGCGGGGCGTTTCGGGTAATCCGGGGGAAGGCCGATCTCAACATTAGAAGCCGCTCCTTGCTGAGCACACGAACTGAGAGCTTTCGCCTACCTACCGTTACTCCTAAGCCACCTTCGATTCGCCGCTTCTCCTAACGCCTCCCACAGGGGAGAGGGATACATTTATGTCTATGAAACTTTACGTCGGCAATCTCGCTTTTCAAACTTCGAGCGAGGATTTGCAGCAGTTGTTCGCAGAGGTGGGCACGGTCGAGTCGGCTTCGGTGGTCGAGGATCGCGAAACGGGTCGCTCACGCGGCTTCGGCTTCGTCGAAATGTCCAGCAATGAAGAAGGCCAGAAGGCCATCGAGCAGTTCAACGGCAAGGAAGTCAACGGCCGCAGCCTGAACGTCAACGAAGCCAAACCGCGCGAAGACCGCGGTGGACGCGGCGGCGGTGGCGGTGGTGGTGGTCGCGGCGGCTACGGCGGCGGCGGCAACGGCGGTGGCCGTGGCGGCTACGGCGGTGGCGGCGGCGGCAACCGTTACTAACTGAAAGACGTGTGCGTGCGCGCCCGGTTATGCCGGGCGCGCACGCATTCTCACGACCGCCTGTAGCCGACTTCGGAGGCGGTCAACCTACAGCAAACGAAGGAGAGCACATATTGGCTAAAGAAGACCTGGTTCCGGCGGAGGGCGTGGTGATTGACAAATTGCCGAACGCATTCTTCAAAGTGAAACTCGACGGCGGCGAACATCTGGTGCTGGCGCAAATCGGCGGGAAGATGCGTAAAAATCACATACGCATTCTGGCCGGCGACCGCGTGAGCGTGGAATTGTCGCCCTATGATCTGACCAGAGGGCGCATCACGTACAGATATAAATAAGGCGCGGGGCGCAATGCCTGCCCGCGAAAAAAGATTATGAACAGCGACGTTAAAACGGCTCCCCTCACCTACGCCTTCACCGGCGACGGCTCGGACACCCGCCTTGAATTGATGAATGCAAGCGACCAGCCGCTCAGGTGTGTCGAAGTGCTCACCGTCTTTCTGAAGGACGAGGAAACTTCCGGCGCGCCCTCGCGGGCGCACATCAGGTTCGAGGAGGTCAAGTATATACGGCCGCAGGAAAAAGCCGTCATGCCGCACAAAACGTTGATTGACGGAAAACTGGCCGACCCCACCGAAGACCAGTTGCAGCGTCTCAAAGTAATCGCAGGCGCGACGCGGCCTTACGTGCTGGATATTTCCTGGGAAGACCCGGAAGGAAAGACGCGCTTTCAACGCATACCCGTCGGCCACTAACTGACCGACCCCACACCGAACTCCCCTCGCGGAGCCGCCTTAGTCGTCGCGGTTCCCAACCCCAGAGCGCCTCACGCTCGGCCGAAATTTTCGGATGATCCGTTTTCAGTCTAAATCTCGCGTTAGTAGATGGGACGTAAAGTGGAGACCCGCTAACGAAGTCTTGAGAGGATTGACTGAACGACGGAGATACACCAATGAGTACGAACATTAGAATCATCAAGCGGTCAGAGCGAAACGCGACGGGCAAGAAGCCTGAACGCCGCACGTCCGACCCCAACAGCACGCGCCACGCGACGCGCGACATCACCGGCCACGTGACCACCTGGATCAAAGAATTTCAGCAGCGTCACACGCCCGACCCGCGCCGCGCTTTCGCGAACCTCTTCGTTGACCCGGCGACTTCGACTGTAGATTAGCGCGCGTCCCGATGTTGAGCGACGCTTGTGAGCGCCCAACGGCGCACGCGCCGCGCAAGGTTAACCGCGCCCCGGGGCGCGACGAATTTCAGCCCGGTTAGGGGCGGTGGAATGTAGCCCACGGCTCGCGCCCTGAGAGAGACAATTCCACCAAGACATCACCAAGTGCCGTCAGGGGCGGCGGACATTCGAAGTCAGAATGTCCGCCGCCCCTGACGGCGTTTTGCGGTCTATGGCTTGCGTCGGAACTTTCGCGCCGCTGCCAACTGCCACATTAGCGGGGCGTCGGCGTCGGACTCGGCGACGGCGTGGGAGACGGCGAGGGCGCGGGCGGCGGCGCGGGCATCTTCTCCTTCGTGAAGCGGGGCAGCATCTCGTCGCGCATGGCGAGGTGATAGACGGCCGCCGCTACCACGATGGCCGCGCTCCGCACGTCCGACTCGATGATGCGTTCGTAGGTGTCGAGGTTCGTGTGCCAGGTGTGCGAGCCGTACTCGATGGGGTCTTGGCCGAGACTGATGCCGGGTAGCCCCGCTTCGTTGAAAGAGGTGCTGTCTGTCCCGCCCGTGCGGCGGCTCGTGGTGGCAATCGCGCCGAGGACGCCCAAGTCCTCGAAGGGCGCGAACGCCTGCCTGAGCACCGTCGCCGTCTCCGGCGGGCCGAAGACGTTCGCGCCGCGAATGCGCCCCGTCCCCGAATCAATATTGAAATAGCCGTTGAACTTGAAATACTCCGGCTTTGGATTCTCGAAAGTGCCGAAGTGCTCTTTGACGTAAGCCTTTGAGCCGAGCAAGCCCTGCTCCTCGCCGCTCCAGAGCGCGACGCGAATCGTGCGACGCGGTTTGAGGCCGAGCGTGCGCAGGATGCGCGCGGCTTCCAGCATGATGGTGCAGCCGATGGCATTGTCGGTTGCGCCCGTGGCGGCGTGCCACGAATCTAGATGACCGCCGAGCATCACCACTTCGTCGGCCTTGTCCGTGCCCGGTATCTCGCCGATGACGTTGTAGGACGTGCGCCCCTCCGGGTAGCTGCGGTTGACGATGTTGAACTCCAACTCAACCGGAGTCCCATCGGCCAGAATGCGACTGATGCGCCCGTAGTCTTCGTTACGCATGACGACCGTGGGCACGGCTTTCGACACGTCGAAAGTGCGATTGTTGAAGGCGCGAATCTGTCCGTGTTCGCGCCCAGCGTCGTTGATACGCACCAGCACGCCGCTCGCGACGAGGAATTGATCGAGTTGCTCGCCCGCCTGCGTCGCCGTCAAAATGGCGGGCGGGCGCGGCGTCGCTTGTGCGGCGGGCGCGGGCGACGGTTGTGGCGTGGGCGTGGCAGGCGGCGGCGGCACGGCGGCAGGGTTGTTCGGGTCGTACTGGTTGCGCACGTCCTGGTCTTCGCGCCGCTTGTTCTGCGGGTTGAACGTGACGGGCACTCTCTCGTGTCTGCCGACAAGGACGATCTTGCCTCGCACCTCGTCCCGCACGCGGTCTAGGAAGGCGGTCAACTGCTCCTTCGTCTGTCGTTCGGGCACGATGAGTTGGTAGGCACGACCCGTGACCGTGCCGTTCGTGCCCGGCGTCCACGCGAGCGCCTCGCAGACGAGGGCATCCTTGACCGGCGAGACGATGTGCGCGGAGAGTCGTTCGTTCAACCAGCCGGGATGGCCGAAGTCCCAGGGTTCGAGGCGCGTGTTTTTGAAGCCCCACCCGTTCATCTGCCGCACCGTCCAATCGGCGGCGGCCTTGAAGTTGGGCGAGCCGGTCAGGCGCGGCCCGTACAGGTCGGTCAGGAAGTGCAGCGTGCGCATGGCCTGCGAACGCTCCGTCCCCTCCTGTCGAATTTTCCAGTAGACTTCCGAGTTAATGCGCTCCGTCTGAGCAGAGGGCGTCTGCGCGATGGCGGTGTGGTGAGTGGCGAACGGGCTGAACGACAGGGACGCGAACAGGAGAAGTGCGGCGATCTTTCTCACGATCTGGTGGCTCCTAAGCGAAGTTGATTTGTTGGGACGAGTTCTTATAACACATCCGTCTGACGGGCGCGTTCTCAAAAATATTCGTCGGCCGGACGCTCCCGGCGCACCCTCGACCCGCTGTTTCGTTGAACTCCGCCGCTGGATGAATCGTAGAGTCCTGTATCTGGCGGACGAGTTTTTTTCGTCAATCAGCCAATCACAACACTAAAGCTCAAGCATTTACGGAAAGGAAATTGATGAAAAGATTTTTCCGTCTCGTCGTCTTCGCCTTCATCGTCGCCGCCGCAGGCGCGGATGCGTCCGCGCAGGTGACAGCCATCAAGGCCGGTAAACTCGTCGTGCCCGAGACGGGCGCGACGCTCGTCAATCAGATCATTCTCGTCGAGGGCACGCGCATCAAGGCGGTCGGCGCGGACGTGCAGATACCTGCGGGCGCAACCGTCGTTGACCTCTCTCGCCAGACGGTGCTGCCCGGTCTCTTCGATTGCCACACGCACATGGCGTTTCTCATCGGCGGGCGGCGCAGCCGCGCGCGCGGTTCGCTCTTTTTCTACGACCTGACGCACACCAGCGCCGAGCGCGCCATCCACGGCGTCGTCAACTCGCGCGACATGCTCAACTCCGGGTTCACGACCATCCGCGACGTCGGCAACGACGGCAACCACATCGCCACCGATTTGCGCCGCGCCATCGATCAGGGGTTTATCCCCGGCCCCACCATCATCAACTCCGGCCGCATCATCGCGCCCTTCCGCGGCCAGTATCAACTCCAACCCGAACGCAGGCATTTAGGCGAGCCGGAATACTTCTATGCCGACACGCGCGACGAGATGCGCAAGGCCATCCGCGAGAACGTACACTTCGGCGCGCGCGTCATCAAGATCGTCGTGGACGACCAGCCCTACATCTATTCGGTCGAAGACATCAAGTACATGGTCGCGGAGGCGGCGAGCGCGGGCGTGAAACTGGCCGCGCATTGCGTGACGGAACAGGGCGCGCGCAACGCCGCCGCAGCGGGCGTCGCCTCCATCGAGCACGGCTTCGACATGTCGGACGAAGCGCTTGCGCTGGCGAAGAAGAACAACGTCGTGCTCGTCAGCACGGACTTCACAGAGAAGGCGTGGCTGGCCTATGATCTGCCCCCGGAGTTGGCAAAGCGTTTTCACGCACGCGGCGTGGATCGCCTGCGCCGGGCGCACCGGCTCGGCGTCACGCTCGCCTTCGGCAGCGACCTCATCTTCTACGCGCCCGATGAAACGCGCGGCACCTGGACGATATCGCTCGTGGACGTGTTCGTCGAAGCAGGCATCCCGCCCAGAGACATCTTGCGCGCCTTCATCCCGAACGCGGCGCGCCTGCTCGGCGTCGAAGCGGCGCGCGGCGCGATCAGCGCGGGTCAGTTCGCAGACATCATCGCCACGCCGGAGAACCCGCTCGACAATATCTCTACGCTCAAGCAAGTCAACTTCGTGATGAAGAACGGCAAGGTCTTCAAAAGCGCGAAGTAGGCTACGGCTGCGGAAGAGAACTTAGACAGGGTTGCGGATGATAAAAGGAGCCGGACAATGACCACACACAGCAACGGCAAAATCTCGTATGTGCGACGCGCGAGAATGCACGCCGCCCTGCTCGCGTTGACACTGCTTGCGTTCGGGTTGACGCCGAACGTCGGCGCGCAGGAGGACTGGACGCAGTGGCGCGGCCCGGCGCGCGACGGGAACGTGCCCGCGAAGAACACGCCCGCGAGTTGGCCGAAGTCCTGGCAGCGGGTGTGGCGCGTGGAGTTGGGCGAGGGCTATTCGTCGCCGGTCGTCGCGGGCGGGCGCGCGTTCGTCCACAGCCGACGCGACCCGGAAGAGATCGTCTCGGCCATCAACCTCGCGGACGGAAAGATCATCTGGCAGCAGAAGTATGCCGCGCCGTTTCAGAAGAACCAGTACGCGGTGAAGATGGCGAAGGGGCCGAACGCGACGCCGCTCCTGGCGGGCACGCGCCTGTTCACGATTGGTTCAACCGGCGTCGTCAACGCTTGGGACAGCGCGACGGGTCGCCGCCTGTGGAGCAAAGATTTCTCGAAGACCGTGGAC
>DASVPS010000070.1:0-17675 GCA_036389555.1 Pyrinomonadaceae bacterium
CACACGCGATCTTCCACTTGTTCTTACATCTTCAACTTAACCTTTCAACGAGACGGGCGAGTCTGCCCGGCAATCACTGAAAACTACATGTCGCGTCTCATCACAGCCATCATCGCCCTGCCCATCCTCATCGCCTCGATCCTCGTCGGCCGTCTGGAACTTCTCTTCGTCGCGCTGGCGGTGGCGGCCATGATGATCGGCCTGTATGAGTTCTGGATGCTGTCGAGCAAACGCGATGCGAAGGCGCAGCGCGAACTCGGCACGATCTTCGCCGTCGCGCTGCTGACGGCCTTCTATTTCAATGCGCCGTTCACGTGGCCTGCGCTCCCGTTGATGATCCTCGTCGCCTTCGTCATCGCCACGCTCGTGGGCGCGATGCTCAAGGGCGCGCCCTTCGAGCGTATGATCCCGACGACGGGCGCAACCATCCTCGGCGTCTGTTACGTCGTACTGCTAGGCGGCCACCTCATCGCGCTGCGCACAGGATTCCCCGCGGCGCTCGCGGCCGACCTGCTCTCGTTCTTCTTCCTCATCCTGATGGGTTCGGACACGGCGGCCTATTACACTGGGCGCGCCTTCGGTCGCCATAAACTCGCGCCATCGGTCAGTCCGGGGAAGACCTGGGAGGGCGCTGTCGGCGGTCTCCTGGCGAGTCTCGGCTTCGCGGTTCTCGCGCACTACTGGTTCTTTCCCGAACTGGGCTTGCGCGCGGCCTTGCCGCTGGCGGCGGCGATGAACGTGCTTGGCGTCGTCGGCGATTTGACGGAGAGCGCGCTCAAGCGCGGGTCGGGCGCAAAGGATGCGGCGCGGATTCTGCCCGGCCACGGCGGCCTCCTCGACCGGCTTGATAGCTTGCTCTTCAACGCGCCCCTCATCTACTATTTCGCCGTCTTCTATTTCGCCGACGCACTACAACGCGCGCAAATCCCTTGAACCGCGTCGCTACTATTTCCAACAGAACCCGAGCGTCACAATGACAACTAAAAAGATTCTGCTCATCGTCGGAGGGGTGGTGGCCGTGCTCGCACTCGTAATCATACTTTTCGTCGGCGGCATCTTGTGGATCGCCTTCTCGGCCATCGGCAAGAGCGAGGCTGCCCAAACGGCCAAGACCTTTTTGCAGAAGAACGAGCGCCTCAAAAGCGACATCGGCGAAGTGCAGGACTTCGGCTTCTGGGTAACGGGCAACATCAACTCGCAAAACAACGACGGCCTTGCGACGCTCAACCTCAAAGTCATCGGCGCGCGCAAGACCGTCCCCGCGAGCGTCAACCTGACTTACAGGGGCGGGCGCGACTGGGTCGTGGTCAAAGCCTCCTACCGAAACGATGCGAATGAGACCGTCAACCTGCTGAACCCTTACGAGCAGGACGCGGAGGCCGGGAGCGACGAGACGCTAGGGAATGAGACGAATGATGCCGGTGGCGGGACGGCTGACGGCTTCGATCAGGAGAGTTTCGCCGCTGAAGTGCTGCAAGCCGAGGGAACGACGCTCGTCGTCTTCCTGTCGCAATACAGTCTGGACTCTCAGGAACTGGTGAAGACTCTGGACGAGTTGTCGGAAGACTACGCCGAGCGCGTGAACCTCGTCCGCTACAACGTAGACGAACAGCCCGCACTGCACGGGCGATTCAACATCAAGAAATTGCCGCTCGTCATGATTTACCAGGACGGCAAGGAGCGGGAGCGGCGTGCCGGGGCGATCTCGAAGCGACAACTGACCGGGCTGCTCGATAAGTATCTGGAAACAGAATGAACAAACGGGGTATTGCGATTTTAGGTTCGACCGGCTCAATCGGCTGCAACACGTTGCGCGTGGTTGAAGCCTTCGGCGACGACTTCCAGGTGGTCGCGCTCGCCGCCGGGCGCAACGTCGGCAAACTCTCGGAGCAGTGCGCGCGTTACCGGCCGGAACTCGTCTCGGTCGAGACGGAAGACGTGGCCGAGGAGTTGCGCGCCGAATTGCGACGCGCGCACGTCGCCCCGCCGCCGCGCATCCTGTCGGGCGAGGCCGGGCTGGTCGAAGTCGCAACGCATGCGGGCGCGAGTTGCGTCGTCAGCGCCACGGTGGGCGCGGTCGGTTTTGTGCCCACGCTGCGCGCGCTCGAAGCGGGAAAGCGTGTGGCGCTCGCCAACAAAGAGACGCTCGTCATCGCGGGCGAGTTGATGACGCGCGCCGCAGAGGCGTCGGGCGCGGAACTTTTGCCGGTCGATTCGGAACATAACGCGCTGCACCAATGCCTGCGCGGAGAGCGTCGCGCAGAGGTGCGTCGCCTCGTCCTGACCGCTTCCGGCGGCCCCTTCCGCACGAAGACGCTCGGCGAGATGGAGCGTGCGACCGTGGCCGAGGCGATGCGCCACCCGACCTGGGAGATGGGTGCGAAGATCACGATTGATTCCGCCACGCTGATGAACAAGGGGCTGGAAGTGATCGAGGCGCGCTGGCTGTTCGGCTTCGAGGCCGATCAGATAGATGTGGTCGTCCACCCCGAATCAATCGTGCATTCGATGATCGAACTCGTGGACGGCTCGGTCATCGCGCAGTTGGGCATCACAGACATGCGCCACGCCATCCAGTATGCGCTGACCTACCCGGAGCGCCGCCCCTGCCAGCTTCCCGCGCTCGATTTGACGCAGATGTCCGCGCTCCATTTCGACGCGCCCGACACGGAGCGTTTCCCCTGCCTCGCGCTCGCCTACCGCGCCCTGCGTGCCGGCGGCACGACGCCCGCCGCCCTCAACGCCGCAAACGAGACGGCCGTCGCCGCGTTTCTCGAAGAGCGCATCCGCCTGACAGACATTCCGCGCGTTATCGAACACGTCCTCGACGGTCATGAATCGCGCCCCGTCACAGACCTCGACGCCGTGCTTGAGACCGACCGTGCGGCGCGCCTGAGCGCGACGGAAGAGATTAACGCCCTCGTTTCCGTGATCGGCTAGTTTGACGCGGTAAGTTCAAGCCCGTAAACTCTTTCGTGCAACTGTCGGCGCGCCGGCCGCCTCTAAGGTGGTTTGCCGGTGTGGGGGTTCTCTCGAAGAAAGACGCTTAAAAATATGAGTTTGATCGGTTTGCTCGCATTCATCTTTATTCTCGGCGCGGCCGTCGTGCTGCACGAGTTCGGCCATTTCATCGTGGCGAAACTCTTCAAAATGCGCGTGGAGACGTTTTCGGTCGGCTTCGGACCGCGCCTGTTCGGCAGGCGTTGGGGCACGACCGACTATCGCCTCAGCCTGATCCCGCTCGGCGGCTACGTCAAACTCGGCGGCGACGAGTCGAACGCCGCGGTCGAAGGCGCGGGCGAGAGCGACATCCCCATGAACGAGCGTTTCGATCTGCGCCCGCGCTGGCAGAAGTTTCTCGTGATGGTGGCCGGGCCGACGATGAATATTTTGACGGCGCTGGCGATAGTCTGGGCGGGCGCGATGATCGCGGGCGTGCCCGTGTCGCCGGCCTCGCCCACCATCCGTTACGTCAAGCCGCAGGGCGTGGCCGAGGCGGCGGGCTTGCGCGCGGGCGACCGCGTGCTCTCCTTCAACGGCAAGGAAAATCCTTCCTGGGAGCGCATTCTGAACGACGTGCGCCTCTCGCCCGAACAACCTTTGCCGATGGCCGTCGAGCGCGGCGGGCAGCGCGTTGAGTTGACGGTCAAGCCGACGAAGTACACGGAGGACGGCGAGAGCATCGGCGACATAGACTTCCGCCCCGACTACGGCGAACTGCCGGTGATGATCACACAGGTTGTCCCCGATTCGCCCGCGGAGCGTGCGGGCTTGAAGGTGAGCGACCGCGTGATCGCCATCAACGGCGAGCCTGTGCGCGACGAGTTCGACGTGCGCGCCATGATTCAGGCGCACCCGAACGAGACCGTGCGCCTGACGGTCGAACGCGGAGGGCAGCGACAGGAGTTATCTGCGCAGACGAGCGCGGAAGGCAAGATCGGGTTCGCGCCCGAATCCGTGCTGCCGCAGCAACGCATCGGCCCAATCGCCGCGCTCGGCTACTCCGTCCAGCGCAACCTCGAAGTGCTGCGCATGACGGGCGCGGCCTTCGCGCAAATTTTCCGCGGCCAGCGTTCGGCGCGCGAGTCTCTGTCCGGCCCCATCGGGATCGCGCAGGCTTCGTCGAACGCCGCGGCGAAATTCGGCTGGGCGGGCGTCTTCGCGATGCTCGGCTTTCTCAGTTTGAACCTCGGCATCGTCAACCTGCTTCCGATTCCCGTGCTCGACGGCGGCGCGATTTTCCTGCTCGGCGTCGAGGCCGTGCTCGGCTGGATCGGCCTGCGCATGTCTATGACCATCCGCGAGCGCATTCAACAGGTCGGCATGGTGATGCTGCTTCTCCTGATGGGCTTCGTCATCACCAACGACATCGTTAAAGTCGCCACGCGCTGGCGCGCTTCGGACGAAGATAAGCCCGCGGCCACACAACCGGCGAAATAGAAGTTTCAAGTTTCAGGTTTCAAGGTGAAGACCGTAGAACCTCAGTCCTGAAACTTGAAACCTGAAACTTGAAACCTTATGCGACAGACGCGAGCGGTTAAGATCGGGAACGTGCAGGTCGGCGGGGGTGCGCCCGTCGCCGTGCAGTCTATGACGAAGACGGACACGGCGGACGTTGACGGCACGGTCAAGCAGATCGAAGAGATGTTGAGCGCGGGCTGCGAGATCGTACGCCTCGCCGTGCCCGACAAAGACGCGGCCATCGCGCTCAAAGAGATCAGGCGGCGCACGCCGGGCGTGCCGCTCGTCGCCGACATACATTTCCACTACAAGCTGGCTCTGATGGCGCTCGATGCGGGCGTCGACAAACTGCGCCTCAACCCCGGCAACATCGGCGCGCACGAGCGCGTGCGCGAGGTGACGCGCGCCGCGCAGGCGCAGGGAGTGCCCATACGCATCGGCGTCAACGGCGGCTCGCTCGAAAAGGATTTGCTGGCGAAGTACGGCACGGCGACGCCGGAGGCGATGGTCGAGTCGGCCTTGCGCCACATACGCATTCTTGAAGATTTGAATTTCGGCGACATCATCGTCTCGCTCAAAGCCTCGGACGTACACCGCACGGTCGCCGCTTACAGGCTGCTGTCGGAGCAGGTTGATTACCCGCTGCACCTCGGCGTGACGGAAGCGGGCACGGCCTTTAGCGGCTCGATCAAATCAAGCATCGGCCTCGGCATACTTCTGCACGAAGGCATCGGCGACACGATCCGCGTCTCGCTCGCGGCCGAGCCGCACGAAGAAGTGCGCGTCGCGTGGGAGATTTTGAAGTCGCTGGAACTGCGCCAGCGCGGCGTGACCGTGGTGGCGTGCCCGACCTGCGGACGCCTCGACGTGGATGATTTCGTCGGCATCGTCACAGAGATCGAACGCCGTCTCGCGCACATCGAAGAGCCGCTGCACCTGTCCATCATGGGCTGCGCCGTCAACGGGCCGGGCGAGGCGCACGACTCGCAACTCGGCGTCACCTTCGGGCGCGGCGTCGGCATGATCTACAAAGACGGCAAGCCGATGCGCAAAGTGGCGGGTGCGGACATCGTCGAAGCCTTCGTCGCCGAGACGGAAAAACTGGTCGCCGAAGGCGCGGCGGCCAAAGCCGCGGAGACGCCGGAACTGGTTACGATCAAGTAAAAGTAGCTTTGCTGAAATGAAAGAGGGGCGACGATCTCCGTGCGAGATCGTCGCCCCTCTTTCATTTCAGGCCGCTTCGAGTGTTTGATTTACTTCGCCGTGGCGGCCGCCATCGAAAGCAGCAGCGCATCGGTGGCGACGCGGCGGTTAATATTGACGGCGAGTTGGCCGCGCAGTTCCTGTATGCGCGCCATCCAGTCGGCGGCGTGGCGGCTCTGGAGTCCCGCGCCGAGACGCGCGAGCCGCTCGCGTATGTCTTCATTGACGATCTTCGCCGCGGGGTCGAGCGAGAGCAGCCACGCATCGCGTATGAGCGTTTCGAGCACATCGAGACGCGGCTCAAACTCGTCCTTGCGCTTCGCGTCGCTCAAATCTTCGGCGGCGCGCAGCAAACTCACGCGATCCGTCTGTCGCGCCGCGAGCGCGTCGAGGACGGAGAGCATCGCATCGCGCCCTTCGCGATAAGCGTCGAGATTGAGACTGAGGGCGAGGCCGAGCCGGCCGCGCGCAAGGTGCGCGGCGAGTCGTGCCTCTTCGCCCGCGCGCCGCTTGTTTTGCACCAGATAGTTTTCGATCTCTTCTGCTGTGAGCGGCGCGAAACGGATCGTCTGGCAGCGCGAGCGGATGGTCGTGAGCAGGTTGGCGGGGCGCGCGGACAACAAGATCAGGTGCGACGTGGGCGCGACCTCTTCGAGCGTCTTCAAAAGTGCGTTCGAGGCTTGCGGGTTCAGCCGGTCGGCCTCTTCGATGATGAAGACGCGCGCGCGCCCTTCGTGCGGGCGAAAGTTGGTCTCGCGTTCGAGTTCACGCGCCTGATCAACTTTGATGATGTTTTTCTCCGCGCGTACCAGCCCGACATCCCTGTGCTCGCTCCAAATGATGTGCCTGGCGTCGTTCGTCTTATCGGCCGGGGCGTCCGCGAAATGCGTGATGCGGACGCACGACGAACACTTGTCACAGGCTTCGACGCCTGCGGGCGCGAGGCAGTTGAGCGCTTTGGCGAGTTCGAGCGCGAAGAGTTTTTTGCCGACCGCATCTTCGCCCGCGAAGAGGAGCGCGCCGGGGACGCGACGTCCCGCGAGCATGCGGCGCAGAGTGTCTTTGGCGCGCTGGTTTCCGACGAGATGATCGAACATACGTGTAAAGTTTGCAGAGTTATGGGCGAGAGGTTGGGGGTTTAACTTTTTTGCCGGGCGATCAACTTTTTTGCGGGGCTTTAGTCTCAGCCCACTGGCCTCTGCTCTCCAGAAACGGGGCGACGATTTCGAGCACGCGCGCATGGATTTCTTCGACCGAGAGGCTCGCGTCAACCACCCGCACACGTTCCGGTTCGGCGGCGGCGATCTGCAAATAGGCGTCGCGCACGCGCGCGTGAAAATTTTCGGCTTCGAGTTCGAGCCGGTCGCTCGACACGCCCTCGTTGCTCGTCGTGCGCTGGCGTGAGCGTTCGCTGCTCTCGGCGACGGAGAGGTCGAAGAGCAGCGTCAGGTCTGGCTTGAGGCCGCCGGTGGCGAGCGCGACGACCTCTGCGACCAGCGAAGGCTCGAAGCCGCGCCCCGCGCCCTGATAGGCGACGGTGGCATCGGCGTAGCGATCCGAGATCACGACGCGCCCCTCGGCGAGCGCGGGGCGCAACATCACGCGGACGTGTTGGGCGCGGTCGGCGGCATAGAGCAAAAGTTCCGCGAGCGGGTCAACCTGCTCCTGCGCATCGAGCAGGGCTTCGCGCAGACGCGCGCCGAGCGGCGTGCCGCCGGGTTCGCGCGTCTGCACCACATCCATGCCGCGCAGGCGTAGCACGCTCGCCAGCATCCGCACCTGTGTGGATTTGCCCGACCCGTCAATGCCTTCAAAAGTGATGAATGCGCCGTTCAAGAAAAGTGGGACTCCGTCGGGTTGTCAGGAAAGCGAGGTTTCGGGTTCAACCGTCGGAACGGTCGGAGGCATCGTGGCTGCCCGCTCCCTCGCCCGCGTCGAAAGATTGCGCGCCGCGCAGTTCGCCGCTCGTCTGGCGGCGGGCGTGTGAGATGGTCGAGATCGCGTGTTTGAAGATCAACTGTTCCTGCACGCCGGCTTCCAGCAGCACCGAGAATTTATCGAAGCTCTTGATGCGACCCGTGAGCTTCGCGCCGTTCATCAGGTAAATCGTGACGGGGTCTTTTTCACGCCGTACCGTGTTCAGGAACGCATCCTGAATGTTTTGGGGAGAAGGCTTCGTTTCCACTGCAACTCTCCACACCGATCAACTAATAATTAGTAGTGTCGCCAGATTACAACACGCCGTCAACCGTGACAAGTAAATGTTGTACATACGCCAACCAAAACGGCCGGGGCGGCCGTGGGGTGACAAATTTCCGCCGCCTTTCGACTTAGCGCCAGCTTCCCGCATAAGGCTCATTCCGCGCCCGCTTCGAGCAATTGGCCGACGCGCGCGGCGACGAGTTGCTGCACTTCCGTCGAGTCGCCGAAGCCTTCGAACCATTCGACGCCCGCTTCGCGGCGAAACCATGTCAACTGGCGTTTCGCGTAATGGCGCACGTCGAGTTTGGTCTGCTCGATTGCGCTCTCGCGCGTGCGTTCGCCGCGTATGAATTCGACGACGCGACGGTAGCCGTGCGCGCCGAGCGCATTGGACGCGGCGGGCACGCCCGCTTCCAACAGGCTTCGGACTTCTTCGATCAAGCCCGCCTCGAAGTGGCGTTCGGCGCGCTCGTTGATGCGCGCGTAGAGCGCGGCGCGCGGCGGCGAGAGGGCGAAGACGCGCAGGCGCGCGGCCGAAGCGGGCGGCGCGGGGCGCGCGGGCTGTTGGAGCGAGAGCGGCGCGCCGGTTTGCAGACGCACTTCGAGCGCACGCTGCACGCGCGACCAATCACGCGGTTGGAGACGCGCGGCGGAAGCCGGGTCAAGGCGGCGCAGAATTTGGTGCAGGCGCTCCGCTCCGCGTCGCTCCCTGATCCGCGTCAGGCGCGCGCGCAAGGCCGGGTCGGTCGGCGGACTCGGAAAGAACGGTTGTCTGAGCGCGCGCAGGTAGAAGCCCGTGCCGCCGACGAGGAGCGCGAGACGGCCGCGCGCTTCGATCTCCGAGAGCTTTTCGGCCGCCGCTTCAGCCCACGCGCCCGCCGTGTAGTTGACTTCAGGCGGCACGAAATCCAGCAGGTGATGCGGCACGCCGCGCCTTTCCGCAAGCGGCACTTTCGCCGTGGCGATCTCGATGCCCTGATAGACCTGCACGGAGTCGCAGTTGATGATCTCGCCGCCGAAGCGCAAGGCCAACTCGATGCCGAGGTCGCTTTTGCCCGAAGCAGTCGGGCCGACGACGGCGATGATCGGTCGTGTCTGGGAAGTGGAACTCACGCGGCGGAAAAGTAGAGACGGAAGATGAGCACGACCCAGATGATCGCGAGCAGCGCGAACGCGCCGACGAGTTGTGCGCGAGAGAAACGCATAAGAATTGTGAATCGTAAATCGTGAATAGAGAGAAAAGCCGTGAATCGTGAATCGTAAATCGTAAATAGAGAAAACCTGTCTTCATCTATTTACGATTTACGATTCACGATTTACTACTTTAAGAACTCTTCCAGTTGTTCGTCGGTCGGGCGGACGAGGGCGCGGTCACCGCGTGCGAAGACGGGGACGAGGTTTTGTCTCGTCAAACGATACATGGCGCGCAGCGCGCCGAAGTCTCTTTGCACATCGCGTTCGACGAAAGCGACGTGGTGGCGTGCGAGCCACGCCCGCGCGGCGGCGCAGAGCGGACAATTAGGGACGACGTAGAGCGTCACGGTGTTTGCGGTCGGTGTCTCCGGCATACTGTTTGGTGAATAGTGAATGGTGAATGGTGAACGGTAAATGGTAAATGGTGAATGGTGAACAGAAGAACGGATTTATCCATTTACCATTTACCATTCACTATTCACCATTCACTATTCACCCTCATTCATCAGTACATCTTCGTCAGTTCAATTCCGGTGTAATAGTTTTTGAGAATCTGTTCGTAGCCGAGACCGGCGCGCGCCATCCCGTATGCGCCGACCTGGCACATGCCGACGCCATGACCCCAGCCGCGCCCCGTGAAGGTGAAACTCGCAACGCGCCCGCCTTCGTCGTACTTGCGGTCGATCACAAAGAGTTGTTCGCGCAGACCGAGGGCGGAGCGTATGCGCCCGCCGCGCACGTGCGCCGTGCCGCTCGTGCCTGTGACTTCGAGGTCGAGCGCACGGCGCGACGACCCGCGCGCGACGACGCGCAAATCTACGAGCGTGCCGATGCGACCCGTGCGGCGCGCAAGTCGGTTGGCGACCTCGCCCGCGCTGAGCGTGGTCGTCCAAGTCGTGTAAGGCGAGACGCGCTCGGCGGATGCGCCCTTCGGCGGCGCGTGCAACTCCAGATAGTCAATCGCGCCGCGTGCGTCCGTGTGATAAGTCACGGGTTCGCCACCGACGACGCTCACGCTGCGCGACTGGAACAACGCCTCGCCGAAAGCGCGGAAGAGATAAGCGTCCGCGGCGAGCGTCAACGCGCGCTCCGGCGACTTGCCCGCGCGCACGACGAACGCGCCGCCGACGGGAGGCCGCGCCGTCGCCTTCTGCAACTGGAACAGCCCGCGCGCTTCGAGCAGGCGGACAAGAATTCGCATTGCGCGCGCGCGCGACATGGACTGGCGCGGCCGGAGCGTGGCGTCCGTGTGAAGCGTGAGATGTCCGTCGCGCAGGAGCAACGCCACGTCGGCGCGATTGGGAGCGGGGATGTCTCCGGCATCGGGAAAGGCCAGAAGGTAGTTCACGTCGTCGGCGGCGAGCAATACGTCTGCGCGGCTCTCGCCGTCGAGCGTGAGCATGAGCGCGGTGGAGAAGCCGGGCGGGCGCGTCGCGTCGCTGTTGACAACATTCGGTGTCGTGCGGCGCGCGAGACGTGCGGCGACTTCGAGCAGCGCGCGTACCTCTTCAGGAGAGACGGCGGCGGCGAGCCAATCGTCGCTCAGCCGTGGCGAGAGGCGGAAGCCGTGGACGGCGAGCAGCGCGGCGTCACGCGCGCTCGCGGCGTGTTCGGCGGCGCGCAGGCTGCCCGGCTCGCGCGTAGTTTGAATGAACGTCTGCGCGTGCGCGGCGTGCGCGAGGTGTGCGCTGCATTCGCGCCCGCGCAGGTAAGGGACGGCCTCGCCGTTGAAGATGTTCTCGGCATGTTCGGTGCGCCCGCCGCAGGTGGAAGTATAGAGCGCGTTGATCGGCTCGCCGCGATAGGTGGCGATGAGGCCGCGCGTCTCTTCCACGGCGCGCGTGGAGAGCGGGTGCTCGGTGGAGAGTCCGCCGTAAACTTGCGAGCGGATCGTCGGCAAGAGATCGAAACCGGCGGCGGTGAACTGCCCGCGGTTGCTGACGGCGTAGGTGCGCGCCGCGACGGCCTGCGCCTTCAGGGCTTCGAGCGCGCCGTAGCCACCGGGCGAAAGCTCGTTCGGCACGACGCCGCGCACGTAATCTTCGAGGCCGAGGACGTTGACGACCGTCAGCGAGCCGTTCAAGTTCGTGAACACTTCGAGACGACCGCGATACGGCTTCTCGTTGAAGCGCAGCGGCGCGTTCGCTTCCGTCGGCGCGAACGTGACGGGCGCGCGCGAGTCCAGAAGCGGCGACGTGCCGCCCGCGTAGACGACGAGGCCGCGCGCCGGAAGCGACGAGCGCGAGGCGAGCCGGATGCCGTTGCCGTTCTGCGCCGCGGAAGAATTAGAGGGCGCGCGGCGCGCCGATGCCGTGTTGTTTGAATTCGCACGCGCGCCCGTTACGCCCGTTACGCCCGTTACATTCGCGCCGGGCGTCGCCGCCGCAGATTGTCTGGCGTTAGAAGGCGTGCGTGTGGCCGTCTCCTGAGTCGCGCCTGCGGGCGTTTGTGCGCCGACGAGTGAGACGGCGGCGATGCCCGCCTCTTCGAGTCGCGTGCGCAGTTCTTCCGCCTCGGCGCGCGGGGCGGGCAGCCCGACGCGCACGCGCCACGTCGCAGTCGTCCCGTCGCGTACAACTTCCGGCGCTTCCCCCGTCAACTCTCTCACCTCGCGCGCGATTGTCTCGGCCTGCGCCGCGCTCGTCACCGCCGCGATCTCGACGCGGAACATGCCGCTCCCGTCCATCGCCGTCGGCGCGGGGAGCGGCGCGAGCATGCGCGGTTCGATACGCACGCGCGCGACGGAGAGCGCGGCGGGCGCAGGCGTCTCGCCGGGTTGTGTCGGCAACAGGTTGAGCGTCTGCCCGCTCGTGGAGATGGTGACGGAACGCGCGCTCGTCGAGAGGCCGATGCGAATCGTAGGCTCTGCGTCGAGTCTTTTGACGACGAAGTCATCGCGCGCCGGTGGCAGGGGCGGGGGCGCGGGCGGGGCGTTCGAGGTGTCGGTCTGAACGCGGCGCGGGCGCGTCTGCGCCGCGTCGCCCTGCGCCAACGCGAAAGACTGCGCGAGCAGCACGAACGCGACGGATAAGGCGATGAACTTTGACAGGTTGAAAGGACGGGTCAACATCAGACGTAATTCCCGAACAGGCGATTCCGCATTACGAATAGCCGCGCCTTCATACTACTACAATTCGCGCGCGGCCGGCGCGTCAAGCGAAAAGCCAACCGTGCAATAAACCGAGCGCACCGCCCGCCAGCACGACCAACAGCACGTCGAGTTTCCAGCGATACAACGCGACGAAGGCGACGACGCTCAAGCCCGCCGCGAACCATTTCGTCTCGCCCGCCAAACCCTGCGGCCGGATGACGGCCACGCCGAAGACGAGCGCGAGATTGAGGATGACGCCGACGACCGCCGCCGTGATGCCGGAGAGCGCGCCCTTCAGATTCTCGTTCCCGCGCAGTCGTTCGATGTAGGGCGCGCCGAGAAAGATGAAGATGAAGCAGGGGAGAAACGTCGTGTAAGTCGTAATCAAAGCGCCCGCGATGGCGCTCTCGGTTTGACCGAGGCCGGGCGGCGGGTGATTCCAACCCGCCATGAAGCCGACGAATTGCAGCACCATGATGAGCGGGCCGGGCGTGGTTTCGGCCAGCGCCAGGCCGTCCACGGCCTGCGCGTGCGTCAACCAGTTATACGAGCCGACGGCGGCCTGCGTGACGTAAGCCAGCACGGCGTAAGCCCCGCCGAAAGTGACGAGCGCCGCCTGCGTGAAGAAGCGATACTCCTGCGCGTGCAGACCGCCCCAGCCGCCCCACCAGATGATCGCGGCGAACGGCAGCGCCCAGAGCACGACGCCCACCGAGAGAATTTTCAGCACGCGACTTTTCGAGGGCAGTGTGTGTGTGGGCGGCGGCGCGTCATCTTCGATCACGAAGGCGGCGGGCGTCGGGTCGTCGGTCGAACCGTCGCCCTGCTGCGTGTCGTCTCGCGCCTCCCGTTTAACCGAATGACCGCCGCCCGTCGCCGCTTTCGTTTGCGTGTTAACGAAAGCCTGCGGCCACAGGTGCGCGCCCGCGAGTCCGCAGAGACCTGCCGCGAGCACGATGACGGGGAAGGGAATGTGCAGGAAAAAGATGGCGACGAATGCGGCGGCCGCGATGAGAAAATGGATGCGCTGCTTGAGAGCGCGCCCGCCGATCTTCAAGAGCGCCTCGACGACGATTGCCACGACCACCGGCTTGAATCCGCTCAGCACCCCGGCCACCGAGTTGAGTTGCCCGTACTTAGCGTAGATGTAGGAGAGCGCGAGCAGCAGGATGATCGAGGGGATGACGAAGAACGCGCCCGCCACGATGCCGCCAATCGTGCGATGCATGAGCCAGCCGATGTAGATGGCAAGTTGGGTCGCTTCGGGGCCGGGCAAGAGCATGCAGTAGTTGAGCGCGTGCAGGAAACGCTCCTCCGAGAGCCAACGCCTGCGCTCGACGAGTTCGCGGTGCATGATCGCGATCTGCCCCGCCGGGCCGCCGAACGAGATGAAGCCGAGCTTCACCCAGAAACGAAACGCTTCGCCGAACGACACGCGCCGCGCCGGAGCGCGCGAGGCCGACGCCCCCGCGCCCGTTGAAGCCGTCCCCTGCATGCGTGGCATGATTTCTTTCCCGCCCCCTGTCATGTAACTTAGTCGTTTTCCCCTGCGGCGCGTTCGAGCGCAGCGACGGCGAGAGTGTGAAACTGACGCCTGACGCCGTTGATGTTGACGAAGGGAAGCGTGCGCGTGTGCGTCCGGTTGGTGAAGAGCAAAAGGACGCGCTCACTGGCGGCGTCAACCCAGCAACTCGTGCCGGTGAAACCGAGATGGCCGAAACTGTCCGGCGGGAGCGCGCCGCCCGCCGTCGAATCTTTGGTCGCGGCCAGTTGCCAGGCGAAGGATCGCGCCTCGTCCAGATGCGGCGTCAGGTCTGTGCGAAAGAGCGCGCAGGTTTCGGGCGCGAGCAGGCGTGTGCGCGCCGCGATGAACTGCTCTGCGAGGCGAAGCGTCTCGCGCGCGTTCGAGAAGAGACCGGCGTGTCCGGCCGCGCCGCCGAGAAAATAGGCGTTGCCGTCGTGTACTTCGCCCCAGATCAACTCTTCGCGCCACGCGCCCGCTGTCCCGCCGCCATCCTCCGCACGCGCTTCAGTTTGCCCTTCCTGCGCGTCGCACATCGCGCGCTCGTAGGCATTGCCGCCCAACTCGCACGCGGCCACCCCGGTCAGGAACGCGCGTTCGGGATTGAAAAATGTGCGTTCCAGTTTGAGCGGCCGGAAGATTTCGCGCTGCGCCAATTCGTCCAACCCCGCGCCGCAAATTCGTTCGAGCAGCAGGCCGAGCGTGATGAAGCCGAGATCGCTATAGACGACGCGCGCGCCCGTCTCGTATTCCAGACCGGCCGCCGCGATTGTTTCCAGCACGCGCTCGCGCCGGTTGCCGGTCGAGATGCGGAGCGGCCGCCACGCGGGGAGGCCGGACGTGTGCGTCAACAAGTGTTGCACGTTGATGCGCGCCGTCGCCCCGCGCGCAAACTCCGGCAGGTATGCGGCGACGGCGCGCTCCAACTCCAACTCTCCGCGCTCGACCAATTGCGCCGCGAGCAGACCCGTCACGAGCGGCTTCGTCAGCGACGCGAGATCGTAGATCGTCTCGACGCCGGCCGCGTGCCGCACGGGTTCGCGCACGGCGTCGCCGAGCGCGCCGGAGAAGCGTATGCGGCCGCGCTCGGCGACGAGATAGACGGCGGAAGGGAAGTCGCCCGCCGCGATGCGTCCGGCGAGGAGCGCGTTGATCTGTTCGTCCGTTGTGGTGCTGTTCGAGATCAACGTCAGGCCCGGCGTTCAGGTGTTGTCGGTTGTTTGGAAATTGGCGCGCGCGGCCAGCGCCGCGTGCAGCCCGGCGTTGGCCGTGTGTTCGTGGATGCGTTCGAGGACGCGCAGGGCGAGCGCGAGCGCGCGCTGTCCGTCCGCGCCGGTGACGGGCGGCGGCTCGTTTGCGGCGGCGGCGGCGAGAAATGCTTCAATCTCGGCGCGGAGCGGTTCGACATCTGCTATGTCGAGACGGCGCAACTGGACGCCGGGACGCGCGCTCGCAGGGTCGGGCGGCGGAGCGAGGCTGCTGATCGATGCGTGGCGTGCGGCATAGTCAACCGCGACGTAATCGTGCGGCTGGAAGAAACGCATCTTGCGAATCTTCTCCATGCCGACGCGCGAGGCGGTGATGTTGGCGACCGCCCCGGTGGCAAATTCGATGCGCGCATTGGCCGCATCCACACGCTCGGTCAGGACGGGAATCCCGACGGCGCGCACGTCCGTCACCTCCACCTCGCTCCCGACGAGCCACTGCACGACGTCGAGGTCGTGAATCATCAGGTCGAGCACCACGTCTATGTCGAGCGAGCGCGCGGTGAATTCGCCGACGCGATGAATCTCGAAATAGAGTGGCTGGCGAACGTGCGGGTAGAGCGCGGAGAGCGCCGGGTTGAAGCGTTCGACGTGGCCGACCATCAGCGTTGCGCCGCCGCGCGCGGCCGCTTCCGTCATCCGTTCGGCCTCTGCGAGCGTGTACGAGATGGGTTTTTCGACGAGCACGTGAACGCCCGCTTCGAGCAGCGGGCAGGCAATGCCGGCGTGCGATTCGGTGGGAACGGCGAGGCTCACGGCATCGATGCGGCCGACGAGACTTCGCCAGTCGGTCGTCCATTCGGTTTCGCGTTCTGCGGCGATGCGGCGCGCGGTCGCTTCGTCCGCGTCGCAGACGGCGACGAAGCGGGCGCGTCCCTCTGCGGCGAGCGCGGCATGAATGCGTGCGTGCTGGCGTCCGAGGTGGCCTGTGCCGATGGCGGCGGTGCGTAGGATCATTGTCCGTTGTCCGTAGTCAATCGTCCGTTGTTGTAATTATCAGGGCAGTGTCAGCGACAGAGTTTGTGCCTTTTAGACGCCCGGCAATTCCGTCTCGTAGATTGAACAAAACCGCCGCTTCGATGATACTCGCCGTCTGTTTTTAACTACGGACAATTGACCACTGACTACTGTCTGCTTTGGGGTGACTATACTTGCAACCTTCGATGCTTGCCAAGCGCGGCTGGCTTTTGCTGTTAACGGCGACCGCCGTCGTTTACTTTTACGGGTTGGGGCGCGCGCCCTTCGTCGGCGCGGACGAACCGCGTTACGCGCAGGTGGCGCGCGAGATGTCGGAGCGCGGCGACGCGGTGACGCCGACGCTCGGCGGCCGCACGTGGTTTGAAAAGCCCGCGCTCGTCTACTGGGCGGCGATGGCCGGTTACAAAGTCTTCGGCTACACGGAGTGGGCGGCGCGCATTGGCGTGGCCCTGGCCGGATGGCTGACGGTGTTCCTCGTCGGCTGGATCGCGAAGCGCGTCGAAGAGAGAGAAGACGCGGCGACGGCCCGGTGGCTGCAACTCTCTGCGGGCGCTTCGGCGGCGACGTGCGCGGGTCTCATAGTCTTTTCGCGCGGGGTGAATTTCGACATCTTCGTGACGATGACCACGACGTGCGCGCTCGCGTTCTTCTTCGCGGCGGAGCTTGAAGGGGAAGCGCGGAAAAGGCGTTGGCTGCTCGCGGGGTTTTATGCGGGGATGGGCGCGGCGCTGCTGGCGAAGGGATTGATCGGCGTGGTCATCCCGGTCGGCGTGGTCGGCGTCTATTATTTGTTGCGGCGGCGTTGGCCTGACGTGTGGAAATCCGCCTTCTGGGGATTTTTGATCACGCTCGCCGTGGCCGCGCTGTGGTATGCGCCCGTTATCGCGCGACACGGGTGGACGTTCGTGGACGACTTCTTCGTCAAGCACCACTTCGCGCGTTACCTCTCGAACAAGTACCACCACCCGCAGCCGCTCTGGTTCTATCTGGCGATCATCCCCGCGCTCTTGCTGCCGTGGAGCGCGTTCCTCGCGGCGGCCTTATGGCACGCGCGGCGTTGGGATTGGCGTCGCGGCGACGTGGACGCGCTCGGCAAACTGCGCCTCTTCGCGCTCGCGTGGATGTTCTTTCCTTTGCTCTTTTTTTCTGCGTCCGGCTCGAAGTTGCCCGGATACATCCTGCCCGCGCTGCCGGGCGCGGCGCTACTGGCGGGCGAGCGGCTGGCGAGTTTTTTGCGCGGCGAGGGCAACACGCGGGCGATGCGTGCGACCGGCGCGTTGATGATCTTGCTGGCCGTCGCCGGGGCGATCTACGAGTTGCGCGTGACGGAACTGTCGCGCGTCTGCATCGCGCTCGTCGCCGCGCCGGTCTTGGCTGCGGGCGCATATGTTCTCGTCGCCGCGCGGCGACGCGAGAGGGGCGTGTTCATCACAATCGGCGTGTCGTTTTTGACGGTGATGCTGATCGTGAGTTGCGCATTGGAGCGTGTGGCATCGCGCGAGTCGGTGCGTGAACTGCTGCGCGCGGCGGACGGGCGCGGCTATGGCGCGTCGCCGGTCTTGAATCTGCACAACGTCGAGCGCACGGCGCAGTTCTACGCGGCGGGGCGTTTGGTTTACGACGAGGCGCGTGGCGAGCCTTGGAAGTTTGAAGGCCCGGGCGAGGTGTTGGAAGCGGCGAGGGAGAGGGGCGGCACGCTCCTCGTCATCGTGCCCCTGGAATACGCCCGGCAGTTGATAGATTTCCCGCCGTTGGAAAC
>DASVPS010000071.1:0-3508 GCA_036389555.1 Pyrinomonadaceae bacterium
CAGGTGCATCTCGTCTCGGAGGGCGCGCGCTTCGAGGGAGCGTTGGCCTACACGGACGGGCGCAACTGGCTCTCTGGTGAACTCGACCGGCGCGCCGACGCGCGCATCGCCGAACGGCTGCGGAAACTTCTGCGGCAGGGCGTCGAACCGCGCGACATCGACTGGAAAGGCATCACGCCGGAGACGCGCGCCGCCTACGCGCTGGCGACGGAGTTCGCGCCCGAATTTCGACACGTGCGCCGCCGACGCGCCGCCGACGGCGCACAGCAACTCGAAGAGAGACGCCTGCGCGACGCGCTCGCACTGAACGGCGGCGCGCTCCTAGACTACGCGGAAGAGGGCGAGAACTGGCTCGTCACCTGGCAGACGCGCGAAGGCGAGGAGCACGTCTCGACCGTCTGCAAACGCGACCTGACCGTCATCAGCGCGGGCATCTGCCTGAGCGGACGCGACGCGGACTTCGATCTGCAATCGCTCGTCGGCGTGGTTGAAGGCGGATGGGACGATTGACCTGTGCGGGCGTGCTTGAAACGAAAGCGCGCCCGCCGATACCAAAAGATCGCGTGCCGTTGGCGAAAGATTGCGTACCTTCATCATCGGCAAAGCTGCTGGTCAATGAAGATGACATGCTAATCGATGAGGATGCAGTGCTAATCGATGAGGATGGCATGCGAATCAATGAGGATGGCATGCTGATCGATGAGAATGACATGCTGATCGATGAAGATGATGTGCGAATCAATGAGGATGACGTGCGAATCGATGAAGATGACGTGCTGATAGCGAAAGATGACGTGCTGATAGCGAAAGATGGTGTGCTGGTAACAAAGGCAAGCGTGCTGTTGACGAAACCAGTTGTGTTGAAGGGGAGGGCGCGTCGGCGAAGTATGAGAATGGCAGTGTGGCGATGAACGGTCTCTACCACGAACAACTTTATCGCACGCCGGAAGTGATGGCGCGGCTCGCGTCGTTTCCGTTGACGGTGTGCGGGGCGGGTGCGCTCGGCGCGAACATCGCGGAGAGTTTGGCGCGCATGGGCTTCATGCGGCTGCGCGTGGTTGACCGCGACCGCGTGGAGGCGCGCAACCTTTCGACGCAGCCTTACTATCGCGCGGACGCGGGCGCGTTCAAGGCGCGGATGCTGGCGAACGCTCTGTATCGCGCGCTCGGCGTCGAGGTGGACGCGCGCACGGAGGAATTGACGGCGGCAAACGCGCCGAAGTTATTGGCGGAGAGCGCGCTCGTGGTTGACGTGTTCGACAACAGCGCGTCGCGGCGGACGGTGAAGGAATATGCGGCGTGCGCGGGGCTGGCGTGCCTGCACGCGGGGCTGGCGGGCGATTACGCGGAGGTCGTCTGGAATGAAATTTATAGAGTGCCGTCGGCGGCGCAGGACGACGTGTGCGATTATCCGCTGGCGCGCAATCTGGTGACGTTGGCCGTCTCAGTCGCCTGCGAATCAATCGTCGAGTTCGTCTCGGAGGGCGCGCGGCGCAGCCACACGATCACGCTACGCGACTTTGCGGTCAGACCTTACCGGCCGGAAGCATCGGAAAGTATATGAGCCGCGCAAGCGGCGGCAGTTAATAGGCGTCGCTTCCGTAGCTTCGACCTGTAGCCGCTTCGCGGCTTTTATTCATCACTTCACATCTCTAGAAAAATCAACCGGCGGCGTGGCTCTCGGTGCGCTCGGTGGCGGCGGCGAAGCGCATGAGCAGGCGGCGCAGTTCCGCTTGATCGGCGAGGCAGTATTTGGCGCGCGTGCGGCGGTCGCCGATGTGGATCGTCCATGCGTCTTCGGGGAGACGCGCAAAGAGGTCTTCGTCCGTGCGGTCGTCGCCCGCGGCGAGACAAAATTCGGCGCGGGGGGCGGACTCCGAGAGTCGCGCCAGCACCTCGCCCTTGTTCGCCCATCCCGGTTTCACTTCCACAATCTTCTGGCCGCGGTAGGCGCGCAGTTCGGTGTCTGCGAGCATCTGTTCGAGGTTCGAGACGAGTTCGTTGGCGAGCCATTCGCCGAATTCGGGGTCGGCCATGCGGTAGTGCCAGACGAGGGAAAACTCTTTCTCCTCGATGAGACTGCCGGGCGTGCGATCCATGAAGTGTTCGAGGACGGGCGAGACACGCTCCTTCCAGTCGCTCGTGTAGTTGGGGCGATAAGGCTCCCAGCGCTCCGTCTGCGGCGAGCGCATGATCGCTCCGTGCTCGGCGGCGAGCCACAATCCTTTGACTTCGCCGAACCAGCTTTCGAGATCATGGCGCGAGCGTCCTGAGATGACCACAATCGCAGTCGCCGGGTCGGCGGCGAGCCTTGTGAGCAGTTCGACCAACTCGGCCGGCGGCACGGCGTCCTGCGGTCGGTTGGCGTAAGGCACGAGCGTCCCGTCGTAATCGAGCAAGAGACGCCTCTGTGCGGCCTGCTGAAACGCCGCGGCCGCCTCTTCGACGGGCAACGCCTGCGGCTTCTCCGAGAAATTACCGGCGCGCGAATCGGCCGCCTCGCGCAGATTGGCGAGGAAGCGGTCGCCCCACGCGAAGACGTTGTTGCGCACCACGCGCTTGTGCAGCGCAGACATGCGTTCGCGGCGCATGTCTGCGGGAAGCTGTAGGGCGCGCTCGATGGTCTCGGCCGTGCGCTCCTCGTCGTAAGGATTGACGAGAAACGCCTCGCCCATCTCTGAGGCCGCGCCCGCAAACTCGCTCAAGACGAGCACGCCCGCGCCGTCCTGCTGGCAGGCGACGTACTCTTTGGCGACGAGGTTCAGCCCGTCGCGCAGGGGCGTGACCCACGCGAGGTCTGCGACGGCGTAGAGCGCGGCGAGTTCGGTCGGCGGGATGCCGCGCCGGATGTAGGTGATGGGCGTCCAGTCGGGCGTCGAGAACTCGCCGTTGATCTTGCCGACGAGTTCGTCCACCTCCTGCCGCAATTCCTTGTACATCGGGATCACTTCGCGCGAAGGGACGGCCACCTGTATGAGGACGACCTGGCCGCGCAAGTCCGGCGACTCTCTGAGCAGGCGGCGGAAGGTGCGCAGGCGTTCGGGGATGCCCTTCGTGTAGTCGAGGCGGTCTACGCCAAGCAGGACGCGACGCCCGTCGAAGCGCGCGCGCAGTTCGTCGCGGCGTTTGATCGTCTCCGCGTCGCGCGCGAGCAGGTCGGTAAACTCGCGCGGCGCGATGCCGATGGGCAGCGCGTCGAGACGCACGGAGCGACCGCCGACTTCCATCCTGTCCATCCGACTGTCGAGGCCGAGGATGCGCAAGACCGAGGCGCGGAAGTGTTGCAGATAGCTGTAAGTGTGGAAGGCGAGATAATCCGCGCCGAGCAAGCCCTGCAGGAGTTCCTCGCGGCGCGGGAGCAGGCGAAAGATCGGCGAAGAGGGAAAGGGGATGTGCAGAAAGAAGCCGATGCGCGCATCGGGCACGGCCTCGCGTAGCAGTTGCGGCAAGAGCATCAACTGGTAGTCGTGTACCCAGACGATGTCGCCGGGGCGCAGGTGTTCGAGCA
>DASVPS010000072.1:0-7306 GCA_036389555.1 Pyrinomonadaceae bacterium
CGTCTGCGTCGAACTCCAGAGCGTCAGCTTATTGTCGGGGTCGAAATGCGCGACCGAAGCGTGCTGCTCCATCGGGAGATGCGTGTTGCCTTCGTAGAAGAAGGTGTCTTCGCGGATGTGGTCGGCGGCGGCGAAGCCCTCTTCGAGGTCGCCGAATTCGAGATGGACTTTCTTGTGGACGTTGCCGCTGTCGCCATAGTCCTGCACGCGCGGCTCGTCGATCATGATGGCCTCTTCGATGCTCGTGATCGTCTGAAGTTTCTCATACTCGACTTCGATCAGATTCATCGCCTCGAACGCCGTGTCTTCGTCAACGGCAGCGACTGCCGCGACCGGATCGCCGATGTAACGCACGCGATCCGTGCAGAGCGCGTGCTCATCCTGACTGACGGGGAGAATGCCGTAAGTCGTCGGCAAATCCTCGCCCGTGATGACGGCATGGACGCCGGGCAGCGCGCGCGCCTTCGACGTGTCGACACGCACGATGCGCGCGTGCGGCTCATGCGCCCGGAGCAGTTTGGCAAAGAGCATGCGCGGCAGCACGATGTCGTCGGCAAACTTCGTCTGCCCCGCACACTTCGCGCGCGCATCGACTTTGCGAAAAGGTCGCCCGACGACTTTTAAATCTTTCTTGCCCGCGCCGTTGGCGCCGTGGTCGTGTCCGTTGTTGCTGGTCATCTGGTTGCTTCGTGTCGTCTGTGGTTAGTCGAGGCCGTAGACGGCTTCGCGCGGCAGTTCCGCCTCTTCGCCGCGCATGCGGGCGGCGGCGAGTTCGACGGCTTCGTAGATTTTGATGTAGCCGGTGCAGCGGCAGAGATTGCCGGAGAGCGCTTCCTTGATCTCTTCGCGGCTGGGCTTCGGGTTCGAGGCGAGCAGTTCTTTGGCGACGAGCAGGAAGCCGGGCGTGCAGTAGCCGCACTGCGCCGCGCCCGTGTCGGCGAAAGTTTCCTGCAACGGGTGAAGACCCGCAGGGCTAGCCATGCCTTCGATGGTTTCGACCGCGCGGCCTTCGGCGTCGAGGCCAAGCACGAGGCAGGAGAGCACGGAGCGGCCGTTGACGAGAACGGCGCACGTGCCGCACTCGCCGAGTTCGCAGCCGTGCTTCGTGCCCATCAGGTTCAGGTCTTCGCGCAGGACTTCGAGCAGCGTCTTGTGCGGCGCAAACGCCACTTCCGTAGGCTCGCCGTTCAGAGTGAATTCGATGTGGGCTTTCTGTTTTGTTCTTTCGGACATCCGGTTGATTTTATATGAAGACGGGGGCGGGACTGAAACGGAGACGACAATAAAGACGTGAATCGTAAATCGTAAATCGTGAATAGAGAAGAACAGGTTTTATCTATTCACGATTTACGATTCACGATTCACGGCTTTGGTTAGGGCATGACGAGTTGGCCGGTTTTGCTCGTCTTGTTGAGGACGATGTTGTCTATGAGGCGGGTTTTGCCGAAGCGCGCGGCGACGGCGATGAGGACGGAGCGGTCGTCGAGGCGGTCGAGACGCTCCAAAGTGTCGGCGTCGTTGACGCTGACGTATTCGATCTCGGCGCGCGGCTCGGCTTCGATGTCGGCGCGGATGAT
Organism: Pyrinomonadaceae bacterium; assembly: GCA_036389555.1. Classification (GTDB taxonomy): domain Bacteria; phylum Acidobacteriota; class Blastocatellia; order Pyrinomonadales; family Pyrinomonadaceae; genus JAIVJZ01. The sequence goes on from DASVPS010000072.1 coordinate 1,578, forward strand.
CTCTGCCAGTTTTTTGCCGTTGCGCTCGCCCTCGGAGTAGGCGGCCTCGGCGTGCGAGAGCGCGCGGTAGATGACGGCGGCGGCGCGTTTATCTTCCGGTTCGAGATAAGCGTTGCGCGACGAGAGCGCGAGGCCGGAGTCTTCGCGCACGGTCGGGAGGATGACGATCTCCGTGTCGAAGGCCAGGTCGCGCACGAGGCGTTTGACGACGAGCGTCTGCTGCGCGTCCTTCTGGCCGAAGTAGGCGAAGTCTGCGCGGATGATGTTGAAGAGGATGGTGAGCACCGTGGCGACGCCGCGGAAGTGGCCGGGGCGCGCTGCGCCTTCGAGTTGCTCGGAGAGGCGTTCGACCTCGACGTAAGTGGAAAAACCTTTCGGGTAGATTTCCTCTGCGGGCGGGGCGAAGATGTAATCCACGTTGTAGTCGGCCAAGGCCATCGTGTCTTTCGTCAGGTCGCGCGGGTAGCGCGAGAAGTCTTCGTGCGGCGCGAACTGTTTGGGGTTGACGAAGACCGAGACGATGACCACGTCGCACATGCGCCGCGCCTCGCGCACGAGACTGAGATGCCCCTCGTGCAGCGCGCCCATCGTCGGCACCAGCCCGATGGTCTTATCCAACTCGCGCCGCACCTTGCGCGACACCGAACTCATGCGTTGACGACGATTGATGATTTCCATAAGAGAGAGAGGTCAGAGGTCAGAGGTCAGAGGTCAGAAGAAATCAGTTTTTGTCTTTCACTGACCTCTGACCTCTAACCTCTGACCTCTGTTTCTAGGGTCGCTCGACCTCCGCGTCGCCGTTCGTGCAGATGGGCGCGGCTTCGAGTTCGGCGGCGGCTTCGCGCGGCAGCGGGTAGGATTCGTTCTCCGCCGGGTATGCGCCCGCGCGCACGTCTTCGGCGAAGCGGCTGATGGCCTCGGTCATCTGCGCGCGCAGGTCTGCGTATTGACGTACGAAGCGCGGGCGCGTCGGGCTGAACGAGAGGCCGAGCAGATCGTGTATGACGAGAACTTGCGCGTCGCAGTGTTCGCCCGCGCCGATGCCGATAGTTGGGATCGAGACGCTCGCCGTGACGACTTTGGCGATCTCGCGCGGCACGACTTCGAGGACGAGTGCAAAAGCGCCCGCCGCTTCGAGCGCGCGCGCGTCTTCGACCAGAGCGCGCGCCGCTTCGGCCGTCTTGCCCTGCAAGCGGAAGCCTCCGAGTTTGTTGACCGACTGCGGCGTCAGCCCGATGTGCCCCATCACGGGAATCTCTTCGGCGACGAGGCGGCGCACGATTTCGACGCGCGCTCTGCCGCCTTCGAGTTTGACGGCCTCCGCGCCGCCCTCTTTGACGAGCCGGAGCGCGGCGCGCACGGCATCGTTCGCGCCCGTGTGGTAAGAGCCGTAGGGCATGTCTGCGACCAGCAGGGCGCGCTCCACGCCGCGACGCACGGCGCGCGTGTGCCTGACCATCTCGTCGAGCGTGACGGGGACGGTCGTGTCGTAGCCGAGGACGACGTTTCCGACCGAGTCGCCGACGAGGATGATGTCCGTGCCCGCCTCGTCAACGATGCGCGCGGTCGGGTAGTCGTAGGCCGTCAGGCAGACGAGCCTCTCGCCGCGCTCTTTGCTGGCGCGCAGCGAAGGAACCGTCACTTTTTCAGGACGCTGCTGTTTGAGATATGCCATTGGTCGTGGTCACTTGTGTCCGGGTCGTCTTCTTTCGAGGATGGCGAATTATAGGCGAGTCCGCCGCCGGGTCGCAAACATACTTTAGCCGTCGCCGGGTCGCCCCCCTTCAGAGCGTGTGGACTATCTGCTTTTCGATCCGGCATGTCAATTGAAAATTTCACTTTCCGGCAAACCCTCGCGCCCGCCCGATGGTGTCCAGCGCTCGACTCTGGAAGCATCCGAAAGTTCGGACAACAGCGCGGCGAAACTCCGGCCGAGAATTGGATGTACTGCGTCGGGCGCGAGTTCGGCAAGCGGGGCGAGCACGAAGCGGCGCAGGTGCAGGCGCGGGTGCGGCAGCGTGAGATATTCCGTGCGAGCCAGCGCGTCGCCGTAGAGCAGGAGGTCGAGGTCAATGGTGCGCGGGGCGAGCGGCCGTGCGCGGCGGCGGCCGAGCCGGTATTCGATGCGGAGCAGGCGCGCGAGGAGTTGTTCGGGCGAGGGAGGCGCGGGCGTCGTGCCTGCGTCGAGCGCGAGTTCCGCCACCATGTTGAGAAAGAGCGGTTGCTCTGTGGGGACGCCGACAGGTTCGGTTTCGTAGACGGACGAGAGCCGCGCGACGCGCAAGCCCGCGTCGAGCATGCCGCCGAGGGCGAGCAGGAGATTCCCGGCGCGGTCGCCGAGGTTCGAGCCGAGTCCGACGTAGACATGGGTGATGGCTGGCATAAGCGGCGCGGAGGATTTGATTGTAGCCGATCACGCGCGGGCGCGGTAAACTCGCGGGCGATGCCGGACAACACTCGACAAGCGCACGTGGCGACAGCGGGCAACCTGAACACGGCGCAACTGGGCGCGCTCGTCTGGTTGAAGTGGCGTCTGTTCGTCAACGCGATGCGCTCGAAGCGCGGCGCGGCGAACCGCGCGGCGTCCATTCTGGGGACGCTGGCCGCGCTCGCGCTCTCGCTGATGCTCTCCGCCGGTCTGGGCGCGGGCGCATACTTCGTCGTGCGCAACCGCAGCGGCGCGCGCGCATCGCGCTTCGCGCAAGACCTCGCGACGGGCGCAAGCGTGGAGGCTCTGTTCCTGCTGTTCGGGATGGCCTCTATGATCTATCTTGTGTGGGCGACCGCGCCGCTCAGTTTCGGCGGCGGCAACCAATTCGATCCGGGTCGGCTGCTGCTCTATCCCGTCAGCCTGCGCAAACTCTTCGCCCTCGATCTGTTGAGCGAGTTGACGAGCCTCGCCTCGATCTTCGCCGCGCCCGCCATCTTCGCCCTCGCGCTCGGTGCGGGGCTGGCGCGCGGTCAGATCGGCGGCGCGCTCGTCGTCGCCGCCTTCGCGACGCTGTTCGGAATATCGCTCGCGAAACTGCTCTCGACGTGTCTCAACACCTTGATGCGCATGAAGCGCACGCGCGGCGAGGCGCTTCTGGCCGTCATCGGCGTCATGGGCGCGTTCTCCAGCCTCGCGCTCGGACAGAGCGACCGACTCTTCAAACAGTTCGGGCATTTCCCCTCCGTGTTGCGCCTGACGCCGATGGGCGCGCTGGCCGCCGCGCTCGCGGGCGGCGCGGGCTTGAACGCGAACTACCTGCTCTCGCTCGCCGTGCTGCTCCTCTACACGCTCCTCACGACGATTGCCACTTACAAGATCGCGTTGCGCTCGTTAGGGGGAAGCGGCGGCGGTGGCGGCGGCGGCGCGCGCGCGGTGCGCGTCGAAGCGGACGGCGCGGGGGCGAAGCCGTGGGGATGGCGTCTGCCGTTCGGGTCGGAAGAGTTGTCGAGCGTTTTCGAGAAGGAGTTGCGCTACGCCATGCGCAACGCGCAGTTGCGCACGATGGCGGTGATGCCGATCATCATGACGCTTTCGTTCAAGCTGATCGGCTCGCGTCGCGGCGGCGTTCCCGGTGGCGGGCAGGCGGCGGGCGGTGGGTTCTTCGCGGGCGTCGCGCCGTACATGGAAGGCACGGGCGCGGCCTTGAGCGTGCTCTACGTGTTCCTGATCACATCGGCGTTGTCGTCGAATTTGTTCGGCTACGAGGCGGGCGGGATGCGCGCCTACGTGCTCGCGCCCGTCGCGCGCCGCACGATCCTGGCGGGGAAGAACCTCGCGGGCTTCGCCGTCTCGGTCGTCTTCGCCGTCGCGGTCATCACCATCAACGCGCTCCTCTATCGCGACCTGACGCCGCGCGCGCTTCTCTTCACTCTGCTCTGCTTCGTCTTCTTCTCGACGATGGCGGCGACGGTGGGCAACTGGTTCTCGATCCGCTTCCCGAAGCGTTTGGAGTTCGGCAAACGCATGAATGCATCGGGCGTGGCGGGGCTGCTGCTGTTGCCGGTCTTCTTATGTATCGCCGTTGCCCCGGCGCTCGCCGTGCTCGGTGGTTACGCCGCGCAGAGTCTCTTGATCGAGTATGCTATACTCGCCGCGTTCGCGGTCGCAGGCGTAGCCGTCTATCTTTTGTCGCTCGCGCGACAGGGGCGTCTGTTCGCCGAGCGCGAAATTGACATACTCGAAGCAGTGACCGGACGCGGCGACGACTGAACGCCGCCGCCGAAACCTCCCGCCCACAAGCGAGAGGTACAGACAGAGCGCGCAAAAGGTTTTTCGTTCGCGCGTGTTTGTTTGATAGAGCATTTTGATTCCAGAGGTGCGGCGCGCCGCTTTTATATTTCATACGCGCGCGGCATCCGGGCGGGCTAGTCCAACGGTGGAGCGTCCCCGTCCAGACACAAATGGCACGCAGAAAATACCGCAGCACCCAGCCCGTCACGGAACGCTCTTTCCTGGAGTATCTTTCCACGCCCGCCCTGCAAACTTCACGCATCGAACTGCTCCGGCTCGTGCGCGGCGGCGAAGACACTTATCTCGAACTAAAAGTTAAACTCTCGAACCCGGAGAAGATCGCGCAGGGCATCTGCGCGCTCGCCAACACGGGCGGCGGCGTGATGGTCTTCGGCATCAGCGATCAACTTCGCGTCGAAGGCGTGGACGACCCGGAAGACGTGCGCGACGAAGTGGTGCGCATCTGCCGCGAACAAATCTCGCCGCAACTCGTGCCCTACATTGATCTGATCGCGTTCGACAACGGGCGGCGCGTCGTCGCCGTGGAGATCGAAGGCAAACGCCGCCCGTATCAAACGCGCGACGGGCGTTACTTCATACGCATCGGCGCGGACAAGCGCGAAGCCACGCGCGAAGAACTCTCCGCCCTGATGGACGAGGCGCGGCCTCTGCGCTACGAGAACGTCATCGTGACGGGCGCGAGCGACGCCGACATCGACGAAGCGCACCTGTGGAGTTTCGTACGCGAGTTCTCCGGCGACGCCTTCGACGCGAACGCGAGCGCGCTGGAATACCCCACGGCCGACGTGTTGAAACGCGATCTCCTGCTCGCGGCGGGCAACATGGACGCCGTCGTGCCCACGGTCGCCGGACTCCTACTCTTCGGGCGCGACGAGCGCGTCGCCGAACTCCTGCCGCGCTCCAACGTCACCGCCATCCGCTACGCGGGCGATACGGTGCAGGACGCAGAGATCGAGCGCGTCGTCCTCAGAGGCAATTTGCACACGCTCTACGAATCGTCCCTGCGCTTCATCACGCGCTACTGCGACCTGTTGGACGCGCGTCCACGCGCGCGAAGCAGCGACGATGTACCGGACGCGCCCGTCGCGGCGCGCGCCAACTATCAGCGCGCGGCCGTGCGCGAGGCCATCGCGAACGCACTCGCGCACCGCGACTTGGCTCTGCGCGATCACACGACGCGCCTGCTCGTCTTCGATCATTCGATTGAAATTTTGAATCCGCGCCGCACCGCAGGGTTCGCGCCGCCCGCGCAAAAGGCCATCCGCTACGGCGTGCCGCAGCAACTCAACCCGCAACTGGCGGCCATCTTCCGCAGCCCCGCCTACGGCCTCGACCTGCCGCCCGGCGGACTCCCCATGCTCCTGCGCCACGCGCGCCTCTTCTCCGGCCGCCGCGCCGACATCAACGCCTTCAACGACGAGTTCCGCCTGCGCCTCTACGGGATATAGAAGTGATGAGTAATGAGTGATGGGTGGTGAGTGAAAGC
>DASVPS010000073.1:0-2178 GCA_036389555.1 Pyrinomonadaceae bacterium
CATGAGCGGGTTGACCTGGCTCATCCCCCACGAGAGGATGATGCGCATGAAGATCAAGAGCGTGTAGATGGCGAGCACGCCGTAGAGCAGATAGCCGAGCAGGCGCAACGGCGCGCCCGCCAGGACACTCGTGTACACGCCGTTCAACATGAACAGCACGTTCTCGACAAACTCCAGTGCGAAATAACCAAAGAGGATTCCGAGCAGGATCGCCACGAGCGGCGAATATTTCGGATCGAGTCCGGCGCGCCCCAGTGCGCGCCTGATCGGGTTGATCAGCGGGTCAGTCCAGCGCCGCACGCTCATCGCGAACCAGCCGAACGGGTTGAGATCGGCCTGATTGACGATCAATCTCAGCACCATCAAAGTGATGAGGCCGACGATGGTCAGCACCACCGCATACCAGATGATCAGGTAAAGAAGAGCCAACAAAGGAAGCATAACTAATATACCCTGCGTCAGTTTACCGGACTGCGCGCGCCGAAGATCGCCGTACCGACGCGAACCATCGTCGCGCCCTCTTCAATCGCCACCTCGAAGTCGTGGCTCATGCCCATCGAAAGCTCGCCGCGCCCCGCGCCGAACGCCCCGCGCCCGCCCAACTCGTCGCGCAACTCGCGCAGGCGTCGGAAGAAAGGACGCACCCGCTCGACCTCTTCGTGGAAGGGCGGGAGCGTCATCAACCCTGCGAGGCGGACGTGTTTGCAAGTCGCCGCCTGCGCGACGAGCGCCGGCAACGCCTCCGCAGGCGCGCCCGCCTTCGTCTCCTCGCCCGCGAGGTCTACCTGCAAGAGCACGGGCAGTTCCGCGCGCCCCTCTCCGGCGCACATTCGCTCCAGACGTTCGATCAACTCCGCCGAATCAACCGTGTGAATCACGTCGAAGAGTTTGACGGCGCGGCGCGCCTTGTTCGATTGCAGGTGCCCGATGAGATGCCAGCGCGGGCGGAGCGCGCCGCCCGCCTCTTCTGCCCGGCCGACAACCTCGATCTTTTCCTCCGCCTCCTGCACGCGGTTCTCGCCGAAGTCCGTGACGCCCGCCACGAGCGCACGCTGCACCGCCTCGGCCGCATGCGTCTTGCTGACGGCGATCAAAGTGACCTCTTCGGGAGCGCGCCCCGCGCGGCGGGCACACGCCGCCACCCGCCCGCGTATCTCATCCAGACGCGCGCCCAGCGCATCGTCCGCTCGCGCCGCTTCTGTCTTTAATGAATTCACAATTCTCGTCCGGTGTTTGAACTATACCAAGCCGCCGCCCCGACCCGCAACGGCCACGGCAACCTGCTACATCAACTTACGACCACATTACTTTTTCGTTGCACGCAAGCCACGCCGCGACGCACCGCCTTTTGAACACCATACAGTTATTTATGACACTGTATCGTGCAGGCATTATCTGCGGCATCGCTTCTTCGCCTTTACGGCTCAACGATTTAACGCCTGTTCCCCGAATGGCACGGGGCTTGTATTAGCTAATGCCGGAGATATTTTTCTCGACACGGAATTTTGACGCGGCGGTGCGCCGGAGCAATCCAAGATGCCTCGCCCTAAGCAGGAGGATTTACAAATGACTGTCAGAAGCAAACTGCCGACGCTCGGCATGGCGGTTTTCGCCATCATCGCCGCACTCATACTGCCCGTTCCGAGTGCCGCCGCGCAGGGGCGCGGCCACAGCAAGCATGACAAGAAGATCAAACATCAGGACAAGAAGATCAAGCAGCAGAACAAGAAGGACGAAAAATTCAATAACGGCCACGACGCGCGCGACGGGCGACGCGATGGTCGCGGCCCGACGCGCGACCGCCGCTACGACGACGATGATCGTTATGATGATCGAGACGACCGTGACCGCGACAACATAGGCGACCGCGACGCCGTGCGCGACCGTGCGCAACGCATCGGCTACGACGAAGGCTATCGCGCCGGTCAGATAGATCGCGCCAACGGCGAGCGCGCAGACTTCCGCGACGAGAACGTCTACCAAGATGCATCGGCGGGCTACCAGTCGCAGGACGGCATGTTGAGCTATTACCGCCAGCAGTTCCGCGCCGCCTTTGCCGAAGGCTACAATGATGGCTATCGCAACCGCAACTCGAACACGCGCCGCGGCGGCCTCGGCGGCATTTTGGGCGACATCATCGGTCGTCCTTAATTAGCGCGCTCTCGGCGTCAGGAAATA
>DASVPS010000074.1:0-10388 GCA_036389555.1 Pyrinomonadaceae bacterium
TAGAGCGACCCCGGCCCGACCGTGATGATGTCTGCGGCGCGCAGGGCGGCGAGCGCTTCGGGCAGAGGGAGGCATTGTTCCGGTTCGAGGCGCAGGTGACGAATCGTGCCGTGCGAGGCCGTGATGTTGGTTTCGCCGAAAACTTCCCTTCCGTCTTCGAGTTCGGCCACGAGGCGCACGTCGTTTAAAGTCGCGGGATAAATTCGTCCCTTGCTGGCGAGCACTTCTGATGAGAGGCGCACGGCTTCCGTGAAATCGCCGGTTACGTCCGTCAGCGCGGCGAGAAAGAGGTTGCCGAAGCTGTGGCCGCCGAGATCGCCGTCGCCGCGAAAACGATAACGGAAGAGACGACCGATGAGCGTCGAGTCTTCCGAGAGTGCGACCATGCAGTTGCGTATGTCGCCGGGCGGGAGTATTTGCAGTTCCTCGCGCAGACGACCGCTGCTGCCGCCGTCGTCCGAGACGGTAACGATGGCCGCGAGCGCATCGAGCCACTGCCCGCCGCCGTCTCGCTTGTCCACAAGTCGTTTCAAACCGGCCAGTACGGTCGAGAGACCCGTGCCGCCGCCGATGGCAACCAGCTTCAGACCGCGCTCTGTCCCGGACACGTGCAAACTCTCGCCCCTCCCCCTACTGTGCGACGGCAAATTGACCGTGCGCTTTGAAATCATACTCAAAAGCCGGAGGCTTTCAAAGCGGCGCGTCGGAAATGAAACGTGATGACAAGTGGGGAGGCTATGCGCCGGCGGCGGCGACTAGGGGCGGGACGCAAAGATGAGTTGCTCGTATTCAGGCTCGTTGCGCAGGGGCACGAGGTCTGGATCGTGTTGCGCGCGGACGCGCAACTTGGGTTGCAGTTCGAGGGCGCGCCCCAGAGATTGCAGGGCGGATTCGAGCGCGCCGAGACGCGCGCGCGTGGCCGCCAGACCATAGTGTATGTGTGCCGCCCCGGCGTCGCGTTTGAGCGCGCGCTCGAACATTTCCTGCGCCGCGACAAAATCGCCGCGATTGAGTTCGATGACGCCGCGGTCGTAGAGTTCCTCTGCGTTGCGCGGCATGGCGCTCTCCGAACGCATACGCGCCTCGGCGATGGCGAGATAGGTGCGCGAGCGCGCCGTCACTTCGGCGACGCCCGAATGCTGCTCGATGAGCGCGCGAAACAACATCCGCGCCTCGGAAAAACGACCGCGCACGAACTCTTTGTGCGCACGCTCGAAGGCGCGCAGGGCGGCGGCCTCGTCCAGCGTCGGCTGGCGCGGCGGCGGCGGTGCGGGCGTACGCGCGGCGGGCTTGCCCTGCGTCGTGCGAGTTAGTTGCTTCTTCGCGGCGGTGTTGGCGGCGTGTGCTGCCGGGGCGGTGCGTTTGGTCGGCTTCGCGGCGACGGCCTTTGCCGTCGGACGCGCCGTGGTTTTAACCGGAGACTTGGCGGGAGTCTTGGTTACGGTTTTACTTTTGGCGGCCGCCGGACGCGGCTTGGCGCTCGCGGCTTTGGGACGCGCCGCAGCAGCGGCTTTGGTCTTCGCCGTCGAAGCGGCGCGGGAACTCTTTTTCGTGGATTTCGCGTTTGAGGCAGCCGCCGTCTTGTTCTTGGTGGCTTTGCGGACAGGGGCTTTCTCCGCACCGGAGCGTTTGGCTAGCGGCTTCGGCCGCGGCGCGGTCTTTGCGCCCAGCTTCCGATTTTTGGCCGGCGAAGCACTAGAGCCGCTACCTGTGACCGGGCGGGAAGATGGTCTTTTCGCGCTCTTGCTGACAGATTCGCTCATGCGAAGCTCCATTATCAAAACGACTCTCGTTTCAGAGCCAGTAAACGCCCGTACTTTAGCACAGCCTGTCGCATAAATCAACGTGGTAGTGCAAGTTGCGGGTATCAGGAGGCTTCGGCGAGGGAATGCCGGGGGCGGTCAACAAAGAAAAACAGTTGATGTTATTGAAGGCGTTATGTTAGAGTCCAAAAGGAGTTGCGCCCCTCGTGCGACCCTTGAGGGATGGGGGCAATCGTTTTCGGCCGACACTAGAACTCCTTTAAAATCTTTAGCTTGAGTTTTAAACGCGGCTCTCGATAGCGGCCCCTGACCATCCCACCTCAGTAACTCCCCAATAGAGAAAGCGCCTGTACTAATGACAGACACTCCAATGATCATGCGTGAGCCGCAGTACGACCGGATTGTGTCTGTTTTACACAAGCTGCGCGCTGAATCGCTCTCCCGTGTGGTCTTCCTCGTGGACAAAAACGGCCAACCGATAGCCGTGCAGGGAGACGTGAGCAATATTGACACGACGAGCCTCGCCTCGCTGGCCGCCGGAAACGTCGCGGCGACCGGCGGCATGGCGCAACTGATTGGCGAAAAAGAGTTTCCCACGCTTTCGCACGAAGGCGAGCGCGAGAGCATACACATCTGCATCATCGGGCGGACGCTTCTTGTCGTCGTCTTCGACGACCGTTCCAGTCTCGGTCTGGTCAAACTGCGCGTCAAGCAGGCGTCGCGCGAACTGGCCGCGATTTTTGAGGATGTCGAGCGCGACTCGACGGCCAAGCGCGAGCAGGACGATTCACTTTTTGCCGGCATCACGGACGATGATATTGACAGCTTATTCAATTAGTGACAGGTGACGGGTGACAGGTGACAAGAAAATCTTTTGTCCCGTCACCCGTCACCCGTCACCTGTCATTTAAAAGCCATGACGTTTATTAACTACGCATCACGCGAAATCAATTGCAAGATCGTCTATTACGGGCCGGGGCTGTGCGGTAAGACAACCAACCTGCAATACATCTACGACTCGACCGCGCCCGCCTCGAAAGGCAAATTGATCAGCCTCGCGACCGAAACCGACCGCACCCTCTTCTTCGACTTCATGCCGCTCGAACTCGGCACGGTGCGCGGCTTCAAGACCCGCTTTCACCTCTACACAGTCCCCGGTCAGGTCTTCTACGATGCCTCGCGCAAACTCATCCTCAAAGGCGTTGACGGCGTGGTCTTCGTCGCCGACAGCCAGGAGGAGCGCATGGACGCCAACATCGAAGCGCTCTACAACCTCGAAGAGAACCTCAAAGCCAACGGCTACGATCTGTTAAAACTGCCCTACGTGCTCCAACTCAACAAACGCGATTTGCCCAACATCATCCCCCCCGATGAACTCGTGAGCGAACTGCGCCGCAAAGACGAGGCCGTCCACGAAGCGGTCGCCTACAAAGGCGTCGGCGTCTTCGACACGCTCAAATCCGTCGCCAAGCAGGTGCTCACCGAACTGCGCAAAGGTTAGACCCTCCCGACGCATAATCACGTCAGCACCCGAGACATAAACAAAAGGCCGCGTGGCAATAAGTCCACGCGGCCTTTTAATTTGCTCCGGGCAGGGACGCAACTCCTGCCTTTAATTTCATTCGAGAGCATGCGAATCTCGCCGTCCGACAGAAACGGCGGCGTCTACGCCCGCACCAGCGGCGCGAGCAGCACGAACACCACGGCGGTCAACAGGAGCAGGGCGGTGAATTTTCTTTTCAACATAAAGCTCCTTCGAGGGAAAATGATGAATGCGGAATGATGAATGATGAACGAGAGCAAATGCCCTCCGTCTTCACTTCATCATTCCGCATTCATCATTCATCAGTTCTTCTAGTTCTCTTTCCATTCCGGGATGCGCCCGGGCGTGTGGGGTGCGCCGGCGGCTTCCATGGCCTTTTCCAGACGGGCGAGGTCGCCTTCGATGAGGGCGCGCAGGTCGGCCAGCACCGCCTCGAACTCCTGCGCGGCGACTGCGTATTGCGCGGCGTGCGTCCCCGTGGGGCGAGCGATAGCCATGCGCTGCTCGCCGACGATCTGGCCGACGCGGTCGCTGATCGAAGGCGGCGTGTTCTGGTTGCGCGCGCGCAGCACGCTGTCGCCCCGCAGCAAGCGCAGGATGGTATTGACGCGGCGGTCAATGGCCGTGGCGTCGTCCAGCAACTTGTCGCCCGCCGACGGCGTATCGAGCAGGGCGCGACGGATCGAGGCGAGTCGAGGCTTGAGCGCGCCTGCGGTCTCCGATGCGCCCGCCACGGCGCGTTGGAGTCGCGCGACCTTCTGCTGGAACTCTACGAGCGCAGTGCGATCCGCCTCGGACATGCCCGACTGTCCTTCGACCACGACGTTGAACGTCTGCGTCGCGCCGAGCGGCGTCAACACGCCGCCGACGCGCTTCGCCATCGAAACTTTATACGTGCCGGGCATGACGAGCGGCCCGGCCGGGGCTTCAAAGAACGGGTCGGCCTCGGCGTCGGGCGCGGGCGGCGCGGCAAGCGTCGGCGAGGGGGAACGCAAGTCCCACGTCACGCGCTGCATCCCCGCCGTGACTGCCCCGGTCAGACGACGCACGACGCGCCCCGACGCATCCGTCACGGTCAGGATGATGACGGGCGCTTCTTCCTCTTCCTCCGCGCGCAGGTCTTCGCCCGTCGGAAGCACGAGGGCGGCGTTGCGCTTTTCGGCCTCCTTCTCCGCCTCCTGCCGCCTCACTTTGCGCGTCTTGATCGTCTCTTTCAGATAGTAGGTGAAGGTCGCGCCGAAGGGCGGGTTCTCCGCCGTGTAAAAAGACTCGCCCTGAAAAACTTTGCCGCGCCCGCCGAGCGGCTGCGACTGGATGTACATGAGCGCGTCTTTGACGGGGAACAGAAAGCTCTCGCCCCGGAGCATCTCGGACGAGACCAGACGCAGCGGCGCATAGTTGTCGAGCACGTAGATGCCGCGCCCGAACGTGCCGATGACGAGATCGTTTTCGCCTCTCTGGATGGCGAGGTCGCGAACGGCAATCACGGGGAAGTTGCCTTTGAGTTGCACCCACTTCGCGCCGCCGTTCGTTGAGAAGAAGACGCCGAACTCCGTGCCCGCGAACAACAAATTCGGATTGACGTGATCCTCTGCGACGGCGAGCACGGGGCCGTTCGCGGGCAGGTCGCCCTTGAGCGAGACCCACGTGCGCCCGGCGTCCGTCGATTTCAACAGGTAGGGCGCGAAGTCCGCGTTCCAGTGGTTGTCGAAAGAGGCATAGACGGTGTTCGCGTCGTGAACGGAGGTGACGATGCGCGAGACGTAGGCCATGTCTGGCACGCCGGGAAACTTGTCGATCTTGCGCCAGTTCTTGCCACCGTCTTCCGTCACTTGCATCAAGCCGTCGTCGCTGCCGACGTAGATCAAGCCCTCCTTCTTCTGCGACTCGGCGAGCGCGGAAGCGTTACCGTAAAAGGCCGTCGAAGCGTGCCGCGCGACGGCATCGACGCCCCACACTCTGCCCATCACTGGCAACTTGTCGCGGTCGAGAGCGCGCGAGAGTTCGCCGCTCACGATCCTCCAACTGTCGCCGCGGTCGTCCGAACGGTAGAGGCGGTTGGCGGCGAAGTAGAGGCGCGTGTGGAGGTGCGGGCTGATGATGAAAGGCACGTCCCAGTTAAGACGCAAAGGGTCTTCGCCGCGCCCGACTGCGGGCTGGATGCCGACGCGCTCGCCCGTGCGCTTGTCGAAGCGCGCGAGGCCGCCGTGTTGATATTCGGCGTAGATGATGTTCGGGTCGGTCGGGTCAACCTGCGAGCGGAAGCCGTCGCCGCCCTGCGTGACGAACCAGTCGGCGTTCGTGATGCCGGAGGCGCTGCGCGTGCGCGCCGGGCCGCCGACGCTGAAGTTGTCCTGCGTGCCGCCGTAGACGTTATAGAAGGGCGTGGCATTGTCGGTCGTCACGTCGTAGAACTGCGTGATGGGCAAATTCTCGACGAAGTCCCACGTTGCGGCGCGGTCGTATGATTCGTAGACGCCGCCGTCCGAGCCGATGAGATAGTGGTTCGTGTTGTCGGGATCGATCCAGAGGAAGTGGTTGTCCACGTGCTTCGAGCGTTCGCCGAGGCGCTGCAAAGTTTTGCCGCCGTCGTTGGAAACCATCGCGAAGACGTTCATCACGTAGATGCGCTCAAGCTCTTTCGGGTCGGCGTAGATTTGCGAGTAGTACATCGCCGTCGTGTCGAACTCGTTCCTGCGTTCCCAATTGCCGCCGCGATCAGTGGAACGAAAGATGCCGCCCTTTTTGTCCGCAGCCTCGACGGTCGCGTAGATGACATTGGTGTCCACGGGCGAGATGGCGAGGCCGATGCGCCCCATGTCGGAAGTGGGCAGGCCGCGCGTCAGTTTGTTCCACGTCGCGCCCGCGTCCGTTGACTTGTAGAGCGCGCTTTCAGGCCCGCCGTTGATCATGGTGAAGACGTGGCGGCGACGTTGATAGGCAGCGGCGTAGAGTGTGTCGGGGTTGTTCGGATCGATGACGACATCTGTGACGCCCGTGTTCTCGCTGATCTTCAAAATCTGGTTCCAGGTCTTGCCGTTGTCGGTCGTCTTGTAGAGACCGCGTTCGCCGCCCGCGCCCCAGAGCGGCCCCTGCGCGGCGACGTAGACGGTGTTCGAGTCGCGCGGGTCAATCGCGATGCGCCCGATGTGTTCGGAAGTTTTGAGGCCGACGTTTTTCCAACTCCTGCCTCCGTCGTCCGAACGATAGACGCCGTTGCCGTACGAGACGCTGCGCTGGCTGTTGTTCTCGCCCGTGCCGACCCAGACGGTGAGCGGGTTTTTCGGGTCGAGCACGACCACGCCGATTGAGTAAGAGGCTTCGTTGTCGAAGACGGGCGTCCAGGTCGTCCCCGCGTTCGTGGTCTTCCAGACGCCGCCTGAGGCTGCGGCGACGTAATAACGGCTCTTGTCCTTCGGATCGACGGCGATGCCGACGACGCGCCCGGAGGTGAAGGCCGGGCCGATGAGCCGCATGCGAAGCCCGTTGAAGGTGGGCGCACTCATCGGGTCGGCGGGTTTCTTCGCCTCTTCGGCTTTCTTCGCCTCGTCGGGTTTCGGCTTCTCGGTCTCGGCCTTTTTGGCCTCTTCCTGTTTCGCTTTCTCGACGGCCTCTTTCTCCGTCTGTTTCTCCTCCTGCGCGCGCGGCGCGACGGCCAGCGTGGAGACGAGCAGCGCGAGCAGGCACAGGCGCATAGCGATAGAGAGTAGTTTTATGGTCGTGACGTGTGGGCGCATGCGGGTGATTTCTCCTGAGTGAAAGGGCGATGTCGTTGTAGTACGCAGCGTGCGGAAGTTAGTTGCAGGGACGCGCGCCCGTCGGCCGGGACGACCGGAGCGCAAGCTTCAAGCCCCAACTATTCCGAGGCGGCATGAAAAAATCTTTCGGGAAACAACAGAATTAGAGACGGCTGAATGGCAAGCGAAAAATATCATTACCCGCGCCCGCCGCGCAAACGCGAGCCGGCGCAAACGACGGACGGCGGCACGCGCGCGTGCGATGCGCGCGGCAGCGGCAACTCGCGCACGGCGAGGATGAGTGACCACAGCGCGACCGCGTAGGAACTAGCGACGCGCCGCGCGCATCGTTGCCCGTGCCGCGCGCGTCGTTGCCACGAAGGCCACGAGCGATGTTATGATGTCGCCACAAGTCAGCGGTCTTCCCCGGAGTATGCCCCCTTTGAGCCGCGTCGCCGTTCACGTTTCGCACGGCGCGAGCCAGTCCCGACACCTTGTATTGCATAAGGAGGCCTCGCGAGCATGGAAGGATTAAGAAACAAAGCTTCGACACTGTTGCGCGACTACGTCACAGACCGGCGCAGCGCGCGTCGGCGCGGCGCGCGTTACGCCGCACGCATCCCATTCAACGTCTCAATCGCCGACCCGAAGCGCGGCGGCACGCCGTCAGCGAAGCCCAGGGCTTCTCTCACGGGGCGCACGCGCGACCTCGGCGAGGGCGACCTGAACCTGATCGTGCCCTCCATACGCATCGGCGGCGACTACATCACGCTCAAAGAAAATAAGCTGTCGATCACGCTCGAACTCCCGTCCGGCGCGGTCACTTTGATCGCCACGGCCGCGCGCTTCGAGCAACTCGACGCAGAGGGCGCGGGCGAAGGCCATCTCGTCGGCGTACGCATCGAAGAGATGAGCGATGATGACCGCGAACGCTACGTGGCGCACCTGCGCACGCTCCCGCAGGCAGACCGGCGCAGAGACACGCTCCACCTGCGCGAAGCCTAAAAAGCCGTAAATCGTGAATCGTAAATCGTGAATAGAAACTGCTTTTCTCTATTCACGATTTACGATTCATGATTTACGGCTTTTATCCATTCACGATTTACGATTCACGATTTACGGCTTTAATTGTTGATGCCGAACTGCTGCAAGATGAAGGCGTAGTCGAAGGCCGTCTCGCGCAGGGCGTCGTAGCGCCCCGAAGAGCCGCCGTGTCCCGCGCCCATGTTGATCTTCATCAGGAGCGGGTTCTTGTCGGTCTTCATCGCGCGCAGCTTAGCGACGTACTTCGCAGGCTCCCAGTACATCACCTGGCTGTCGTTCAGTGAAGTCTTGACGAGCATCGTCGGGTACTCTTTGGCCTCGATGTTGTCGTAAGGGCTGTACGACTTCATGTAGGCGTAAGCCTCTTTGTCGTTCGGGTTGCCCCATTCGAGATACTCCTGCACCGTCAGCGGAAGCGACGCATCCATCATCGTGTTGATGACATCGACGAAGGGGACGTAGGTGACGATGGCCTTGAAGAGATCGGGACGCATGTTGGCGACCGCGCCCATCAGGAGTCCGCCCGCGCTGCCGCCCGTGATGACGAGCCGGTCTTTCGCCGTGTACTTCTCTTTGACCAGGTGTTCGGCGGCGGCGATGAAATCCGTGAAGGTGTTCTTCTTCTTCAACATCTTGCCTTCGTCGTGCCACTCTTTGCCGAGGTCGCCGCCGCCGCGAATGTGCGCGAGGGCGAAGACGACGCCACGGTCAATGAGCGAAAGACGGTTGGAGTTGAAGCCGACGTTCGACGGGATGCCGTAAGAGCCGTAAGCGTTCAGCAACATCGCTTGCGGCGTGCCGGCTTTGCGCAAATCTTTGCGGTAGTAGAGCGAGATGGGGATGCGCACGCCGTCCGCGGCGACGGCGAAGGTGCGCTCCGAGGCATACTTCGACGGGTCGTAGCCGCCGAGCACCTCGGTCTGCTTCATGAGTTCGCGCTTGCGTCCACGCATGTCGTAATCGTAGATGCTCGGCGGCGTGGTGAACGATTGATAGCTGAAGCGCAGCGTCGTCGTGTCGAACTCCGGCGTGTAGTTGACGAAGGCGGAATAGACGGGTTCGGGGAATTCGAGATAGTGCGTGGCGTTCGACTTGAGGTCAACGACGCGCACTTTCTGCAAGCCCTGATCGCGCTCGGAGACGACGTAGTGATTGGCGAAGATGGACTGCGATTCGAGCGTGACGCCTTTGCGGTGCGGGATGAACTCCTTCCAGTTCTCCGGCCGCGGGTCTGAGGCGGGCGCGGTGACGACGCGGAAGCCGCGTCCCTTATCGTTCGTCAGGATGAAGAATCGGTCGCCGTGATGGTCTGGATAATACTCGTGCTCGCCGGCGCGCGGCGTGATCATTTTGAAAGGCTCGGTCAGCTTGTCTGCGCGCAGGTAACGATACTCTGTGTTGTTGGAACTCGAAGAGGCAATGAAGATGTACTGGCGGCTGCGCGAGCGGCGCGCGCCGAGGCGATAGAGTTCGTCCTTCTCTTCGTGAACAAGCACGTCCTTCTCTTTGGGGTCGCCGAGCGTGTGGCGATAGAGGCGGTGTGGGCGTTTGGCGGCGTCCTCCGTGATGTAGAAGAGAGTTTTGGCGTCAGCCCAGAACGCGCCGGAGACTTTGCCGATGTCGTCGGGCAGGAGTTTGCCTGTGCGCAGGTCTTTGATGCGGAGGAAGTATTCGCGAAAGCCCGTCGTGTCGTGCGAGTAGGCGAGGAGGTTCGTGTCGTCGCTGACGGCGTAGGTGGAAATCGCCGTGTACTTCTGCCCCTTCGCCAACTCGTTGAGGTCGAGCGTGATCTCTTCGGGCGCGGTCAGGCTGCCCTTCTTGCGCGCGAAGATGGGGTATTGCTTGCCCGTCTCGGTGCGCGAGTAATAGTAGTAACCGTCCTGTCTATAAGGGACGTTGGCGTCCGTCTGTTTGATGCGCGCGAGCATCTCCTGGTAGAGCTTCTCCTGAAAGGCTTCCGTCCCTTTCATCAGCGCGTCGGTGTAGGCGTTTTCGGCTTCGAGGTAAGAGATGACTTCCTTGTCGGTCTTCTCGCGCAGCCAGAAGTATTCGTCGTTGAGCGTGTCGCCGTGAACGGTCTGGGTGCGAGCGAGTTTTTTGGCCGTGGGCGGCGTGGGTGTTTGCTGGTTAGCTTGTGCCATGATTTCCGTGTGACTGAATGAGCTTAACGCGCCGCAGAGCGCGAGCATGAAAATTAACTTCTTCATCAGGAGTCTCCAATTCGGTGGCTGAACGTGAACAATTTTTTAACGGGACGCGCGCGGCAACGGCGGCGACAGCAGCAGCAGCGGCGTCGGGGGG